>NZ_POTZ01001000.1 GCF_003236365.1 Streptomyces sp. NTH33
CCCATGAGGCCCCCTCCCCGTGGACGGTCGGGGCGAACCGCTGCGCACACGCGAGGAAGCGCTGACGGACACACCGGAATACCCCCCGGGGTACTCGTGTTACGGTGATACGCATACCCGGGGGGGTAATTTCGTGGAAGGGAACATCCCCGTGTTCTTCATCGACACCATTGAGCTCGAAGGCCTCGGCAACCGCAGCTACCTGGCCGGAGGCGAGCAGACGGCCGTGGCGGTGGACCCGCCGCGCGACTTCGACCAGGTCCTGGTGGCAGCGGCCCGGCGCGGGGTGCGGATCACGCACGTGGTGGAGACCCACATCCACAACGACTACGTCACCGGTGGCCTGGAGCTGGCCCGGGTGACGGGCGCCGCCTACCTGGTGCCGGCCGGCGCGCGGGTGTCGTTCGCGCGGGTGCCGGTGGCCGACGGCGACACCGTCACCGTCGGCGCCGGACTCGAACTGCGGGCCGTCGCCACCCCGGGTCACACCCCGCACCACACCTCGTACGTGCTGCGGGAGCAGGGGCAGCCGGTGGCCGCGTTCACCGGCGGTTCGCTGCTGATCGGCACGGTGGGCCGCCCGGACCTGGTGGAGCCCCGTCTGACCGAGCGGCTGGCCCGCGCCCAGCACGCCTCCGCCCACCGCCTGGCGGCCGAGCTGCCGGACGAGACGTCCGTGCTGCCCACGCACGGCTTCGGCAGCTTCTGCTCCTCCGCGCAGGCCGAGGGGGACGCCACCACCATCGGCAAGGAGAAGACCGTCAACACGGCGCTCACCACGGACGTGGACTCCTTCGTCGCCCGCCTGCTCGCCGAACTCGACGACATCCCCGCGTACTACGCGCACATGGGCCCCGCCAACGC
>NZ_POTZ01001001.1 GCF_003236365.1 Streptomyces sp. NTH33
ATGTTGGTCAGGGGAGCGGTGGGGACCAGCGTGACCGGGCGGGGCGAGGCCAGGATCGCGTGGCGCAGCAGCATCACCGCGTCCACCTCTGCGGGCCGGCGGGCCGGTGCGGGCAGCCCGAGGTCGCCCATGCCGTCCCGGCCGTGCACGTGGTGGGCGGTGCGCAGGGGCTCGAGCAGCGGCCGCTCGGCGCCCCGGGCCACGGGAACGGTGGGTGCGCCCGCCTGTTCCAGGACGGTCAGCGTGTTCCGTACCACCTGGTCCACGTCCGTGTTCCCGGCGACACAGCCGACCGCGCGCAGGTCGAGGCCCGGGTGGCGGACGGCGAACAGCAGGGCGAGGGCGTCGTCGAGGACGACGGCGGCCTTCGCGTGGTCGCCGTCGGCCAGCGCGCGCAGGCCCTCGCCCGCCAGCCGTTCGAAGCGGTGCAGGTCGATGTCGTCCGCGGCGGCGGTGAGCCGGTAGCCGCCCTCCGCGGAGGCCACCGCACCGGCGCCGAGCGCCCGGCGCAGCCGCCCCACCAGCGCCTGCAGCGCGCCCGTGGCGTCGGCGGGCGGGTCGCCGTCCCACACCTCGTCGACCAGGACGCCCACCGGCACCGTACGGCCGGGCCGCAGGGCGAGCACGGTCAGCAGGGCACGCAGCCGCGCCCCGCCGACCGGAACGAGGGTGCCGTCGGGGCGGAGCGCCTGAGTGGTGCCGAGGATGCGGTAGCGCACGGGGTCCATTGTCGCCGGTGGTCTCATCCCGTCCGCCGGCCCTCGTGGAACACCCGTCGCGCTGTCATGCTCCCACCCTGCTGGAACCGATGACCGGGCGCGAGACGTTTTCTCCGTGCGCCCGGTCATCGGTTCCAGC
>NZ_POTZ01001002.1 GCF_003236365.1 Streptomyces sp. NTH33
CCCGACGCGTCCTCAAACGCCACCTGATCGACGTCATCCACCGCGTCATGACCCAAGACCGAGCTTCCTGGCAGCATCACATCACCCAACACCGGCTCGCCGCTTGACATAGAAGCGTCAACGGGCTGTTGCGCCAGTACTTCCCCAAGGGCACCGACCTGTCCCGATGGAGCGGCGACGAACTGGCCGCCATCGCCACGGTCATCAACTCCCGTCCCCGTAAAATCCTCGGCTGGAGGACACCCGCGGAAGCCCTCAACGATCATCTACGATCAGCATAAGCCGGTGTTGCGACGACCAGTTGAATCCGCCCCGTCTACACCGCCCCCAGTGAGGATGCGGCCATGGAGCGGTTCCTGGAGTTCCAGGAGACGTGGGGGAGGAAGTATCCGGCGATCGTGAAGCTGTGGTCGGACGCCTGGGCCGAGTTCGTGCCCTTCCTCTCCTTCGACGTCGAGATCCGCAAGGTGATCTGCTCGACGAACGCGATCGAGAGTGTCAACGCCCGCATACGCAAGGCCGTCCGGGCCCGCGGACATTTCCCCAACGAGGCCGCCGCCCTCAAGTGCGTCTACATGGCGCTGATGAGCCTGGACCCAACGGGGAAGGGCCGCAAGCGGTGGACCATCCGCTGGAAGGCGCCCCTGAACGCCTTCCAGATCGCCTTCGAGGGCCGCCTGACCCCGAGCAACAACTGACCACTCAGCAACCAAGATCAGCCGTTAAATTGGGTCTGGCCCGTAGTCGGTGGTGACGGCGGGTAGCCATCAGCGCAGGAGGATACGGTGGCGGAGGAGGTCGAATCCGGCGCGGCCGTGCATCTGCCGCATGATCCGTTTCGTTCTGGTGTTGACGC
>NZ_POTZ01001003.1 GCF_003236365.1 Streptomyces sp. NTH33
GCGACGCCCGCAGAGGAGTCCACGACATCAACCTCGACGCAGTGGCGATCCGGCAAGTCGGGATACCAGACACCACACCGACTCTGCAGTCAACCCCCGAAGAACTTCCGAGGGCGACCACTAAGCGAACGTGTGTGCCTCGTGTGAAGATTGAAGTGCAATATGTCCGATACGTAAATGTGACCTTCCCTGGGTGAGGCCCCATGTGCGGTCGTTACGTCTCCACCCGCAGCCCCGAGGACCTGGCCCAGCACTTCAGGGTCACCGAGTGGTGCCCGGAGGAGGCGCTGGAGCCCAGCTGGAACGTCGCCCCGACCAACCGGGTGTGGGCCGTACTGGAACGGGCCCCGCGGGAGGACCGTGAGGCCGCCTCCGTGCGCAGGGAGCTGCGACCGCTGCGCTGGGGACTGGTCCCGTCCTGGGCGAAGGACGTGCGGATCGGCGCCCGGCTGATCAACGCACGGGCCGAGACCGTGCACGAGAAGCCCGCCTTCCGCCGCGCCTTCGTCAAACGCCGCTGCCTGCTGCCCGCCGACGGCTTCTACGAATGGCAGCAGATCACGTCCGGAACAAAAGGCAGGACCCGCAAGCAGCCGTACTTCATCAGCCCCGAGGACGGCCGGCTGATGGCGCTCGCCGGACTGTACGAGTACTGGCGCGATCCGGAGGTGGAGCGGGACGACGACCCCGCCGCCTGGCTGACGACCTGCACCGTCATCACCACCGAGGCCGCCGACGCCGCCGGCCGCGTCCACCCCCGCATGCCGCTCGCCCTCACCCCGGACCACTACGACGCCTGGCTCGACCCCCGTCACCAGGACCCCGACGAGCTGCGGGACCTGCTGAGCACCCCGG
>NZ_POTZ01001004.1 GCF_003236365.1 Streptomyces sp. NTH33
GTGGGTGGCGTGGGCGTCGGCGAGGGTCCGCTCGTCGAGGCGGGCGGCGTCGTACGGGCACAGGATGGTGACCTCGCGGCCCTGGAACGCCGCGTTGATCAGCGCCTCGTGCTGGGCACAGGCCGGGTACTCGGCCCGTGTCCGGCCGGCCCAGACCGGCTCGCCGACGATCCGCACCCGGCGGCCGGCCTGCTGGGCGTCGGCGAAGGCGTGCAGCACCCCCGGGATGATCCGGCCCGGGTTGCGCCCGGCCTCGCGCATGTCCAGCAGCCGTACGGCGCCGGCGTCCGCGCCCAGCGCGTCCTCGATCAGCCGCAGGTTCTCGCCGGGTACGGCCACCGCCACCGGCTCGCCGGACCGGAGCCCCTCGCGCACGAAGGGCACGGTGCCCGCGAGGTACTCCTGCTCGTCCCGGTAGAACAGGGCGGGGTGGACGAAGGGCTCCGCGGTCGCGGTCATGGCGTCGGCACCTCGATCCCCGGCAGGCCGGACCGAAACGTTTCCCCTGCCCGGCACGGCACGGGCGGCGGCCGGTGCGGCACCGTACGGCGGCCCGGCCCGAGCCGCCGCGGGGCGTCCGCGAGTACGCCGGCACCGGCGGCGTCGACGAAGGTCACGGCCGACAGCTCCAGGCAGTACACGTCCTCACCTTCGCGCACCGTCCACCCCCCTGTACCGCGCGTGTGACGGGATGTCCGCACCGTCTCCCTGCCGTCCCGGGACGTGTCGAAGACACCGTCGAAGGCATACCGCACCTTATCGCCCGCACCTCGGGACCCACACGTCCGTATACCCGGCACGGCGCGGATCCCACGGCCGCGGCCTCCGGTCGAGCGGGCCCGCCCCGGTTTCCCC
>NZ_POTZ01001005.1 GCF_003236365.1 Streptomyces sp. NTH33
GCATCCTCTACGAGGCCCGCGTCACCGGCGGCGAACTGCGCCACGAGACGGGCGGCTCCACGGACCTCGCGGCCTGGCACCCCCTGGAGGCGGTCCCCGCACTGCCCCGGGTCGGCCTGGTCGACGCGGGGCTGCGCCTGTGGCGCGAGCGCCCGCCGGCGGGGAAGACGGCGGCCACGTGACGAGGGCGGTGCCCGGCGCACGAGGAGGGACCGCCGGGGTCGTCCCGGCGGTCCCTCCCCTCCCCTCCTGATGCGCCCCGGGCCGTCGCTACCGGGGCGGCACGTCGCTAACGGGGCAGCACCACGACATACGCGGCCGGGGCGCGGTCGGCGGCGGCCATCAGGGCGGTGCGGACGACCGTCGCCTGCTGCTCCGGGGCGTCGCGCAGTTTCCGGGGGGTGACGTGGACGACCGTGATGCCCAGCCGCTCCAGGTGCTCGCGCTTGCGGGCGTACTCCGCCCCCTGCGGGTCCTCGCCCTGCCGGGAGGCGCGGGTGTCCAGCTCCACCGCGACCGCCTGCTCGGGCCAGTACGCGTCCAGGCCGCCCAGGTGGGGGCCGCCCGGCAGCCGCAGGTCCACGTTCCAGACCGGGTCGG
>NZ_POTZ01001006.1 GCF_003236365.1 Streptomyces sp. NTH33
CTCGACGCCTGACCAGAGAGTGCGGGGCGGCGGGGACGGCCTGTGCGTCCGTGCCCGCCGCCCGTCCGCGACAGACCCAGGCTCGGGCTGAGGTGAGCCATGGCCTGACAACGGATTTGTCAGAGCCGGTTCATCCGGGGCAGCGGAGTCGTCAGTGCGCCGTGGACGGCCACCGCCGCCGCGTAGCCGCGGTCCACGGGGATGTCGAGGAGGGTCCAACCGGTGGGCGGGTAGGGACCGTCCGGGCCTCCGGAGCCCACGTAGTCGGCCGCCGGGTCGCGGCCGAGGCCGGTGCCGAGGCCCTTGAGGTAGGCCTCCTTGCGGGTCCACAGGCGGGCCAGCGCGCGGGGTCGGCGAACGGGTGGCAGGTCCTCGATCTCCGCCTGTTCGGCCGGGTGCAGCATCGCGGCGAGTTCGGCGGCGCTGCCCGGGTCGGCGATCAGGTCCACGTCCACGCCGATGGGGGTCACCGCCGTTCCCACGAGGACGAGGTCGCCCCGGTGGGAGAGCGAGAAGTGCAGTTCGCGGGTGGCGCCCAGGACGGTCGGCCGGCCGTGCGGTCCGCCGCAGCACGGGCAGGTCTCGCGGCCGTAGCGGATGTCCTGGGGGCTGGTGCCGAGGTAGGTGCCCAGCAGTCGGCGAAGCGCCAGGTGGGCCGCGGTGAAGCGGATCCGGTCGCCCGCGTGGGCCAGTTCGGCAGCGCGTTGCCGTTCGGTCGGGTCCAGTACGGCCGTGTCGAGGGCGGTGCCGCGAACGTCGGGGACCCTGAGGAGGTAGAGGTCGAGGGAGCCGGGGCGGGGCAGTGCCCGTCCCGGCTCCCTCGACCTCTACCTCCTCAGGGT
>NZ_POTZ01001007.1 GCF_003236365.1 Streptomyces sp. NTH33
CGTCGAAGGGGACGGGGCGGCGGCACTGGGCGTGGTCACGGGGCGATCCATGGGTTGAGCTCGGGTTTTGTTCATCGCGATGTACTAGTGGGTCCAGGGTAATGGACTCAGTCAGGTGCATGAGACCCGCACACCACTGTCTCACTCCCGGCTCAGTCCGCACCCGGTTTTTCCGTCGGCCCCTCCGTCGATCCCTCCGCCAGTCCTTCCGCCAGCACCTCCGCGAGGTGCCGTCCCCGCACCCCCGCCAACTGCTCCAGCTGCGTACGGCACGAGAAGCCGTCCGCCAGGATCACCGCCCCCTCCGGCGCCTGCCGCACCGACGGCAGGAGCTGTTCCTCGGCGCAGGCGGCCGACACCTCCCCGTGGCCCTTCTCGAAACCGAAGTTCCCGGCCAGGCCGCAGCAGCCGCCGGACAGCCCGCCGGTCAGGCCCGCCGCCGTACGCAGGTCCCGGTCGGCCGTGTCGCCGAGGACCGCGTGCTGGTGGCAGTGGGTCTGGCCGGCGACCGGGCGGTCCAGGCGGGGCGGGGTCCAGCCCGGGGCGTGGCGCCGGAGGGTTTCGGCGAAGGTCAGGACGCGGTCGGCCAGACGGCGGGCGCGCGGGTCCTCGGGCAGCAGTTCCGGCAGGTCGGTACGGAGGGCGGCGGCGCAGCTCGGCTCCAGGACGACGACCGGGACGGAGGTCTCCAGCACCGGTTCCATCAGGTCGAGGGTGCGGCGCAGCACGGTACGGGCGCGGTCGAGCTGGCCGGTGGAGACGTACGTCAGCCCGCAGCACACCCGGCCCCGGCCCCGCAGCACGGACACGGGGTTCAGCAGTGCCGAGCTTCCGT
>NZ_POTZ01001008.1 GCF_003236365.1 Streptomyces sp. NTH33
CCCCCAAGGTGGCCGCCGTGGCGGTGGTCACCGGCCGCCCGGCCGGCGTCGCGGTACGGCACGGCGGCTTCGCGGGCGTGCCCGGTCTGGACCACCTCGTCGTCCTCGGCCACTACGGCGCCGAGCGCTGGGACGCCGCCACGGGCACCGTCACCGCGCCGCCCCCGCACCCCGGGGTCGCCGCGGTCCGCGCCGAGCTGCCCGGCCTCCTCGACCGGGTCGGCGCCTGGCACGGCACCTGGATCGAGGAGAAGGGCCGCTCCGTCGCCGTCCATACCCGCCGCGCCGACGACCCCCAGGCCGCCTTCGAGCTGCTCCGCGAGCCCCTCACCGACCTGGCCACCCGCCACGGCCTGATCGTCGAACCCGGCCGCATGGTCCTCGAACTGCGCCCCCCGGGCATGGACAAGGGCGTCGCCCTCCTGGACTACGTCCGCGACCTCGCCCCCACCTCGGTCCTCTACGCCGGCGACGACCTCGGCGACCTCCCCGCCTACGCCGCGGTGGAGAAACTCCGCTCGGACGGCCTGCCGGGGGTCCTGGTCTGCAGCGGCAGCACGGAGGTCACGGAACTGTCGGAACGGGCGGATGTGGTGGTGGACGGCCCTGCCGGGGTGGTCGAGCTGCTGAGGACGTTGGCGGAGCGGCTCGCCTAGGTGCGCCGGAGGCGCTGCGGGGGTGGGTGCGGGCCCGTCCCCCCTCAGCCCCGCAGCTCCTCCAGCTGATCCAGGAACCACCGAGCGGGAGGAAGCGCGGTCGCGGCGGCGGCCAGCCGCTTGGACCGCTCCACCCGCTCCGCCCCCGCCATGCTCAGCGCCTCGTGCAACGC
>NZ_POTZ01001009.1 GCF_003236365.1 Streptomyces sp. NTH33
ACGGGACTGGATGCGAACAAGAAGACGCCCGGCCGCAAGCGCGGGCTCGCCGTGGACGTCATGGGCCTGATCATCGGCGTGGTGGTCCTGGCCGCGAGCGCACACGACAACGAGGCCGGCATCGCCCTGCTGGACCAAGCGGCCGAACGATGCGGGATGCGCCTGGAGAAAGCCCTGGTCGACCAGGGCTTCAAGGACGCCGTGATCATCCACGGAGCGGTGAAGGACATCACCGTCGAGGTCGTCCGGCGCAACCCCGACGACCAGGGCAAAGGCTTCGTCCCGCAACCGAAACGGTGGGTGGTCGAGCAGGTCAACGGCACCCTCATGCTCCACCGCCGCCTCGCCCGAGACTATGACCACCGGCCCGACAACGCGGCCTCCCGCGTCTACTGGGCCTCCACCGCCGGCATGCTCCGCCGCCTCACCACCCCCACCCCCGCCTGGCGCGACGACGTGGAGCTGGCCGCGTGAACGTCTGCGAACTCCTGCGGCTGCTGCAGGCCGAACACGACGAGACCACCGCACGAGCCGACCACCTGCGCGAGCAGATCGAGCGGCTCACCACCGCCCTCGCCGAGGCCGAGGCCCGCCTGGCCGAGCTCGCCGCCACCCGCAAGGTCATCGACGGCTTCGCCCCGCCCGACCACGAACCGGCCTCCGCGGAGACCGCCACCGTCTACCAGCGCATCGTGACTGCCTTCAACGAAGACCCCGAGAAGGTGTTCCGCGTCCGCGACCTGCACGAACACCTCGGCCTGCCCACCGACGAGCCCTCGATCAACGTCACCCGCTCCCGGCTGGGACGACTCGTTCGCCAGGGAT
>NZ_POTZ01000100.1 GCF_003236365.1 Streptomyces sp. NTH33
CATCCCCGTGTCACCAACAGCGCATCACCCCGATGACACCACCCGCTGCATCACCCCAGACCAGACGCCCGCAGCCACCCAGTGACACCCACCGCAGAACCAGTGACACCCTCATTCAGATTCGCACTGGGGGCCGGCGGTGTCGCCGGGGATCGGCTCGCCGATGTCGGGGTCGACGGAGATGACGACCAGGGCGTGGATCTCCGCCTCGCTGGTCAGGTTCTCCAGCTGCTTCGCGGCGGAGTCGGAGAACGCGATCCGGGCGCGGCGCGGGCCGTGCTGCGGGGCCATCAAGCGACGGCTGGGCGCTGGCGAGCGAGGCGGGCGAGGTGGGCCTCGCGCAGCTCCTCCCACGGCGTGCAGTCCTCCACCGAGGGCAGGCCGTTGGTGGCGATGTCCTCCAGCACGGCGGCGAACCGGTCGGCGTCGGCGCGGGTCTTGGCCGCGTACGCGCGCACCGCGTCGGCGGCCGCAGGCTCCAGCTGCTGCCGGGCGGCGGTGTCGGCGGGGGCCGGCTGTTCGCTCATCGAGGGCTCCAGAGGGCAGAACTGGCGGGTCTCACCACGGTATCGCCGGGCAACCGGGCCGGGGAGCACTCCGGAAGAACCCGGCCCGCGACTACGTTCCGTACTGCTCCCGGGCGCGCGTGAGCCCGGCTCCCGGCTGTCACGCTCCCCCGCTCGAAATCCAGCCTGGAGGCCCCTACGGGCTCCGAGAAACGGACAAACAGGCACGTATTCGCGGCGGCGTGACACCTGACGTGACACTTTTCCGGGGGAGCGTGACACCCCTGTCACGCTCACTCTCTGTCAGCGTGACACGGCCCGAGTGTCCTCCGGCATCGAAGTTGGACCGATTGTCACCGAAGCAGGACTGCTTACCTGGGGTATCCGCCGGGGATGAGGCGCTGGTGGATGTGGGTGGGAATGCCGGTCGTCCTGGGCGTTGCGGCAGGTGCCACCACGACTCTTCTGACGAACAGAGCGTGGGGCTCCGATCTAGTTCCTCGCTGCGTGATGTTCTCGATCGTCTACCTGTCGATCAGGCCGGCCATGCTCTTACGACGCCGCGCCACGCAGCGAGGTGAACGGATGACGGGGGACAACGAGGAGCCACGGCACGATTGAACAAGGTGACGTCGCCCGAAGGCCTTTGGCGGTCCAACTTGATTGGCAGACGGTCCGAGTCTGTTGTCACCGGACACCGAGAGAGGTCAGCTCGCCTCGGAGCGGGCGCGAGCGAGGAACGCGGCGAGGGCTCCGGCGGCTTCGGGTTCGGTGGTGGAGAGCCGGGCCGCGAACGCCAACTGGTCGATGCCGGCGCCGGGGACCAGGTGGGCGAGTTCGGCGAGCAGCGCGGCGTGCGCGAGGACCGACGGCGGGAGAAGACCGGCGGCGGCCTCGCGGACGGCCGGGTCGCGGTAGTGCCCGAGGTGCGCGGCCAGGGCGTGGGCGAGCCAGGCGTCGACGTCGGCCTGGACGTACCCACCGGCTCGCCGGGTCAGTTCGTCGCGCACGGCTTCGTCCCCCTCGCGGGGCTCGGCCTGCCCCAGCGTGCCGAGCTCGCGCAGCGCCTGGAGCTCGTCGGCGCGGGCGGCGATCCGCTGCGCCTCGCGGACGGCGGCCTCGCGTTCGGCGGCGGCCGCGGCATCGGCAGCGAGCTCGGCCTGGACGACGTCGTCGACATCCGGGTCGTAGACGGTGCCCGGCGCGGCGGCGGCGAGCAGCTGAGCGAGGCGCTCCCACTCCGCGAGCTCCGCCCGGCCGCGGACGTCATCGGCCAGGTCCTCGTGCCGCGAGTCTGCCGCGCGTCGAACCGCGCCTCCTCGAGGGCCGCCGCGATGGCGCCGGCGTCCATGCCCTTCGCCCGGCGCCGGACGACGCGCTGGCCGATGCGGGCGGGAGCAACCGGCTCGCGCGGCGCGGTGACGCGCGGGACGAGCGGACGGCGGGCGCTGCGCTGGGGCGTCCAGGGCGTGGTCATCGTCGGCCTCGTTTTCGTGGTGCGGATTTCGGAGCGGGCCGCCGCCAGAGCGCTGTACGACGGCCCGTCGGATTGAGCCGAAGCTCAGGAGTTGTCACCTGCGGAGCCGAGTGAGCTGGCGAAGTGGCACCGCCGAAGCAGGTTCACAGAGTGGCGGGAGGCCCGCTGCTCTGGCGCGCGGTGTCAGCCGCCGGAGTGTGGTGTGAGGGGCTGGGGTGTGGCCGCCCATGAGGCGAGCAGGCGTAGGCCTTCCTCGGAGGGTGAGCCGGGTTCGGCGGTGTAGATGGTGAGGGTGAGGCCGGGTTCGGCTGCCATTTCCAGGCCCTCGTAGGCGAGGGTGAGGTCGCCGACAGCGTGGTGATGGAAGCGTTTGGTGCCGGTGCCGTGGTGGCGGACGTTGTGGGCGCCCCAGCGGGTGCGGAAGTCGTCGCTGCGGGTGGACAACTCGCCGACGAGGTCGTGGAGGTCCTTGTCGTGGGGGTTGCGGCCGGCTTCGGTGCGCAGGATGGCGACGGCGATGTCGGCGGCCTGGTCCCAGTCGGGGTAGAAGCGGCGCGAGGCGGGGTCGAGGAACTGAAAGCGGGCCAGGTTGGCCTGGTTGCCGACCGTGGCGTAGACGTCGTCGTAGAAGGCGCGAGCGAGCTGGTTGGTGGCGAGGAGGTCCATGCGGCCGTTGCGGACGAAGGCCGGACCGGCGGTGACGGCGTCCAGGACCCACTGCAGGCTCCGGTGTGCGGTCCAGGTCCGGGTGGTGCGGCGACGAGGCCGGGTGAGCGCGTTGGAGCCGTCCGCGGCCTGCGCCAGGTTCAGCAGGTGGGCGCGTTCGGCGTCGTCGAGTTGAAGGGCGCGGGCGACGGCTTCGAGTACGGCAGGGGAGACGCCGGCGAGGTTGCCGCGCTCGAGCTTCGCGTAGTACTCCACGCTCACATCGGCCAGGGCGGCGACCTCGCTGCGGCGCAGGCCCGGCACGCGCCGGCGGTTCCCGGAGGGCAGGCCGGCCTGCTCGGGGGTGATCTTCGCTCGCCGCGAGGTGAGGAACTCGCGGACCTCTGCTTGGTTGTCCACGCTTTCGACGGTACGTCCCGCCCGTGTCCACAGGGATGTACTGGCAGTACACCCCTTGATGGTGTCTCGCTACGGGTGCGAAGAGCGGGTTACCTGGATGACGTGGTGCTTTCCGCCCGGTCATCACGACGGGATCTTGCACCTGGCCCTGCACTCGGCGACGGTCCCGGCATCCGGGATCGCACGCCTCGGCAAGCAAAGGAACCTCTCTCATGCGCGGAGCAATGATCTACGCTCCCGGCGACGTCCGCTTCGAGACCGTGGAGGACGCGAAGATCCTCAAGCCGACCGACGCCGTCATCCGTACGGCCGTGACCTGCGTGTGCGGCTCGGACCTGTGGCCCTACCGCGGTGCCGAGCCGATCGGTGACCCGCACCCGATGGGCCACGAGTACGTCGGCTTCGTGGAGGAGGTCGGCTCCGCAGTCACCTCGGTGAAGCCGGGCCAGTTCGTCGTCGGCTCCTTCGCGACCTCCGACAACACCTGCGCGAACTGCAAGAACGGCTTCCAGTCGAACTGCCTGCACCGCGAGTTTATGTCCACCTGCCAGGCCGAATACGTCCGCATCCCTAACGCCCAGGGGACCCTGGTTGCCACCGATGAGGTGCCGGACGAGAAGATCTGGCACGGTCTGCTGGCCGTGTCCGACGTCATGGGCACCGGCTGGTGGGCTGCCGACGCCGCCGAGGTGAAGCCCGGTACGACCGCCGTGGTCGTCGGCGACGGCGCGGTCGGCCTATGCGGCGTGATCGCGGCCAAGGAGATGGGCGCGGAGCGGATCATCGCCATGTCGCGGCACGAGACGCGACAGAAGCTCGCCCGGGAGTTCGGCGCCACCGACATCGTCACCGAGCGCGGTGAGGAGGGTGTCGAGAGGATCAAGGAGATGACGAACGGGATCGGCGCCGACTCTGTCCTAGAGTGCGTCGGCACCGCCGAGGCCATGAGCCAGGCCCTGCACTCGGCCCGGCCCGGTGGCAACGTCGGCTTTGTCGGCGTCCCCCATGAGGTCGCGATCGACGGGCAGGAGCTGTTCTTCTCCCACGTCGGCCTGCGCGGCGGACCCGCCCCCGTACGCCGCTACCTGCCCGACCTGATCCACCGCGTCCTTGAGTGCCGGATCGACCCGGGCAAGGTCTTCGACCTCACCCTGCCCCTGGACCAGGTCGCCGAGGGCTACAGGGCCATGGACGAGCGCCGCGCCATCAAGACCCTCCTCAAGCCCTGACCTGCCGCCCTTACCCCGCCACCCGTACAAGGAGCTTTCGTGCAGATCACCCGCAGCTCGATCGACACCGTCAAGGGCCCGGCCGACTGGTTCACCGGCGACGTCTACATCGACGCCGTCGCCGCCGCGCCCGAGCCGTCCCGGGTCACCGCCTCCCTGGTGCACTTCATGCCCGGCGCCCGCACCCACTGGCACCGCCACCCGCTGGGCCAGACCGTCTTCGTCACCGAGGGCGTCGGTCTGTGCCAGCGCCGCGGCGGACCGGTGGAGATCATCCGGCCCGGCGACCGCGTCCTGTTCGAGGCCGACGAGGAGCACTGGCACGGCGCCGCCCCGAACCGGCTGATGGTGCATGTGGCCATCAACGAGGGCGACGCCGACCACGCCGTCGTGCACTGGCTGACCCCCGTCACCGACGAGGAGTACGCAGCCGCCCCAGCCACCGGCTGAAACCCGGCGCCGCGCCACCACGCCCTGCCAGCGCCTATCCCCGGCACTGCCGCGTGCGCGGTCCGGCAGCTCATCCGACCCAGCGGAGTTTGGAGAGACAGGCCCGTGCTTCGCGCCGTCCTTCGCACTGTCCTGCTCGCCGTCCTGGTCTGGCCCATGACGGCCTGCAACGATCAGCCGCCGCCTGCTGCGCCGTCCCCGCACCCGTCGGCTACGACGCGCAAGACATCCGCACCGTCCGACAGGAGCAACGCCATGCGCATTCGCCTGACGGTCGACGGCCATAAGGCCGACGGCACCCTGAACGACAGCCCCGCCGCCCGCGACCTGGCCGGCCTGCTGCCGCTCACGTTGAAGCTGGAGGACTTCCACGGCACGAAGCGGATCGGCTATCCGCCGCGCAAGCTCACCACCGACGGCGCCCCCCAGCCGTCCGCGGCCAAGGCAGGCGGCCTGGCCTACTACGCGCCATGGGGCAACCTGGCCATCTTCTACCAGGACGGCCCTGCCCCCTCGGCCGACCTGCTGATCCTCGGCCACCTCGACGCCCCCGTCGAGCAGCTGGTCAGGACCGAGCGGATCACCATCGAGCCCGCCACCTGACCACCCCTTCTCCAAGCCTGGAAAGAAGTTCTGCATGCCCCACCCCGCCGCTCTGGCGCCGGGCAAGCTGCCCTTCGTCGTGTGGATGCTCGCGGCCGGCACCTTCCTGATGGGCACCACCGAGTTCGTCATCGCCGGGATCCTCCCGGACATCGCCCCCGACCTGGGCACCAGCGTCTCCCACGCCGGACTGCTCGTCACGGCCTTCGCCGTCGGCATGATCCTCGGCGGGCCGACCATGGCCCTGGCCACCCTGCGCCTGCCCCAGCGCCTCACCCTCGTCCTCGCCCTGACGGTCTTCGCCGCCGGTCACATCCTCGCGGCCCTCACCAGCTCCTTCACCGTCGTCCTGGCCGCCCGTTTCGTCACCGCACTGGCCACTGGGGCGTTCTGGGCCGTCGGCTTCGTCATCGCCACCGCCGCCGCCGGACCGGCGAACGCCACCCGGGCCGTGAGCGTGATGATGGGCGGCCTGACCCTGGCCAACGTCGTCGGCGTCCCCGCCGGCTCCCTGGCCGGACACGTCACCGGCTGGCGCGGACTGTTCTGGGCCCTGGCCGCCCTCGCCGCCCTGGCCGCCGCCGTCATCGGCCGCTTCCTGCCCCGCACCCCGCAGCGCGCCCAGGTGTCCGTCCGCGGCGAGATCCGGGCGCTGCGCCAGGGCCGGCTGTGGCTGGTGCTGGCCGCGGCCGTCCTGATCATGGGCGGCGTCCTGGCGACCTACACGTACATCACCCCGCTGCTGACCGACCGGGCCGACATCCCGGCCGGCGCCGTGCCGCTGGTCCTGGTCGCCTTCGGCGCCGGCGCGCTGGGCGGCACCGCGATCGGCGGCCGGTTCGGCGACCGGCGCCCGATGGCCACGACGATCCCGGCCGCCGCGGCGACCGCGCTGGCCCTGCTCGCGCTGGTCCCGCTGTCCACCACTCCGGCCGTTGCCGTCGCCCTGATCTTCCTGATGGCCCTGACCGGGTTCACGATCAACCCGGTCGTCACCGCCCTCGCGGTCCGCTTCGCCGGTGACGCGCCCACCCTGACCTCGGCGCTGACCACGTCCGCCTACAACACCGGCATCGCCGCCGGCTCCGCGCTTGCCGGCCAGGCCCTGGCCTCCTCTCTCGGCGTGACCGGCCCCGCGCTGATCGGCGCCCTCTTCACGGGCCTGACCCTGCTGCCGCTGATCGCCCTGGCCACCGCCGCCCAGCGGGGGACGACCCGGATCGTCACCCAGAACACCCCCGACGCTCAGATCCCGGCACCCCGGCAGAGCACCGAAGCGACATCGACGCGGTCCTGAATCCGCCCGGCCATCTGGCACCCCGTCCACCAGGAGGAAACCCCGTGAACCCCACCTACGACTTCACCGGCCAGGTCGCCTTCGTCACCGGCGCCAGCTCCGGCATGGGCCTGGCCGCCGCCCGCGCCTTCGCCACCTCCGGCGCCGCCGTTGCACTCGCCGACGTCAACGAGGCCGCGGTGCACGAGGCGGCCAAGGATCTCACCGACGCCGGGCACCAGGCCCTCGCCTTGGTCTGCGACGTCACCGACGAGGACCAGGTCGCCGCGGCCGTCGACCGCACGGTGGCTACGTTCGGCCGTCTCGACATGGCCTACAACAACGCCGGCATCCAGATCCCACCCGCCGACGCCGCCGACGAAGGCGCAGACCAGTTCGACCGCGTCCACGCCATCAACCTGCGTGGCGTATGGGCGTCCATGAAGCATGAGCTGCGGCACATGCGCGCCCAGGGCAGCGGCGCCATCGTCAACTGCTCCTCCCTCGGAGGTCTCGTCGGCCTCCCCGGCCGCGCCTCTTACCACTCCTCCAAGCACGGCGTGATCGGCCTGACCACCAGCGCCGCCCTCGAATACGCCCCGCGCGGCATCCGCATCAACGCCATCTGCCCCGGCACCATCGACACCCCCATGGTCAGCGACATGATCGCCAAGGGAGAACTCGACCGCACCGAAGCCGAAGCAGGCCAGCCCATCAACCGGCTCGGCACCGCTGAAGAAATCGCCCAGGCCGTCCTGTGGCTGTGCAGCCCCGGCGCCGGCTTCGTCATCGGCGTCGCGCTCCCCGTCGACGGCGGCTACACCGCCCAGTAATCACCCGGCGCAGCTCGGCGGTGCGTTCGGGATGGGCTGAACTCCACTACGTCAGTGACAAGAAGCTTGCCTACATGACAACTATCGTGCCTCGGCTCACGATTCGTTTTATAGCAGGCCCGGAATTCCACCGTGTCAGAACCGGAAATCTATGGATTGGACGTGCGTGAAATCCGCGCGCAGGCCATCGGCCCGGGTGCCCCATTCCGTGAAATACGACTCGGTGATGGCCTCAGCGACGATCGGATGCAGGTCTTCCTCCGTCGCTCCGGCCTCCTGGAGTTCCAGGTGCGATATCTCGGCCTCGTGGCAGTGCACCACCAGGGGATATACCGCGCCGTGACAGGGAGACCCGCTGCCCGTGTCACCCCCGCATCAGCAGCGGAAAGTCACTCACCCCCACCGGGACCAGCGAAAAGACGACGAAAGCAGCCGCCGGCGGCTGCCAGCCACTCCACTGACACAAACCCGACACATCGCAGATCCCGTCTCGGCCTCGCCTCAGCTCTGAGCGGCGCTGACAGGCCCGGGTGCGCAGAGGCGACTACGGCATGCGGCGAGGTCGCGCAGGACGGCCAGCGGTCTCTTCGCTGTCTCAGGCCCGGATGTCGTCCTGTGGCGGGGTTTCTTCAAAGAAGGCGCGCAGGGGCTCGTCGATGGCGCGTTTGCAGCTGGTGCAGTCGGCTGCGGCGTCAAGTCGAGGTGCGAGGTCTTCAGTGTCGCAGGGAGTGAGGATGAGCCAGCGCAGGACAACCTGCCGCATGATCAGCCTGAGTTCACGCAGCTCGGCCAGCTTCTCGCTCTCCTCCTGGTCTATGAGCAGGTCTCCGTGTACGTATTTGGAGCGCGTGCTGTACGCCTTCTGCACTGCGCTCTTGACGAGCTCGCGCAGGCGTGGGGTGGGGAACAGGGCAGCTGTGCGGGTCCGGATCTTTTCGCTGATGCCCTCGTGCTTGTCGTTGGGGCTGGCCATCAGGGCTTCGAGCGCGATGACGTAGTCCAGGTGCAGTTCGTCGGCCTCTTGCTCCCATACTCCGGTGTCGCTGTGGGTGCGCTGGTAGGCCTGCAGCAGGTGCCGGGCGGCTCGCTCGAGGCGCCGGGCGCGTTTCCTGGGCAGGCTCCGGCCGCTGGTGGCGCCGTCCATGACGGCATCGATCTTTGCTGTCACTGCGGAACAGAAGGCCTGCATCCGCGGGAGATCGGCCGAGGCGAGGTAGAAGCTGCCTGTCGCGCGGACTTCGAATTCTTCTGGGGACCCGTAGCGGTCCGGGTAGGTCTGAAGGGTGGTGGGCACGTGGTTTTGGTTCAGTTCGAAGTACCGGCCGCGCTCGACGTTGAACACGGCGTCGACATGCAGCAGGTCGTCGCTCCACAGGATCAGGGGCAGCAGAGCCCTCCAGTGCCGGGCTTCCGGCCGCGGGCCGGTGAAGTCGAACCAGTGGGTGCCTCTGCGGTCCGGCATGCGGTCGGGGTTCGGGGCGTGGACGAACGGTGCGCCGGCCAGGAGACCGAGGTCGAGGCCGCCCGGCTGGAGGCCGTGGAGGGCAGGCATGGGGCCCAACTGCGCCAGTTCGTTGGCGGTGAAGGTCTGCAGGGTGTAGCGGCCCAGCGGGATCCGTGTCCCTTCGGGGAGGTCGCCGGTCAGCAGCAGCCAGTCCTCCACGCCCGGTGCGGGTGCCGTGCAGAAGGCGACGAAGTTGTCCGCGACCTCTTCCACCGGTACCGCCGTCCCCTGGGCGATCAGACGGGTCGCGTCGCCCAGTCCTGATGCGCCCAAAAGCACGGGCCATCGGGGCAGCCAGTCACCGGTGAGCTTGCCGTACAGGTCACGGTGATCCGATATCGGCGCCGCCAGGACCACCGCGTTACTCAGGGCCTCCCATTCCGGCCGCGCCGCGAGCGCCACGTCGGTGATGTCCTGGGGTATCGAGGGCAGGCCGCACGCCTGCTCGAGCCAGGTAAGGACGGCCTGACGCAGCTGGGAGGTATCTTCCATGCGGCACGAAACTAGCGCACCCCCGCCACCTGCTTAGCTGCCTTCTCCACTTCGAGACCGGCCTGTGCCAACAACTCCACGCGCCCTGTCGCCGTTCCCCGGGGTGCGCCCAGGATCGTCCTGCCCCTGATCTTGAATCGCCCCGCTGGCACACAGGGCGCTGCGCCTCCCGCTCAGCGGTACGGCGCCGCTTGTCCTCCGCGTCGGCGTGGGCCTCCTGGTCGCGGAAGAGGGCATCGCCGTCGGGGTTATCGAGCGCGGCTGTCAGCGTCTGCTCGCCCTCCCGGTGGTAACTGACGACGGGCACCGCCTGGCTGTAGTCCTTCGCCGTACCCCCTCGCGGTAGAGGCTCCGGTCCCGGCGCGGAGCCCAGTAGCGGCGGCCTGCCTTCTCCAGCACGGCGACCGTGTTGGCGACCTTCGCCTCGGTGGTGTCCGCGAACACGAACGCGAGTAGCACCAGGCCCTCCCGGCCGGTCGGCGGGTAGACCCGCCGCCACAGCCGCTTCTCATGGCCGACATCCTCGATCGCGTCCGGCCGCGAGCGGACCAGGTCCACGGTGTGCTTGTCCGCGTCCTGTGGCAGTAGCCGGCCCCACTCCCAGTACCGGCGCAGCCTGGTAACCAGGTCGTGCGCGTCCCTCGGTACGGCGGTCGATCTCCAGCAGCAGCACAGGAACCCCCGCCATCGGTGCCCGCACCACGAGGTCCGCCCGCTGCACGTACCCGTCCGCGAGCCGGTGCGGAATCTCGGTGGCGAAGCCGAGCCGGTGCCCGATCCCGGCACGGTGGAGTTCGGCGGCCGTCGAGGTGCTGACCTCGCGTAACCGCCTTCACCGCCGCGCTGTCGGTGCGGCCCCCTACAGTTCCGTCATGTCGAACTACCAACGGCCGCAGCCGAATCGCAAGCTGGTGTGGGCCGTGTACCCCGCCGGCACCCACCTCGACCGTTCCCGCGCCTCCTCCGGCGGGATGCGCGCTACCGCCCGCAATGACCGGGACAACTCGCTCGTCGCCCAGGCCGAACTCTTCGACGCCGACGACCGGTACGACGACGGCTACAGGGACGGCCTAAGGAACCTCCTCGTCAACTGCGCCACCAACATCGCGGTGGACGTCGCGCACGCCGTGACGGTCGCCGCCTTGGAGGCCGCCATCCCGTACGTCAGGGACGGGGCGCGCCGGTTCAAGGAGAAGCTGCGCCGCACGCCCAAGGACGCCCCGGCCTCCGAGGTGGTACAGGAGGCCGCCCCCGAGCGGCCCGCTGCGTCTAGTCTCCGACCGATGACCGCAGCCGCCGACGGCCGCGACCAGGTGGACCTCGTCCTGCATGTCGACCAGGGTGACGTCAACACGCAGGCCGCTCTGCAGCGGATCAACACGCGGGCGGTCGAGACTTACTGCATCGCCGCGCACTACGCCGCCGGCCTACCCGCGGCAGACGTTTCCGACGAGGCCATGCGCCAGGCCCTGGCCGCAGCCGCGCCCGGCTACGTCGCCGCCGCACTGGAACGCCTCGCCTTCGACGACGCGCTGGGCCTGACCCCCGCGCAGCGGATGCGCCTGCTGCATCGTGCCGCGGAGCTCGACCCCGGCGTGGTCGAAGACCTCACCGGCGCGAACACCCCGCTCGGGTAGGCCGGACGCTCCGGGAGCGATTGTGGCCGCAGCGCGCGCAGACACGATGGTGTGCCTCCCAGCCGAAGCCCCTCTGCCCTGAGAGTACCTGTCGCTGCGCGGCAGCTTCGGGAGTGCAGGGCCGATTGAGGAAACACTCGGCCAATCTCTGCGACATCGATCAATCTCGCTGAGCACCTCGGCCTCGCTCAACGGGCGACCTGGCCGCCGCGCGTTCGGTCTCCTGCGCCTGGCGGCGCGCGACGCGCTCAGCCTTCGCGCGGTCGGCGGCCTCCGTCGCGCACGGCCCGCACAGCCGGTCCCACTCCCCCGGCCACGAAGACCGCGTGGTCTCCTGCCAGCGCTCGTCGGTGCACTTCCTTCCGCGTCGCATGCGGAGCGCTGTTGGGGGCACGACGCTGTTGGCCCGATCCGGAGGCAGCCGGACACGAGTCCGTCCGGAAGACCACCGCACCGCGCACGTCGGACCGGGATCACCGGATCGAGGGAAGGGCCCCGAACTCCCGTGCCCTCCCACGGGGCGGAGGGGTTGAGGTTGTGGCATGGGCTCGATGCGGTGCGGGGGGGACCGGGGTGTCGGTGGTGGCCGGGACGGCAGCGGCCGTTCAAGAACTCGACGAGCACCAGCGCGCAGCGCTCGATGCCTGCGTGGTCGCGGCGCTGGCCTTGAGCAGCAGTGAGGGCGAGGCACAGGGGCGGATGCGGCTGCTGATGGAGTGCCATGGTCGCTACGTGCGCTCGTTCGGGGTCCTTGAGCAGGCACCGTCGTACGACGTGTTCGCCCGTCGGCTCCGCGGAAGCCGGGTGGCCGACCTTCTGCCGGGACGACCCCAGGGATCAGTGCTCGGCAAGCTGTGGCTGCTCGATGACGACGGCATGCCCAGCTCGGCGCTGCACCGGCTCGCGGTGGAGGCCTCTGAGCACGGCCACCAGGCCCCGGGGATCGGTGCCGACATCCGCCATCTGCACAGCCTGCTGCGGGCGGTGGGGATGCTGCCGGTGAGTACCGGGCTGTCGCGGATCTCTGGCGAGACCGTCCAGCACGCCGTCTTCCGCGCGCTGGGGTCCGCCGGCTTCGAGGCGTACACCCGGGGCCGGGAGGCGATGGTCCGCACGCCCGTCCTGACACGGCGCGATTTGTCCCGGAACACCGCGTTGGTCGAGCTGGGCGCGTACACCGGTATCTCCCCGATGCGGCAGTTCGGCGGCCTGTGGGCAGCGTGTCCGATGTGCAGATGGACGATGCGGGCCACCTACCGCCCCAACGGCGTGGTGGACGTCGAGTGCGAGGACGAGCGCCACAGCCTGCTGGGCGCCCGGTACCGGGCCGAGCCGACTGCGGTGGAGGGCTGGCGCCTGGCCCCGTGCGGCGAACTGCGCACCGTGCCGGAGCTGCTGCCCGTGGAGGGCTACGTGGCGTTGCCCTACGCCCTGTGGCTGTGGGTGACGCTCCCGGGCCTGCTGGAGGTCGAGCTGCGCGACCGGCTGGTCGCCTTGGGCGCGGAGGTGCGGCTGTGGCCGTTCGGCGACGCCTATGACCTGCATGTCACTCGTCCCGGCCGGTCCAGGGCGTGGCGTGTCGACGTCAAGACCTGGGCCGACCCGTACGGGCTGGCCCAGAAGCTGCGCGAGGATCCTGAGGGGCCCGGCGAGCTGTGCTTCGTGGTGCCTGAGCACCTGCGGGGGTACTTGCCGCTGCTGCGCCGGGTGGTGCGGGGCAGCGGGGCGCGCGTGCTGACCGATGCCGACCTGGTGACGGAGGTGGAGGGGGCGTGAGCAGGACGCTTGCCGGGGCTCTGGCCTTGGCCGAGTATCTTCTTCCCGCCCGGTTTCGCGACGGGCGGCAGGTGGTGCGCGTCGCGGACGCCCATGTCCTGCTGAGCGGGCACGCGCCGCGTGCCGTGGCGGGCTGGGAGCAGTGGTCGGAGGCGGACAAGAAGCGCCTCGGCGCGTTGTTGGGCACCCGCCATCGGGGGGAGGCGCTACTGCACCACGTCGAACGGACCGTCTACGACGTCTTCCACACCCCGGACGCGGACGACCCGCTGCCCGCTCTCTACGCGCTCGGGTACAGCGAGCGGGGGCGGGCGCTTGAAGTGCTGCCGGCTCACGGGCAGGACCCTTCGGACGTCGCCGAACGCCTGCTCGCGCCGGCCAGGCGTCGGCGGCTGCTGCGGGTCGCGAGCGGATCGGGCTGGTCGACGCCGACATCGCGTGGGCGGATCCAGCTCGCTTTCCCCGACGAGCAGGGGGTGTACAGGCCGCCTCGGGTCGTGACCGCGCCGTCGGTGGAGTTGGTGGTGGGCGCCGATGAGCTCGGCTGGCAGAGTCGGGACACCGACCAGGACATGAAGGGCCCGGCCTTCCGCGAGAAGCAGATTGCGCTGCTGCTGCGCGGGACCATCGGTGGCGGGCAGCGCCCCTTGGAACCCGTCGTCCTGCCGCCGGGCCGGATGCACCTGCTGAGTGCGCCCCCGGGCGTGGGCAAGAACGTCTTCGGCCGGGGGCTGGCGATCCAGCAGGCGGGCCTGGGCCGCACCACCGTGCTGGTGGTCAGCGACAACGGCGACGTCTACGGCGAGGCCTCCACCTTGCAGCAGGAGCTGCGGGCGGCGGGCGTCGAGGAGACAGTCACGCCGTTCATCGCCCCCAACAGCCGGTACAACTTCGCGCTGCGCTCCGCCGCGAAGCTGGAGGGCACCGGCGTGCCGCTGGCGCAGGCCTCGGCGAGTATCGACTTCCTCGTCAACAACTCCGCCTACGGGTGCGCCGCGCAGGCGCAGCTCGAGGGACGCGACACCTTCGAGGCCGGCAGGGAGCCGTGCACGGTCGCGGCGTCGGATGCTTTCGGCCAGCCGGAGCGGGCGCTGTGCCCGTATGTGTCGTCCTGCGGGAAGTTCTCCCACGTCGAGGCCGCGACGACGGCCAGGATCATTGTGACCACCCACGCCTGCTTCCAGTCCGGGAAGATCAAGGTTCCGGTGGAGGTCGACGGGGAGGTCCGCAACAGCATCAGCGTGCGGGAGTTCCTTCTGCGCCTGGCGTCCTATGTGGTCGTCGACGAGGTCGACGCCTACCAGGCGCGGGGGTTCGACGAGTGCGGCGTGCTGGAGCTCGCGTCCCGCTCCCGCCCAACCACGGTGCTGCGGCGCATTCGCGACAGCCTGCACCAGGCGCCGCCGCGGCTGGCGGTGGCCGTGCGCCGGCCCCTGACCCGGGCGGTGTTCCTGGCCGAGCAGCTGCTCGACCTGGTGGCCGGGGAGGAGGTCTGCACCGAGGTCGCCCAGGCGCGGGCCCTGGCCCGCGGGCAGGACCCGCGCCGGACGCGGCAGGTCCTGCAGGACCGCAAGCGCTGGTATCAGCCCCATCAGTGGGACCGGCATCTGCTGGAGAACCTGATCGGGGTGGACCCTGATGCTGCGGCCACCGCCGAGCAGGCCGACTGTCTGCAGGCCTTGCTCCCGCGCGTGGCCACCCGGCCGGGCGACCGCCCTTCCTGCGCCGTCCTGCCGGATCGGCTGCTGCCCGTCCCCAGCGTGCTGGAGCGGATGCTCACGATCGACGAGGGCGAGGAGTGGCAGCTTGCCCCCTTCAAGGACGAACTGCGGGAGATCGTCTCCGCCGCGCTGCCCGCCTTCTGCGCTGCCGGGGGCGGAGCCGACGGAGCACCTGCCGAGTCCACGGTGCCGACGCAGCGCGGGCTCGACCGGCCGGAGCCGGTGCGGGCGCTCACGCGCACCGAGGTCACCGCGGGCGTCTTGCACGCGCTGATGATGAAGACGTGGCTGACGGCCATCGTCCACACGATGTTCAACCTGACGGACAGGGCCGGCGAACTCGCCGGGCACGGCATCGACGCGGCCTCCGAGCTCGCCGACGCGATCGGCCACCAGGGCGCCGGCACCGTCGTCCCGTTCGGGCCGCTGGGCCGCCAGCTGGGCGGGTTCCGCTTCGAGGGGCTGGACGATCCGGGTGCCCATGCGAGTTTGAAGATGGAGGTGCTGCGCGCCGACCCCCACACCGAGACGCAGTTCCTCGGCAGCATCGTCTCCCTCGCCCTGAGCGGCCGCCAGCGTACTGTCCTGGGCATGTCCGCCACCGGCTTCATGCCGGGCGCGGCACGCACCCACCTGCTCGCTCGCCCCGACTGGGCGATGCCCGACACCCTCCGCGATGGTCTGACCATCTTCAACAGCACCCCCGTCGCCGACGGAAAGCTCTTGGCCGTCGGCAGCACCCCCTACCGCGAACGCGACCAGCGGGTCATCTCACTGGCCGCCGGCTACGCACCGGGCCTGGTGCGCGACCTGGACCGGCTTGCCGCGGAGGCGCGCACCCGGCATCGCGCGCGGGCCCTGATCACCGTCAACTCCTACCGGCAGGCCCGCCTGTTCGCCCAGACCCTGTACGACACCGCGCTCGCCCTCGGGCGGCGGCTGCGGATCTACGTCGCCGTCGCGGACACCCCCGACCTCTCTCTGCCGCCGGTCTGCGACGCGATCGGCCAGCTCACCCGCGACCGTTTCGCGGAGCTGGCGGACCTCGACGGCGAGGTGCTCATCTCGCCGCTGCCGCGCACCGAGCGAGGCTTGAACGTGCTGACCGTGTTCGAGGGCGTCGCCGTGTCGGCCATCACCCTGATCGCCATGGGCGTGCGGCCGGTCATGCCGGCCGACGACCCGGCGGTGCTGGCGGCCAGTGTCGCCGCCCGGGCTTGGCGTGACACCGTGCCCGGTGACGACCCCGCCGCCGTCCTGGCCCGGGCCCGCGCGGCGGCCGACGCGCACCTGCGCCTGAACCTCAACGCGCCCAAGCGCTTCTCCGCCCTGCCCGACGAGCTGAAGTACGAACTCGTCGCCACCCTCCTCGGGCAGAGCGTCCAGTTGGCAGGCCGCGGACGCCGCGGGCAGACCCACGTCGAGCTCCACTTCATCGACGGCGCCTTCCACGACCCCACCTGGGGATCCGACCTGCCCACCCTGATCCGCGGGCTGCTCGAGCAGTCCCCGCAGGACGACCTCGCCCAGCTCGGCGCTTCTTACGGCCACACCATCGAGGAAATCGCCGAGTACGCCCACGCCCAGCACCTGCTCCCCGCGCTGCGCGCGGGCTTTGACGCCTACCTGGGAGAGTACGCATGAGTCGCCCGCTCGACAGCGTCGCCCGCAAGCAGGCCCGCCTGCTGCAGTTCCGCACCGCTCCCGCCGACCTGGGCGAGGTAATCGCCTACCGGCCCGACGCCCCCGTCATGGACCTGGCCATGGAGCTCTCGCGCGAGTACAAGCGCAACGTCGGCACCGGTCTGGACGTGCAGCCGCCCTACCGGGCGCTGGAGTGTGTCCTGCGCGCGGCGGCGGGCACCTGGGCGCGCTGGCAGTGGAACGACGGCTGCTACGAACTCCTGTGCGCGGCGCCGATCAGCGCCGAGGACCGGCGCGACGTGTTCCGCTACTGGGCCGAAGCCGTGGTCCCCGGCCCCGACGGCCGGCGCATCGGCGAACAGCTGGCCGAACTCCTCGCCCGGGCCGAGCCCCGCTCCGCCGTCCTGCCCCCGCCGCCGAGCGCCGGCAAGCGCTCGCGCGGCTGGTGGCCGGGCGAACTCGCCCGCTGGCGCCTGGCCGAGGAACTCGCCGCCCTCGAGTGGCCCCGCAACAACGGCGCCCCCGTCCGTTTCGCCCTGTGCACCGACGGCCGCCTGGCCGCGATCGGCCACGAACTGCCCGCCGAACCCGACCGCAAGGGCACCGTGCGCCACCTGCTGCCCCGTATCACCATCGGCACCGCCGCCAGCGGGCACTCCCGGCGCCACGCGCTGACCGTGAACGCCACCACCACCCTCCTCGCCACCTCCTGGAAGGGTGTCGCCACCGTCCTGCTGGCCAACCCCGACCAGCCGCTCGTCGTCGCCGCGGCCACCGACGGCCCGCCGTGGAAGCGCCGCCTGAACGTCCCTGCGGTCGCCGCCAGCCGCCGCCTAGCCGCCCTGCCCCGCCTGAGCGCGAACGTGCCGCCCTTCCCCGAGCACCTCGCCGACGACGCCCTGGCCGACACCGCCCCGGGGCCGGTCTGGGCCGTCGCCCCGGCCAGCGTCCGCACCCCCGGCCTGGGCCGCGGACACGGCATGGAGTTCTTCCGCCGCGTCGAGGAGGCCATCGACACCCGGTGCGAGAAGTACAGCCACCGCAGCCCCGTCTTCATCGAGGTCCCCGGCATCAAGGTGCCGCCCACCGAGAGCGGCTCACGCGTCAGCGGACCGATCCCCCTCGAACGGATCCCCGCCGCCCTGGACGCCGCCGGCGTGGGCACCCTCCTCGTCCCCGTCCTGTGGAGCACCGACGAGGTCCGCGCCCGGGTGAAGGCCGCGATCGCCGCCCAATGGGGCCCCGGCGAAGACTGGAAGGCCGTCGAAGGCGTCGTCGAACCCGCCGTCGGCGGGCGTATCGAGGTCGTCTTCCTCCACGACAAGGCCAGTGCCCTCGGCCACGGACCGCGCACCAGCGCGGAACGCGAGCGGGACCTGGCGCAGATGCTCGCCCCCCACACCCGCAAGGACACGCTCGTCGCAGCGATCTGCGAGACCGACTGGGACCCCGAGCGCTGGTACCCGAGCGTCGAAGCCCGCGAAAAGGCCGAGGCCGAGGACGGCAAGTGGCCCTCCAAGCAGGCTCTCGCGCGCCTCGCAGCGACCTCCCAGTACATCAAGCAGGCCCCGCCGCCGGTCCCCACCCACACCCGGGAGGGCAAGCCCTACAACGAGAAGTACCGCGCGAAGAAGGTCGCCTCCCGCCAGAGCGGCCTCGACAACTCGACCGCGAACGTGCTGCGCGAGATCCTCAGCGGCGTCGGCGCCACCGACCACCGCCTCGGTGCCGCGTTCGGCAAACTGCCGCTCGAGAACTGGTGGCACATCGGCATCCACGTCCGCCGCCACGCCCAGCGCCGCACCCCCGGCAAGCGCCGCACCACCGAACCGGCACCGATCACCGCAACCCTCACCGCCATGCGCCCCACCGGCGGAAAGAACGCCCCCTGGCAGGTCTGGGCCTACAGCCCCCAGGCCGGGCAGTGGCAGCCCCACAGCCCGGCCACCACCGCGCTGCACGCCGCCGACCTCGCCTGGGACGTCAGCGGATACCGCGCCGCCGCGGACGAGACACTCCAGGCCCGCGCCGGCGCGGACATCGTCGAGCAGGCCCTCATCGCCACCCGCACCCAACTCCCCGCACCAGCCCCCGCGGTGCTCTACGTCGACGGCGACGCCGCCGAGTACATCTGGGCGGGCCTCACCGACGAAGCCCTGGGCCAGGACCCGCCGCCCGGCATGCCCCGGCCGGCGTCCTGGCTGCCCGGCCACAGCCTCCCC
>NZ_POTZ01001010.1 GCF_003236365.1 Streptomyces sp. NTH33
GGCTGCTGCTGAGGGGCCGAGGGGCCCCGGGGGACCGTAGGCGCCGGTACGGCGGCCCGGCTCGCCGACGGGCACCGGGACGAGAGCGCGGGAGCCCGGGGCTCTTGGGGGGCTTCGGCACCGCGGAGCCGGTCAGGACGGCCGCGGACCCCGTTTTCCGCCACGACGGCCTCCCCCGTCAGCCCCCGTCGGTGCGGTGGCGGAGGTGTGCGAGACCGGGGCCGGAGCCGGATGATCGGGCCGCGTGCGGCAGCTGTGCGGGGGTGAGGGCCTACTGGGTGGCCGCCGCCGACGCCTGGGCCTCGCCGCGGCGGCTGATCTGCTGGAACGCGAACTGGGCGAGGTCGTCGCCGGTCCGGAAGACCTTGGTGTCCTTGGCCGTGACGTTCTTGCCGTTGGTGAAGCCGGTGAGGGTGAAGTAGGCGTAGCGGCCCAGGGAGTTGGTCGTGGAGCGGCAGACCGCGCCGTTGCAGAAAGCCTTGACGTCGCCGCCGGGCAACGGCTTGACGATGCTCTTCTGGTCGGTCCCGCCCCTGGCCTTGGCGGCCTGTGCGTCGGTGTCGAAGACGGCGATGCCGAGGGTCACCGCGATGCCGTCCTGGCTGTAGGTGACGCGCAGCAGGCGGGTGCAGCCGTTGTCGGTGAGGGCCTTGGGGAGCGTGCCCTGGGCGGCGGTGGCGCAGTTCTTGCTGTCGTCCGTCGGGCCCTTCTTGTACACGTTCTCGCCCATGGTCAGCTGGGTGCCGGGGAAGAGCGTGTCAGGGCTGAGCGGGGCCGTGTCCTTCTTCGCGCTGGATATGAACTCCTTCGGGTCCAGCGGGGGC
>NZ_POTZ01001011.1 GCF_003236365.1 Streptomyces sp. NTH33
GCCCTTACCGTGCTCTGGACGCGACCGTCACAGCCGGTGTGGCGACGGTCCCGGCGTGACGACCGGTCGGAAACGGGAGGCGCGGTGGCGGATGCGGGCGGTCCGGCACCCGGGCGGGGCCGCAGGCGCCGGACGGGCGGCGCCATGCTGGGCAGCCGTCCGGCGCACCCCGTACGCCTCCCGCCGCGAAGGCGGCCCGCTCCCGCCGCCGCGCAGTCCGAGCACACGGTCCTCTGGCTGCGCGTCGCCGCCGCCTACGCCTGGCGGCTCATCCTCGTCGGCATCGCCGTCTACGGCGTCTTCACCGTCCTCGGCCGCTTCCAGCTCATCGCCATGGCCGTCTTCCTGGCCCTGGTCGTCACCGCGGTCCTGCGTCCCCTGGCCGACCTGCTGAACCGCCTCCTGCCACGGCCGCTCAGCGTCGCCGTCGCCCTGGTCGGCAGCCTGCTCGCCCTGCTCGCCCTCTTCGTCCTCGTGGGCAGCGTGGTGGCGGGGGAGTCGGCGAAGCTGGCGAGCGAGTTCGGCGGCGGCGTCCACCGGATCGAGCGGTGGCTCGAGCGCCCGCCGTTCCGGATCAGCCCGGGCACACTCACCGGCCTGCAGAAGCAGGTCCTGTCCTACCTGTCCGCCCACCGCGCCGGCCTGCTCAGCACGGCCCTGAGCGGCTTCACCCGGCTCGTCGAACTGGTCACGGCGGTAGCCCTCGCGTTCTTCTCGTCCGTCTTCTTCATCCACTCCGGCGAGAAGCTCTGGCGGTGGGTGAGCGACGAGCTGCTGCCCGGCGGGGCCCGGCCGGTGTGGGACCGGGCGGGCCCCGC
>NZ_POTZ01001012.1 GCF_003236365.1 Streptomyces sp. NTH33
GTGTACGGGACGGGGACGTGCCGGGGGTCAGGCCGGTGACCGGGACGAGGGCGTAGTGGTGGCCCTCGATCTGGAAGGTGCGGGCGGTTCCGCCGGCGCCGTCCGCGCAGCGCACCTCGGCCGTGCACGGGCGGCTCGTCTCGGCCCAGACGGTCGCGGACGTGCCGTCGGCGTACCTCAGCAGTGGTCCCAGGCGCAGTCCGGCCATCGCGGTCCCTTCCTCCGTCGCCCCGTACGGTACGGAACGACGGAGGCCGGCGGGGAGATCCCGGGGGTCAGCAGTTGGCGAGGTAGCCCTGCAGGGCGCTCTTCTCGGCCGAGTCGACCGACAGGTTGTAGTAGTACTTCACCTGCACCCACGCGCGTACGTACGTGCAGACGTACGCCGACCGGGACGGGACCCAGGTGGCGGGGTCCTGGTCGCCCTTGGACTGGTTGACGCGGTCGGTGACGGCGAGGAGCTGCGGGCGGGTGAGGTCGTTGGCGAAGGCCTGGCGCTGGGCGGTGGTCCACTTGCCGGCCCCGGAGTCCCAGGCCTCGGCCAGCGGCACGAGGTGGTCGATGTCGACGTCGGAGGCGGCGGTCCAGGTGGCGCCGTCGTAGGGGGAGTACCAGGAGCCGCTGGTGGCGGCGCAGGAGGAGTTGGTGACGACGTTGGTGCCGTCCCTCTTCAGGACGGTCTCGCGGGTGTTGCAGGTGCCGCTGATGGTGATCCAGTGCGGGAAGAGGTCGCGGTTGTAGCCGGTGCGGTTCTCGGCGGCCACGGTGAGGGAGACGAGGTAGCTGCGCGCGGTGGCCGCGCTGACGGGGGTGGGGAG
>NZ_POTZ01001013.1 GCF_003236365.1 Streptomyces sp. NTH33
TGGCGTCTCCTCCGATGTAGAGGGTGACGGTGCGGGCGCATCGGTCCCAGCGCGCGCCCAGGTAGGGGCTGCGGAGGTACCGGTACCGGGTGGGGTTGCTTCCGACGGCGACGTACTTGTTGTCGTAGGTGACGCCGTCGTTGATGACGCAGGACGAGGCTTGCCGGCTGAGGGCCTGGCCGTTGTCGTACTTGACCCGGTCGCGGGTGGCGGGGGTGACGCAGACCCGGTCGCCGGGCACGGCCTCCCGCCACACGTACCCCTGCCTGCACGTCTCCGGCCCGTAGGCGCCGTAGCCGAGTCGCCGGTTGGCGGCCTGGCCGTTGTCGTACCTGGTCTGGTCGCGGGTGGCGGGGGTGACGCAGACCCGGTCGCCGGGCACGGCCTCCCGCCACACGTACCCCTGCCTGCACGTCTCCGGCCCGTAGGGGCCGGAGTTGAACCGCAGGTCGGCGGCCTGGCCGTTGTCGGACTTGGTCCGGTCGCGGGTGGCGCCGGCGCCGGAAGGTGAACCGGCCGCGGCCGGTGCGGTGGGGCCGGCGCCGGTCCCCGTCGGTGTGGCCG
>NZ_POTZ01001014.1 GCF_003236365.1 Streptomyces sp. NTH33
CCCCCAGTCCCCACCCCGTGTACCGGGGCACGGTGCCGTCGAAGCGCCAGCCGCCGCGCTCGGGCACGGCGCGCACGGGCACGCGGGGGAAGGCGCGGACGTGCGCGTAGGCGATCCCCGCGAGCAGCTCCCCGGACGCCGGAGGACGCAACAGCCTTTCACAGGCGGGGAGTTCGGTTTTCGTCAGCAGCTTCACCGGCGTGTGGTGCCGCGTCGTCACGAACCGGGTGGAGCAGCAGGCCCCGGCCAGGATCTCCGCCGTCCGCCGGGCCACGGCGGCGGGCGCCGCCGCCCCGCCGTACGGAGCCGGCGCGCTCACCCCCAGCAGGCCCGACCGTTTCACCGCGTCGACGTGGCTCACGGGCACGCCCTCCTGGTCGACGCGCTCGGCGTGCGGGGCGAGCAGAGCGTCCGCGAGCAGTCGGGCACGGGCGACGAGGGGATGCGTGGCGACGGTCAAGGTGAAGATTCTGCCGACACCGTCGGAGGGGGTGCCGGCCCGGGGATGTGTCGTTCGTGCAGGAGGTGGGACGACGGTACGACGCCAAGGAGGGCACCATGAAGTACTACCTGCTCAGCGTGATTCAGCCCGGCGAGGGCACCCCGCCCTCGGCCGAGGCGCTCGCGGAGGTCATGGCCGGGGTCGAGGCCTTTCACCAGGAGCTGCGCGAGGCCGGGGCCTGGGTCTTCGCCGGCGGGCTGTACGGCCCGGAGACGGCCAGGGTGCTGCGCCCCGAGGGCGAGGACGTGCTGATCACGGACGGGCCCTGGGCCTGTCTCTTATAAACATCTGACGCTGCCGACGAATAGCCTTGTG
>NZ_POTZ01001015.1 GCF_003236365.1 Streptomyces sp. NTH33
GTCACCGGCCGCGGCGGGTGGCGAGGGCGACGGCGTCCTGGTAGAAGCGGGGGACGTAGTCCCGTACCAGATCGGTCTGTTCGGGCTGCCAGAAGCCCTGGGCGGTGGCGGTGAACAGGTAGTTGGACAGGTCGGTGCGCTCGTCGGTGGCGAACATCGACTCCCAGGCCGCCTGCTTGGCCTCGGCGTCGGGCAGGGCGGCGCGGCAGCGGGCGGCGCCTTCCTGGCCGGTGGCGGAGGGGTCGCGCGCCAGCTCGGCGGCGATGGCGCTCTCGTCGGTGGCGCCGAGGACGGCGAGCCGGGCGAGGACGCGCCAGCGCAGCTCGGGGTCGAGTTCGGGGCCGCCGGGCACGGTGCCGTCGGCGAGCCAGGCGGCGATGGTGTCGGGCTGGGTGGCGACGTCGATGAAGTGGCGTACGGCGATCAGGCGCAGCCCGGGGCTGTCGCCGTCCTCGGTGCGGCGGATGAGGTCGCGGCACAGGGAGCCGAGGCCGGCCAGGGCGGCGGGCCGCTGCCCGGGGTGGACGTAGCGGTCGGCGACCTGGGTGGTGGCGAAGGCCAGGACGCCCTGGACGAGGGCGAGGTCGGTCTCCTCGGGCAGGTGGGCGTCGGCGGTCGCCAGGTAGTCGGCGGGGGCGAGTTCGCCGTCGCGGACCATGTCGCGCAGCGTGTTCCACACCACCGCGCGGGTGAGGGCGTCGGGGATGCCGGACAGGCCGCGCAGGGCGGTCTCCAGGGAGTTCTCGTCCAGGCGGATCTTGGCGTAGGTGAGGTCGAGGTCGTTGGGCACGACGAGGGCGGGGCGGGTGC
>NZ_POTZ01001016.1 GCF_003236365.1 Streptomyces sp. NTH33
CTCGACGCGGTGGAGGCGGCGGCGGAGGAGGCGTACGGCTACCGGAAGGTGTGAGCGGCGGCCGGGGACGAACGACGGCGGCACGGGTCACCGCTCCCGCGCCGTCTCGCCGCTCTCCTGCGCCGTCCCGTCGTCGTCCTCCCGGACCGTCTGTCCGCTCTCCCGCGCCGTCTCGCCGTTCTTCCGCGCCGTCCGGCCGGCGAGCAGTCGGCGCGCCAGCCGTTCGCCGGTCGCCACGGCGGCCGCGTGGTCCTCGATGGCGTCGATCCGGGAGTGCTTGAAGACGATGTAGGTCACGCCCGAGCCCACGCCGCCGGTGCTGGGGTCGGCGGGGATGCCCAGGCGCCGGGCGGCGGCGTACGAGGCCTCGCCGATGATGTCGTACGGCCCGATGTCGCCCACGACCGCGTACTCCACGCGGTCCCGGTAGACGACGGCCGCGACCGACCCCCCGCCCACGCCGTGGGCGTGGTGGTCCCAGATGCGGCTCACGGCGGGCAGGACGACGTACGGCAGCCGCTCGGCGTTGAGGCGGTGGCCGTTGGACTGCGCATAGGCCGCACCCGGGGAGAAGTGCGGGTCGGTGCGGCGGTTGCAGCGGGCGGTGGGCCGTCCGTCGCAGTCGATGTCCATGTCGGCCTTCCAGAAGACGGCTCCGCGCAGCCCGCAGACCGGGACGGTGGCGGGCGCACCGGCGTCGAGCCGGTAACGGCCGCGGGAGACCGGTCTGCAGCGCCGCACCAGGGCCAGCAGGTCGGCGGCACGGACAGGACCGGCATCGTCGCGTCGGGCCGCCGGCGC
>NZ_POTZ01001017.1 GCF_003236365.1 Streptomyces sp. NTH33
GCAGGGTGCCGCTCGCGGGGGGCGGGGAACCGCTCATGGGATCACTCACCGTCCCCTTTCCTGTTCGATGACGGTGCGCGGGATGCCGTCGGCCGCACCCTGCTCCGCCCGGGGACGCCTGCAGGCCGGGGCCGGCCCCTCGGGTCGCGTGGGTGGTTCGGTCGGAAGGTCGCGGTGGGCGCGCAGGGGGCCGGCCAGGAGCAGGGCCGAGCTGACCGCCAGGCCGCCGGTGAGCAGCCACAGCGCGGGGCGCACGCCGAGCATGCCGCCGAGGACGCCGCCGAGCAGCGAACCGACGGGGATGGCACCGAAGTTGGCGACCGACATGCTGGCCGTGATCCGGCCCAGCAGGTGCGGCGGGCAGTACTGCTGGCGGAACGTGCCCTGGATGACGTTGGCGGAGACCACGCCCAGGGCGAGCACCGCGCCGCCGAGGGCGAGCAGGACGACCCGCCACCCCGGTTCGGCCAGCGGGACGAGCAGGCCGAACGGCGCGGTGGCGAACTTGCACAGCAGCATGCCGCGGGCGGAGCCGAAACGCCGGGCGAGTCTGCCCGCGACGACGGCGCCGAGCAGCCCGCCGACGCTGGCGCCGGCCAGCAGCCAGCCCACCGCGGCCTCGCCGACGCCCAGGTCGCGGACCAGGAAGACGGTGAGAAGGGCCTGGTAGCCGGTGAGCAGCAGGTTGGTGACGGTGCCGTAGGAGGTGAGGACGCGCAGGTAGGGGTCGCGCATCGTGTAGTGGAGGCCGTCGCGCACGTCCTGGCGCAGCGGCCGGGGCGCGGGGGGTGTCTC
>NZ_POTZ01001018.1 GCF_003236365.1 Streptomyces sp. NTH33
CCGTTGGGCCGCCCGGAGGAAAACACCCCGGCCCCCACGGCTGCGCTGCCGCACCTCGCGGCCGGCGCGGCCGAAGATCGGTGAGAGCCCCGCCTTCCTTCCCCGTCTCCGAGCCCACTCTTCGAGGAGCAGCGCCATGTGCCGGTCCGTCGACGTCAAGCAGGCCGTCCTCGCCAGGAACGACGACCTGGCCGCCACCCTGCGAGGCGACCTGGCCCGGGAGGGCGTCGCACTGGTGAACCTGCTGTCCAGCCCCGGCAGCGGCAAGACCGAACTCCTCGGCCGCGTGCTGGCCCGCGCCGTCGAACGGGGCGTCCCGGCGGCCGCGCTGACCGCGGACCTGGCCACCGAGAACGACGCCCGCCGCCTGGCCCGCTCGGGCGCGCCGGTCCAGCAGGTGCTCACCGACGGACTCTGCCACCTGGAGGCCCGCCAGGTGCGCACCCGCCTGGAGGGCTGGCTGCCCGCGGACACCGCGGTGCTGTTCGTGGAGAACGTCGGCAACCTCGTCTGCCCGGCCTCCTACGACCTCGGCGAGACCCTGCGGATCGTGCTGATGGCGGTCACCGAGGGCGAGGACAAGCCGCTGAAGTACCCCACCGCCTTCGGCTCCGCCCACCTGGTCGTGGTCACCAAGACGGACCTGGCCGAGGCGGCCGGCTTCGACGAGGACGCCTTCCGGGCGAACGTGCACCGGGTCAACCCCGGGGTGGAGATCGTACGGTCCTGCGCCCGCACCGGCGACGGCGTCGACACCCTCCTGGAACGCGCGCTCGCCGCCCGCGACGGAGCCC
>NZ_POTZ01001019.1 GCF_003236365.1 Streptomyces sp. NTH33
TCGGAGCCCTGGGACGGTTCGGAGCCGGGGGGCGGTTCGGTGCTCATGCGCCGAGTGCACCGCGAGCGGGTCCGCCCCGCACCTGGGACGGGCCGTACGGATGACCTTGGTCGCCCGGCCGGGGGCGGTCCGCGTCGGCCCGGTCAGCCGGCCACGAACGTGTGCGCCGCCTTGTCGTGCCAGCACTGGCGCCACGGCCGGTCGAACAGGCACCACACCACGCCCACGAGGCCGACGCCGAGCAGGCCGGGAACGCTGTAGACGAGCCAGCGGCGCAGGGCGGGGCCGAAGGCCGGGGGCTCGTGGGCCTCGATGTCCCGTACCTGCAGACCGCACAGCTTCTTGCCCAGGGTGCGGCCCCACTTGACCGTGGGCAGGACCTCGTACAGGACGCCGGAGAGCAGCAGCACGGCGAGGACGATGCCGAGGTACGTCCCCGTGGTGCCGTCCAGGAGCCAGACGGTGACCGTGCGGCCGGAGAGCCTGGCCGCGTCGATCTTGTCGTTGAGGTGGTCGATCGCCTTGGCGCCGAGCGGTACGGCGGCCGCCGCGGTCCCCCCCGCGACGACGGCCGAGTCGACGAGCCGCGCGGCCAGCCGCTTGCCGAGGCCGGCCGGGCGGGCCGCCGCCTGCCGTCGCGCCACCGCCTGGAACGGGTCCTCGACCGGCGGCTTCCAGGGCGCGACGGGCTGCTCGTCCCCCGCCCCCGCCAGCTGGTGCACCTGCTGCGCCCACGAGGACTGCCCGCCACCGGGCCCGCTGGTCAGCGGCGCGGACGCGGCCCGGGGG
>NZ_POTZ01000101.1 GCF_003236365.1 Streptomyces sp. NTH33
CTCCTACCCTGTTCGCGTAAGGTCACGCTCATCTACCCCCGGCGACCCGTGGTGCATCCGTGATCCGATTCGACAATGTCTCCAAGGTCTACCCCAAGCAGACCCGCCCAGCCCTCAGGGATGTCTCCCTGGAAGTGGAGAAGGGCGAGTTCGTGTTCCTCGTGGGGTCCTCCGGCTCCGGAAAGTCCACCTTCCTGCGGCTGATCCTCCGCGAGGAGCGGTGCAGCCACGGCCAGGTGCACGTCCTGGGCAAGGACCTCGCACGCGTCTCCAACTGGAAGGTGCCGCAGATCCGCCGCCAGCTGGGAACGGTGTTCCAGGACTTCCGCCTCCTGCCGAACAAGACGGTCGCCGAGAACGTCGCCTTCGCGCAGGAGGTCATCGGCAAGTCCAAGGGCGAGATCCGCAAGTCCGTGCCGCAGGTGCTCGACCTCGTCGGGCTCGGCGGCAAGGAGGGCCGCATGCCGGGCGAGCTGTCCGGTGGTGAGCAGCAGCGCGTCGCCATCGCGCGCGCCTTCGTCAACCGGCCCCTGCTGCTCATCTGCGACGAGCCCACCGGCAACCTCGACCCGCAGACCTCCGTCGGCATCATGAAGCTGCTCGACCGCATCAACCGGACGGGCACCACCGTGGTGATGGCGACCCACGACCAGAACATCGTGGACCAGATGCGCAAGCGCGTCATCGAGCTGGAGAAGGGCCGCCTCGTCCGCGACCAGGCACGCGGCGTCTACGGCTACCAGCACTGAGCGAAGTCCACGACGGAAAGGCTTGACCAGACGCCATGCGCGCCCAGTTCGTCCTGTCGGAGATCAGTGTGGGTCTCCGCCGCAACCTGACGATGACCTTCGCCGTCATCGTCTCCGTCGCCCTGTCGCTGGCCCTGTTCGGCGGGTCGCTCCTGATGAGCGACCAGGTCAACCAGATGAAGGGCTACTGGTACGACAAGATCAACGTCTCGATCTTCCTCTGCAACAAGAGCAACGCCCAGAACGACCCCAACTGTGCCAAGGGCGCGGTCACCGAGGACCAGAAGAAGACGATCCTCGCCGACCTGGACAAGATGCCGGTGGTCCAGAAGGTCACCTACGAGTCGCAGGACGAGGCGTACAAGCACTACAAGACGCAGTTCGGCGACTCCCCGCTGGCCAGCACCATCACACCGGACCTGATGCAGGAGTCGTACCGGATCAAGCTGAAGAACCCGGAGCAGTACAAGGTCATCGCGAGCGCCTTCAACGGCCGCGACGGCGTGCAGTCCGTGCAGGACCAGAAGGGCATCCTGGACAACCTCTTCGGACTGCTGAACGGCATGAACTGGGCCGCGCGCGCGGTGATGGCGCTGATGCTCGTCGTGGCGCTGATGCTGATCGTCAACACCGTGCGCGTGTCGGCGTTCAGCCGCCGGCGTGAGACCGGGATCATGCGCCTGGTCGGTGCCTCCGGCTTCTACATCCAGGCACCGTTCATCATGGAGGCGGCGGTCGCCGGACTGATCGGCGGCACGGTCGCCTGCGGATTCCTGGTGCTCGCGCGGTACTTCATCATCGACCACGGTCTCGCCCTGTCGCAGAAGCTGAACCTGATCAACTTCATCGGCTGGGACGCGGTCCTGACGAAGCTGCCGCTCATCCTCGCGACGAGTCTGCTGATGCCCGCGTTGGCGGCGTTCTTCGCGCTGCGCAAGTACCTGAAGGTGTGACGCACGCCAAGGAGACCGTACGGCCAACCGGCCGTACGGTCCCGGGGGGGTGTCCTAGACTCACCGCCATGTCAGGTCGTGACCTGTTCTGTCAGCCCCGCCGCGGCCGTGCCGGGGCCGCCCTGGCAGCCGCCTTCGTCGGTGTGCTCGTAACCGGTGCGGCGACGGGCTCCCTGCCGGGCCGCGCCGACCGGAAGTCCGAGGCGGAGCATGCGGGTTCGGCCGCCCTCACCGCGGGCGGCCGGCACGAGGAGGTGAGCCGGGCGGCGGCCGAGGCCATGGCCGACGGCACGTCCCCCCTGAAGGCCGCCGAACGCGCCGTCAGCCGCAGCGGCGACCGCTGGGGCGCCGTTTACTCCCACCGCGAGTACGAGGAGTTCCAGGAGGCCCTGGACGGCCAGTACACCGGCGTCGGCCTGTGCGCGCGGCGCGAGCGGGACGGCCGTATCGAGGTCACGAAGGTGCGGGCGGGCTCACCCGCGGCCGCCGCCGGAATCCGCGCGGGCGACCGGCTGCGCAGCATCGACGCCGAGAAGGTGGACGGCCTGCCGGTCACCGAGGTCGTCTCCCTGTTGCGCGGCGACGCCGAGGGCGCGCACGCCGGCACCGCCGTCACCCTGGGCCTGCAGCGCGGCACGCGCGCGTGGAGCGCGACACTGCACCGGGCCCGCCTGTCCACGGACCCGGTCACGGTACGGCGGCCGGCCGACCGCGTGACCGTGATCAGGATCGCCGCCTTCACCAAGGGCGTGGGCGACGAGGTCCGTACCGCCGTACGGCACTCCCCGCCCGCCTCCGGGATCATCCTGGACCTGCGCGGCAACTCCGGCGGTCTGGTCGCCGAGGCCGTCACCACCGCCTCCGCCTTCCTCGACGGCGGCCCGGTCGCCACCTACGACGTCGACGGCGAGCAGCGCGCCCTGCACGCCGACCCCGGCGGCGACACCACCAGACCCCTGGTCGCGCTCGTCGACGGCGGCACGATGAGCGCGGCCGAGTTGCTCACCGGCGCCCTGCAGGACCGCGGCCGCGCGGTCGTCGTGGGCTCGCGCACCTTCGGCAAGGGCTCGGTGCAGATGCCGAGCCGGCTGCCCGACGGCTCCGTCGCCGAGCTCACGGTCGGGCACTACCGCACCCCCGGCGGCCACGGCGTGGACGGCCGGGGCATCACCCCGGACCTGGACGCGGACAGCGACGCGATGCGGCGCGCGCGGACGGTCCTGACGGGCCTGGGCGACTCGTCCTGAGGCTGCTCTTATGCGCTTCCCACGCACCCCCTCCGTAGTGCGAAAATGGACTGCACTATGGCTAAGGAAAAAGGGCGCAAGCTGATCGCGCAGAACAAGAAGGCGCGGCACGACTACCACATCATCGACACCTACGAGGCCGGTCTGGTGCTCATGGGGACAGAGGTGAAGTCGCTGCGCCAGGGGCGGGCCTCGCTGGTCGACGGCTTCGTGCAGCTGGACGGACACGAGGCGTGGCTGCACAACGTGCACGTGCCCGAGTACAGCCAGGGCACCTGGACCAACCACAGCGCCCGCCGCAAGCGGAAGCTGCTGCTGCACCGCGCGGAGATCGACAAGCTGGAGTCGAAGTCCCAGGAGACGGGCCACACGATCGTGCCGCTCGCTCTGTACTTCAAGGACGGCCGGGCCAAGGTCGAGATCGCGCTGGCGAAGGGCAAGAAGGAGTACGACAAGCGGCAGACCCTCCGCGAGAAGCAGGACCGCCGCGAGACCGACCGCGCGGTGGCGGCGGCACGGCGCCGGCAGCGGGCGTAGCACGGGGCTCGCGCCCCGGGAATACGCTGGCACGGACGCACGTTGGTCACGTACGATGGCACTGCACCGCGAGGCCGGTGCGCGTGACCCCTCCTGGAGGGGTTTGAAAAATCAACATGGGGATGATCGGTTTCGACAGCGGCTGTCGAAGCAGGGGAAGCGTGTCGAGGAAGCGGCCATGATCTCGTAAACCACAGGCCGAAAAAAATAATCGCCAACACCAAGCGCGATTCCTCCCAGCAGGCCTTCGCCCTCGCTGCCTGATAGGCAGCGCGAGCGAGCCTCCTACTAAAGGGAGTGTCAGCCCGGGGATGTTCCCGACCCGGATCCTGGCATCGACTAGGGGACTAAACCTTGATCCCGGTCACGGGGTGAAGAGGGAAACCAAACAGTGACTGAGCCCGTCGGAGACTTGTCCGCGTGATCTCCGGGGCCGAGAAAAGCGAAGCGGACTGCACACGGAGAAGCCCTGGTTCCGCACCGTTGGACGCGGGTTCGATTCCCGCCATCTCCACTCATCCCATGTGGGCAAGGCCCCGTCGCTTCCGAGCGGCGGGGCCTTTCTCGTCGTGCGCCGGGTCGGCACGTCAGGTGCGGTCAGTCAGTCGCGAGGACCGTCGTGGACGTTGTGCTGGCTCAGTTCCACCGCGAACCGGGCCGCCGTCACGAAATCGGCGTCGTCATGGAGGACGACGAGCCCGTGGTGGGCCGCCGTCGCACAGATCTGGAGGTCGACGACGGACAGAGTCCTGTGTGCCCCTTGATCCGCCGCCCGTTGCTGAAGAGCACCGATCCACAGGCACGCGCTCTTGGGCACGGGGACGTCGTCGTAGAGATCGGCGAACATGTCGCTGAACGCCCTGTACTCCTTGGCATCGCGCGCGGACCGAAGGAACTCGGCCCGCTGTGGGCAGCACGAGAGCACGTAGCCGTCAGCGACCACCGGACGCCATGCTTCATGCAGGTTGCGGTTCCGGAGCAGGCGCCACAACGCCGACGAGTCGAGCAGGTAGCGCATCACCGACGTGCCGTGTCCTTGTCCGCTCGATGTGACTCTTCGGCCCCTTCGACGTCCCAGCCCCGGGCCATCTCGAAGTACTTGTCATAGGCGGCGTCGCGAGCCAGACGCTTGTTGTACACCTCAAGCGCCGCCGCGACGGCAGCCGTCTTGGTACGGTGCCCGCCCAGGCGCTTCGCCGTGTCCAGGGCTTCGTCGTCGATATCGATGTGGGTGAGTGACACCGGGCCCTCCCGGATGTACATAACAGCTCATCAAGCAGGGTCACTATTGTACATCGTGCTATGCGGGCAGGGCTCCGATGCCAAGGAAATCCGGCTGTAACCCACCGAGTCCGGTGCCAACGTGGCGCCGGCCAAGGCGGTTCGGAGTCATCTGCACGACACGGTCGGCCGTTTGACGTCGGCCGTCTGACGACGTCGTCGCGGACATCTGCGCGCCGCACCTACACGCTGGACAAGCGCTCCCACCGCACCGCGGTCACCAGCACCTCGGGAGCCGCGGGCTCCGAGACCGTGGCGGGCCTGACCCTGATGGGCTCTCGCCTGCACAACCCCGCGACGGGCCGCTTCCCGAGCCCGGATCCGGTGCAAGGCGGCAACGTCAACCCGTACGCCTACCCGGCCGACCCGGTCAACGCCATGGTCTCCGGCGTCCTGGGCTTCGCTGCATACTGGTGGACCGACCGCGGCGGCCACGGACACACCACCGAAGGCGCCGTAAGGCGACCATCGTGGGTGACTGAAACTCGGAGACAAGATCTTTCGGGGCTGCAGTGACCGCGCCTCCATCAAGGCGTGGGGCAAGTTCCGGAAAACTATGAGGGGTCAAGGCCCCACCGGTCCGGTTCACCCCTCACACGGGAGGCGGGAATTCCACTCATATTCAGCTATTGGCTCGCGGTCATACGCCGTGCTGCCGTGGGCCTTGCCGCAATCGTCGTTCTCTGCGGTGGTGCCATGGCCGGTGTGATGATCTGGGACGACGCGACCGCCTGGGCGGCCGCGCTGCTCCAGGGGACGCTTTTCGGCCTCGCGGTGGGCGCTGTCGTGGCCGTCGCGGGCGCCACATCGAACACGTGGCAGGCCGCGCGTGCGGCCTCGCGTCATGGTCTGACGCTGTCCGTCGAGGCCATCGCCCTGCCCTGTACCGCGGAGATCCGCGTACCGATACGTCCCGGCACCACCGCCTACCAGCTCACCGACAGCGTGCTGCACGCTCTCAAGCGGCTCCCGGCCCCCGAAATCGACAGGGTCACGGAGTTCACACACGGTCGGCTCACTGTCATCTGCAGGAAATCGCTGAGCCTCCCGGTGAGGTTCTGCATCTTCATCACCACGGACCGGGACACCGCGACCGTGGCGATGGACGCCCGCCCCACGGCCACCTGGAAACTCATGGACGACGGCGCCAGTTGGAGCGTGCTCAAGGCTTTCGAGCCGCATGTCTGCAAGGCCGTCCACGACGAGGCGGGCGGCACGAGCGCGATGTGAGCACGGCCCCTGCGGGTCTGCCCAAGCCCGGTGCGGAGAAACGCGGAATGGCCCGGTGGTGCCACCGCCTCCTCGAACTGCTCGCTCCATGACAGCAGCAGCGGTCTTGGTCAGGGGCGATGGGCCGGGTGATCAAAGTGCTGGTGGTCGAGGACCACGCCGTCGTGCGGTCCGGACTGGTGACGCTGCTCTCGGCCGAGCTGGGGATGCGGGTCGTCGGCGAGGCCGCCGACGGCGAGGCCGCGCTGGCCGAGGCCGAGCTGCTCCGGCCCGATGTGATTCTCCTCGACATCGACCTGCCCGTCCTGGACGACATCGCCGTCGCCGTCCGCCCTCACACCATCCATGTCCGTGACTCGAAACTCGGGGACCGAAGCCCCCGTTTCGCGGTGCCCGCCGACACCTGGAGCGCGTTCCTCGCATACGCCGCCCGCGATGCCTGAGCCCCGGGGGCGGAGGGCGGCCGCGTCAGCCCAGCGGCAGGACCGCCGTCACGGAGAACTCATGGTCCTCCAGCCCGGCATGCAGTGTTCCGCCGAGTGCGACGACCCGGCCCCTGAGCCCGGCGAGGCCCGTGCCGCGGCGCCCGGCCGTCGGGGCGGGGGGCGGTGCCGATCCGGCGGCGACACCGTCGTTGCGGACGGTCAGCCGGACATCGTCCGCGCCGGCGCGGAGTTCGATCTCGCAGAACTCGGCACGGCTGTGTTCGAGCACGTTGGCCACCGCTTCATGGAGCACCGACCGCAGACACTCAGCCGTCACGTCGTTCAGTTCGAGACGCGGCGGCAGCGAGGCGTGAACCCCTGTCCCGGAAGTGGTCAGCAGCTGTTGCACATGGGCGAACTCGTCGGCCAGCGAGCGGGGCGCCTCGGGGACGCTGATGCGCCGCACGTCCTCCTGTGCCCGCCGGGCCAACTCGACGACCTCGGTGAGTGCTGTCCGGGCGGATGCGGCGAGAGCCTCCGCCCGCAGGGTGTGCTCCGCCCGCACCACGATGGCCATCAGCGACGAGCCCACCAGATCGTGCAGGTCCTGGCGCATCCGCGCTCGGGCACGCTGCTCGGCGAGCCGGGCCGTCTGCTCCTTGCTGCCGTGCAACCGGGAGGAGAGCAGAGCGAGATGGACGACCGCGAAGACAGTGCTCGCCGTGATCGCCGTACTGAGCAGAACGGCCAGGGAACCGCGACTGCTGTCGACCACGCCCGCGTGGATGAGCAGTGGTCCGCTGGCGACGACGGTCAGAGCGGCAGGAACGGAGTGGGTGGGAGGCAGAGTGAGCAGTACGGCCCCGGCGAGGAAGCCGAGCAGAGTGAACCACCGGTGTTGGAAGACCACCAAAGGTACGTAGGTGAGCACAGCCTGCACCAGCAGCAGGCCCCACCTCCAGCGGTACGGCAGTCGGTAGGGCGGGGGTGCGTATTGGCCGAGCAGAACAGCGGGCGTCAGCACCAACACGGTCAGACCGGCGGCAACAGTGCGCTTGTGGAACGGTGAAGCGGCGACATCGAGCGCCACCAGTCCCAGTGAGCCGACCACCAGCACGACCAACGCGCCTAACGCGACCCGCGCTCCCGGCGGAGCCGTCAAGCCGCTCACTGCCCCGCTCCGCATCTTCGCCCCGTTCCTACCTTGATTATCTTCCGTCGATTATGGCCCGGCCCAAGTGGCGATCGGAGCTGCTTGAGAGTCACATAGAGCTCTGAACTGCGCTTTCGGCCACTTCACAAGGTCTCCGCAACTCGTGAATTCTTCACTTCTTCGGCTGTGGCATCCCTGTTTTGATCACGACTGCCCCATGTCCACGACAGCAAAGGGTTACTGAACGTGTCAAAACGAATACGCCCCACCGGCGAGTGGGAGGGGGCGGCCGTCGCCTTGCAGAGACGTAGACGGCTGCTGCCCCGGATCGCGGCCCTGACCGCGATGGTGCTTGCGGCGGAGACGGCGGTAGTGGTCGCCAACACCGGCCAGGCGGTGGCACTCAACCGCGGGAAGATCCAGCAGGCAGTCGGCAAGAGTACGCCCAAGGGCCCCGACACCGCCGCGGACATCCCCTCCGCGAGGGTTGCGGCCCGGCTGTACGGCGAGCGGGTCGAGGCGCTGTCCGAGCGCACCGAGACTTCGACGACCTGGGTGAACAAGGACGGTTCGCTCACCACGGAGCTCACCGCCGGGCCCGTGCGGTTCACGGACGAGGCCACGGGGCAGTGGCGCGAGGTCGACCTGGACCTCGTCCAGGGCGCCGACGGGACCGTCGAGCCCAAAGCCCACCCGGGCGGGCTGCGCCTGTCCGGCAGGTCCGGGACGCCGGCGAAGTCGCTGAAGGCCGCTCGGCAGGCCGAGGCCACCGACCTGGTGACCTTGGGCGAGGGTGATCAGAAGATCACCCTGCAGTGGAAGGGCGGCCTGCCGAAGCCGAAGCTGGACGGCACCCGGGCGGAGTACGTCAACGCCGTCCCCGGCGCGGACGTGGTCGTGGAGGCCACCCGGACCGGGTTCGAGCAGTACGTCGAGCTCAAGCAGCGTCCCGAAACCGGTGACGCGGGCAGCTACTCCTACACGCTGCCGCTGAAGGCCAAGGGCCTGAAGGCGAAGCAACTCGCCGACGGCAGCCTGCTGTTCACCGACAAGAAGAACAAGAAGCGGGCCGTCATGCCCGCGCCGGTGATGTGGGACGCCACCGTCGACGAGCGCTCCGGTGAGCACACCCGCAAGTCCAGGGTCGGCATGAAGGTGGTCCAGAAGGGCGCCTCCGTCGACCTGGTGATCACCCCGGACGCCGGCTTCCTCACCGACCCGGACACCAAGTACCCGGTCACCATCGACCCGTCCACCTCCTCGCTGTCCAACGTCTTCGACACCTACGTGCAGCAGGGTGAGACCGTCGACTGGTCCACCGACACCGAGCTGGACTGGGGCAACCCGGGCACCAAGAACGCCGACGGCACCCCGCGCACCGCGGAGACCTTCATCTCCTGGAACACCACGCCCATCCAGGACGCGCTGGTGCTGGACGCGAAGCTGTCGCTGTACAACTTCCACTCGGGCAACACCGACTGCAAGGCGTACCCGTGGGAGGTGTGGTCCTCCCCCGCCGCCTCCACCTCCAGCCGGTGGACCAACCGCCCGAAGATGACGGCGATGAAGGCCACCTCCACCGAGACCCGCGGCAACCCCTCGTGCACCGGCACCCAGCCCAAGGGCTGGATCAACGCCGACATCACCACGCTGGTGCAGGACTGGGCCTCGGCCAAGACCACCCGCGGCCACATGGGCATCCGCGCCGCCAGCGAGTCGGTGGTGGCCCAGTGGAAGCGGGTCAACTCCGCCAACGCCGCCTCCAACCCGCCGAAGCTGACGGTGAACTATAACTACCGTCCTAAGACCGGCACCGACCAGCAGGCCGGTCCGCCGTTCTTCAAGGACACCGACGGCATCTGGTACGTCAACACCACCACCCCGACCCTGCGGGACACCTTCACCGACGCCAACAACGACAAGGTCGACGGCACCTTCCAGATCTTCGACAACGCCACCGGTACCCAGGTCGGCAATGTCCTGGTCTCCCCGTTCGTGCCCTCTGGGAAGCCGGCCTCGGTGACCGTGCCGTCCGGACTCCTGGCCAACGGCAAGACCTACAAGTTCCGCACGAGCCCCTACGACGGGATGCACTACAACCTGGGCTGGTCCCCCTACGCCGTCTTCACCGTCGACACCACCCCGCCGTCCGCCCCGGCCTCGGTGACCTCGACCGACTACCCGAGCACCCAGTGGGTCAAGGGCGCGGGCCAGGCCGGGAAGTTCACGGTCACCCCACCGAGCGGGGACCAGAACGGCATCGAGTGGTCGCTGGACGGGGTCACCTGGACCAAGGTCTCCACCAAGGGCTCCACCAGCCCGGTGACCATCACCGTCACCCCCGCCAAGGCCGGCACCAACACCCTGCAGGTGCGTGCGACCGACCGGGCCGAGAACAAGTCCGAGGCCGTCTCGTACGTCTTCCACGTCGGTCCGGGCGGCGTCACGCTGCCGGACGACGGCACCCGCACCGCCGCCCGCGTGCCGCTGGCGGCCGAGGCGGACGGCGCCAAGTACAGCGCGGTGACCTTCTCCTGGCGCCGCGGCGAAGGCGACACCTGGGCGCCGATCCCGGCCGCCCAGGTCAGCAACGCCGGGACGCCGCTCACCTCCTGGCCGGTATCCCTCGCCTCGGGTAAGAGCCCGCAGCTGACCTGGAACGCCACCTCCACCGTCGACCCCGACGGCGCCATCCAACTACGCGCCGACTTCACCGGCACCGGCGACGCCACCTCCTCCGAGCCGATCGACGTCGTGGTGGACCGGAACGCCGACGGCGCCGCAACTGAGAACGTTGGGCCCGGTTCCCTCAACCTGCTGACCGGCGACTTCCGGCTGTCGGCCTCCGACGCATCCTTCTTCGGCATGACGGCCTCCCGCACTGCCTCCTCCCGCACACCTGACGCGGCAACGAAACAGGAGGGGCAGGCATCGATCTTCGGCAAGGAGTGGCTGTCGGGCATGGTCGCGGAAGCGGCGTCTTCCGACTACACCGAGATCCGCAAGACCTCGGCCACTTCCCTCGACGTCGTCACAGCGGGCGGAGCGACGATCAAGTTCACCTCGAACGCCGCGAAGAACGGCTGGATCCCCGAGCCCGGCGCCGAGCGTCTCACTCTCAAGGGGTCGCTCACCTCCGGCGACTTCACCCTGTCCGACACCGACGGCACCGTGACCACCTTCTCGAAGGTCGGCTCCGGGGCCACGTGGACGGTGTCTAGTTCGCTGACCGACGGCCTGGCCAACTCCACCACCAAGGTCGTCTCCGAGTCCGTCACCAGCGGCGGCAAGACGCTGGCCCGCCCCAAGCGCATCATCGCCTCTACCACCGCCACCACCCTGGCCGCCTGTGAGGCCGCCCCGTCGACCAAGGGCTGCCGGGTGCTGGAGTTCACCTACGCCACCACCACGACCGGGACCGCCACCACGTTCGGTGACTACGCCGATCAGGTGAGCCAGATCAGGCTGTGGGCCACCGCCCCCGGTGCGGCCTCGGCCACCGCGACGGCCGTGGCCCAGTACGCCTACGACAACCAGGGCCGCCTGCGCCAGGAGTGGGACCCGCGCATAAGCCCCGCGCTGAAGACCACCTACACCTACGACAGCGCCGGACGCATCACCACGCTCACCCCGCCCGGGGGGCTGCCGTGGACGTTCGCCTACGGCAAGGCCGGCTCCAGCCCCGCGGCGGGCGACGGCATGCTGCTGTCCGCCTCCCGGCCCACCCTCACTCCCGGCAGCGCCAGCCAGACCAACGGCACCGCCACCACGACCGTCGTCTACAGCGTCCCGCTCACCGGATCCACCGCACCCGAGAACCTCAGCGCAGCCAAGACCGCCGGCTGGGGCCAGACGGACCTGCCCACCGACGGCACCGCCGTCTTCCCCGCCGACCAGATCCCCACGTCCAACACCGGCACGAGCCTGACCGCCGATAGCTACACCCGCGCCACCGTCCACTACCTCGACGCCTCCGGCCGCGAGGTCAACACCGCCGCCCCCGGCCACCGCGTCACGGTCACCGAGTACGACCGGTTCGGCAACACCGTCCGCACCCTGACCGCCGCCAACCGCGAACTCGCACTGGGCACCACCACCGCCCAGAAGACCCAGCTCACCGACCTGGGCATCAACGCCCTGTCCAGCGCCGAGCGGGCGCAGCTGCTGTCCAGCACCAGCGTGTACAGCGAGGACGGGCAGCGGGAGACCGACAACTACGGGCCGCTCCACGAAATCGCCCTGGCAGCCGCCGTCAAGAGCGGCACCACCACGCTGGCCGCGGCCAGCACCCGGGTGATGGCCCGCCAGCACACCGCCAAGAAGTACGACGAGGGCCGTCCCACCGACGGCACTGCCAACGTCAGGAATCAGGTCACCACCACCTCCGTGGGCGCCCAGCCGCGCGCCTGGCCCGACCTGCTGGTGGACACCCGGCAGAGCCAGACCGTCTACGACTGGGCCTTGGGTCTGCCCCTTAAGGCCATTCAGGACAGCGGTGGCCTGGCACTGACCACCACCACCGCCTACGACAGCCAGGGCCGGGAGATCAAGACCACGCTTCCCGCGTCCAACGGTACCGATGCCGGTACGACCATCACCAGCTACTGGACGGCTGATGGCACCGGGGCCTGCGCCGGGCGGCCCGAGTGGGCCGACTCCGTGTGCCAGACCGGTCCGGCGGCGGCCATCACCGGCGGCGGCTCCAACCCCACCCAACTTCCCACCAGGACCACCCAGTACGACTTGTGGGGCAACCCCGCGACGATCAGCGAGACTGCCAACAGCGTCACTCGCACGAACGCGACGACGTTCGACGCCGCCGGACGTCCGCAGACCGTGACGGTCACCGGGGGCCTGGGCACCGCCCTATCGGCCGTCACCACCTCCTACGACCCGGCCAGCGGTCAGCCGGTCAAGCAGACCTCTACCGCCGGCGGCACCATCACCCAGGCGTACGACCAGCTCGGCCGCCTGATGTCCTACACGGACGCCGACGGCGGGGTCACCACCACCCAGTACGACGCGCTGAACCGGCCGACCAAGGTCACCGACAGCGTGCCATCCACCACCACCTACACCTACGACACCGCCATCGAACCCCGCGGGCTGACCACGTCGATGACCGACTCGGTCGCCGGCACCTTCACCGCCCGCTACGACGCCGACGGGTCTCTCACTACGCAGACCCTGCCCGGGGGCTACACCATGGCCGATGACCAGGACCCGGCCGGCACTGCGACGGCCCGCACCTACACCCGCACCTCCGACGGCACGGTGCTGGTCGCCGACAACGTCACCACGACCGTGCACGGCCAGTGGGCCACGCACACCGGCACCCCCGGCGTCACCGCCTCCCAGGCCTACACCTACGACGGGGCAGGCCGTCTGACCCAGGTGCAGGACACCACCCCGGACGCGGTGTGCACCACCCGCACCTACACCTTTGACAAGAACACCAACCGCAAGACCCTCGCCACCGCCGTGGCTGGCGTCGGTCTGGACTGCACCACCAGCGGAGCAACCACCGCCAGCAACACCTACGACACCGCCGACCGGCTGGTGAACAGCGGCTACACCTACGACGCCTTCGGGCGCACCACCGCCGCCCCCGGCACGACCCTCGCCTACTACGCCAACGACCTCGTCCGCCAGCAGACCGCCGGCACCCAGCGGCAGACCTGGACCCTCGACTCGGCCCTGCGCTTCCGCAGCTGGACCGCCGAGACCAACAACGCCGGCACCTGGACCCAGACCGCCTCCAAGCTCAACCACTACGACACCGACAACGACAACCCCCGATGGATCGTCGAGGACACCGCCACCGGGGCCCTCACTCGCAACATCGGCGGCCTAGACGGCAACCTCGCCGCCACCACCGCCAAGACCGGCGGCACTGTGCTCCAGCTCGCCAACCTGCACGGCGACATCACCTTGCAACTGCCCGCCGACACCTCGGTGGCACCGACCGTCCTCGACTACGACGAGTACGGAAACCCGCGCGTCGACCAGTCGAACGCCCGTTACGGCTGGCTCGGCGGCAAGCAGCGCTCCACCGAGACCGTCACCGGCCTCACCCTCATGGGCGTCCGCCTCTACAGCCCCACCCTCGGACGCTTTCTGTCCGTGGACCCAGTTCGCTGGGGTAGCGCCAACGCCTACGACTACGCCTGCCAGGACCCCATCAACTCAGTCGACCTGACGGGGTTGTACCGGATCTACAAGTCAAAGCCATACATTCACGTCCTTGTGAGCCCAGCGGATCAGCGCGCCATCGCTCAGGGTTACATCTGGGGCCTTGCTGGAGCAATTGGAGCCATGTCTGGGGGCGGCGCAATCATCGCTGGTATCGCTGCTGGTATAATCAGCTCATACGTCGGCGACAACTGGCACCCCCGGACGCGATGGCTGGTCTTCAAATACGGCGCCACCCGACGCTTCGGATTTCTTTATCCCGTCCCGTATATCAAACTCATCCACGCCTGGTATTGGTGAGCGCCGGTGATTTCTATCGTGCAACGCGTGGGACTCATTGTGGTCGCCGCGCTGTGTGGAGCGCTCCTGCAGGGGTTCATCGTCAGTCGAAGCATGCCTTCCCGACGAGCAGTCCTGTTGTGCCTCTGTGGGGGCCTGATGGTGGGCATAGTGGCAGAATTGTCCAGGTATCTGCGTGGCCGATAGGGCCTCTTGTGTGTCGCTTCACGGTCGCAATGAGCCTTTTCAGCCCAGCCTGACCGCGAGGTCCTCGTTGCAGATGGTCGGCAGCACGGCATGACGAAGCTCCCGGCAGACGGGTTGTTCACCAAGATCAACTGCGTCGGCCGGGAGCTTCGCGTCTGTCCCCACTTCTATGCGACACCCCGCGGGTTCGTCCTGGCTTTCATCTCCCGTTGCCGCAGGTCAGCCCAGCAGACGGGAGCGATGGATCCACATAGATCATGATGGACCTTCGGGATTCCTGAAGGACCATCATGATCCTGACGCAGACAGGCCCCGAGCAGCATCAGCCTACGAGCCGCTCAGCCGACGCACACTCAAGGAAGCGCCCACCTTATGAAGGGAGGTCCACAAAGATAGAAACGAGCCCGGGCCAGCCGTCGAAACAGGGTGCTCTGGGAATCTTGACGCTCCCTCGCAGAAAGTGATCGTCTTTGCTCTGGCTTTGACGGCGACGTCCTCAATCCGCCGGAGGGGCCGCAGAGTCCTCTGGGCAGCGCTTGCTTTGGTGTTGCTGGCAGTTGGCGGATGGCTGATCAACTACCGCCTGACCTAACACCCGTTCGCCTGGTGGGAGGTTCCAGCTCGCATGAGCTTCTGCGGGCGCGAGTACGAGCCGGACGGCCACAGCAAGGCTCTGCTCAAGGGCGACGGCGCCGTCACCCTTCTTCTGCAACGCAACAACTTGCCCGCGACGTACCGCTCCACGGTTGCGCTGGGACACCCCGGGGGCCTCCGCGGCCGCCTTGGTGCCCTTGAGCTGCTTGACCAGGTACTTCATCTGCGCCTGGGCGCTCTGCGGGATGCGGCGGGTGAACGCCCCTTCCAGCGCGGTGCCCACGAATGGGGCGCCGCAGAGCGCCAAGCGTACGTCAACGACCTCGAGGCGACGCAGCGCTCGGTTCACGCCGTAGCCACCCGAGCACGCCCCCGGGTGGACTTGGAGCCAGGAGACCTGAGTCGGCTTCGTACGGCACGCACAAGGGCCGCCCGGGGGAAACCGGGCGGCCCTTGTCTGAGGTCTGAACCCTGGGGTATGGCCTGCCCACTTTCGTGGGCTACCAGGGACGATTCCAGGGTCTTCGCCGCCCAGTGTACCTACGATTGCCTCACCATGCACAGCACGTCGCCCAACAGCATCGAGCCGCCCGACGGCAAGGCCGTCATCGAGCTGATCAGCCCCGACCGGCTGAACCCCTACCTGACCGCCTGCGCTGGTGACTCCACCGCCGCGCTCGCGCTGTACCGGTGGAACAGCGACCTCGCCGCGGCGTTCTTCGAACCGCTCGGGCACCTGGAGATCATGCTGCGCAACGCGCTGGACGCACGGCTCGTTGCCCGCCAGCAGCGCCGGGGCCGCACCACCGAGTGGTACATCGACCGGCAGGTCCCCCTCAGCGGCAAGGCCCGCGGCGACATCGCCCAGGCCCAAGAGCGCGCTGGGCGGGGCGATGCTGCGACCACGCCGCGCGGGAAGGTCATCGCGGAGCTGAGCTTCGGCTTCTGGCGCTTTCTGCTGGCCCGCCAGTACAAGACCAACCTGTGGCCCGACCTCGCGGACGCCTTCCCCTACGCCCCCAACCGTGCCCTGCCCACGGTGGAAGACCCGGTCAAGCGGCTGCACAAGTTCCGCAACCGCATCGCTCACCACGAGGGGATCTGGCACCTGCCCCTCGAAGCCCGCCGGGACGACATCCAGACCGTGCTCGGCTTCATAGCACCGGGTGGGAATCGCCGCCGACCTCGCTGGAGTCGGCTGCGGCGTGATCTCCATGGGACTGGCCGGCACGGCCTGTGCCGTGGCCGCCGGCGCGATCGCCGGTGGGGCCGCCAAGAAGCTGGGCAATCGCAAGGCCTCATGGGGTTCGGTCGGACGCGCGGCCATTTACGGCGCCGGAGTCGGATCGGCCGGATGGGGGATCAGTGCGGGAGTGCGGTACGGGGCCGGCCGGGCCCTGGTCCGACGGGCCCCGCGCGGCGGCCGACACGCCTTGAGCCGCGTTTCGCACCGCAAATCACGGTCGTGGCGTTGGTGACCACCCACTGATGTAGGAGATTTACGCTAGCGGAACTGGCCGCCCGAGCGGGCGGCCAGTTCCGGGAACAGGGATCTACGTGGCGAATCAAACAAAGCAAACATCGCGGGCGCTTTTCTGGTCCGGCGTCATCGTTTTTGCACTGGGCATCACGGCAGCCGCTCTGTACGGGCACAAGGACGGCGAGCGACTGTTTTTCTGCTCGGCGATCATTCTGGCGGTTGCCTGGCTGTTTGAGCGGAGGTCGGATGGCTGACCACTCGGGGCGCTTGGGCAAGGCATTCCGGGCGATCGACCGCGCTCTGGGGGGTACGCAACCCCCGGACAGGCCACAGCGGTTCGCCGCACGACATCCTCTGGTGCTCGGCCTCCTCGCCGGTCTTGCCTCTTTCCTGTTCGGCCTGGTCGTTTCCGACCACGACAGCGGGATGTCCCTGGTCCCGATTTCACTCTTCGGGATCGCGATGGGAGGTATTTTCGCGGCGACCGGCTACGGGGAGCGGAAGCGCCAAGCCCGGCTGGAGCGAGCGCAGTCATGACGACCATCGTCGACGTCGGCCCCGTCTGAACGGAAAATCCCAGATCAGCCGGGCGGGAGGTACGCACTCCTGTCACCGGTCGTGTGGCCGGTCCTGAGGTCCAAGGGGACGGAGCGACACCGGCCACGCTGAGGACCGGACAGTCCGTGACCCGTCAGTGGCGTGCGAGGCTCATCGCCCAAGCGCTGCCGGCGGGCTTCGGAGTCCGGCGGGCGCTCGGTGGCCGAAACGGCCCCCTGGTACTCACAGCTCCCCGTCCACCGCGCTTGTCGGCCCCGCATAATTGATCAGTGATCAACGTGCTGGTGGTCGAGGACCACGCGGTCGTGCGGTCCGGGCTGGTGGCGTTGCTCTCGGGCGAGCTGGGGATGCGGGTCGTCGGCCAGGCCGCCGACGGCGAGGCCGCACTGGTCGAGGCCGAGCTGCTCCGGCCCGATGTGATTCTCCTCGACATCGACCTGCCCGTCATGGACGGCATCGCCGTCGCCACCGCGCTCGCCGAACAACTGCCTGACTGTCGCATCCTGGTGCTCACGGCGCTGGACCGGCCCGGACATCTGAGGCGTGCGATGAGCGCGGGAGCCTCCGGCTATCTCCTCAAGAGCGCGACCCCCGCCGAGACCGCGGACGCGATTCGCCGGGTCGCGGCGGGCGGGCGAGTGATCGACCCGCGGATGCGGGACGACCGGATCGACGAGGTCAGCCCTCTGACCGAGCGGGAGGCCGAGGTGTTGCGGCTGGCGTCCTCGGGTGCGCATGCCCGCGAGATCGCCGCCGATCTCTTCCTGAGTGTGGGCACGGTGCGCAACCGGCTCTCGTCCGCCGTCGGCAAGCTCCACGCGCGCACCCTCGTCGACGCCGTCCGTATCGCCGAACACCACGGCTGGCTGTAGGACATCGGTTCTCGCGGTTCCGATGCGGGCGAGGCCGGCCCACGGCAGCGAGTGCGGGCGCGAGTGGGCGGGAGGCTCGTGGGTCCGTTGCCGGGGTCCGGCGTTGTTGCGCGCCGAGGTGCCTGGGACCATCGCTGCGGAAGCAGTCGAGGGGGGCACATGTCCACGTTCTTTTTGGTCATCGGCCTGGTGGTGGGGCTGGTTCTTGGCGTGATGGGGGTGCTGACTCTCGTGACGGATCGCGTCGCGGCTCCCTGGCTGCGCAGTGGCGTGGGTCGCCCCCGCGTGTGGGGTGCCGGCGCGCTGTTGGTAGGGGGAGCGGTCGCGGCCGCGCGCGTACTGCCCTTCGAGGTCGACGTGCCGCTCATGCTCGCCGGTGCTGTTCTGATGGTGCTGGCCCAACTCCCGAAGCGCCAGGAGAAGCGGCAGACCCAGTAGCGGAACGCGTCGGACGCCGGCAGCCGATGAGCGCTGCGCTGTGCCGGCGAACCACCGCAGTCCGGCGCGACCCGGCACCACGGAGCCAAACGCCTGTCATGGGGCGAGACATCGGGAGAAAGTGACCTCCAAGTACGTGAAGATCTCACTTCCCGGGTCCCCCGCCGGGTGATGGGATCAGAGTCGGCCGATTTGCGCCTGCTGACCACAGGGC
>NZ_POTZ01001020.1 GCF_003236365.1 Streptomyces sp. NTH33
CCATGTACGCCCTCATCGAGGCCCTCCACCTGAACCGCATCGACCACCACCGCCGCCACGAACTGACCCCGGTCCTGTTCGCCACGGCCGCGCAGGGCGACCCCATCGCCCGCACGATCGTCGACCGCCTGGCGGACGAGGTGGCGACCATGGCCACCGTGGCCCTGACCCGCCTGGACCTCCTCGACGAGGAAACCCCGGTCCTCCTGGGCGGCAGCGTCCTGGCCGCCCGTCACCCCCGACTGGACGACACCATCCGCGACCTCCTGTCCACCCGGGCCCCGAAAGCCACACCCCACGTGGTCACGGCGAGCCCGGTCCTGGGCGCGGCCCTCCTGGGCCTGGACCACGTAGGGGCGTCCGCCCAGGTACAGGAAAGGGTGCGGGCGCACTTCGAACGGTGAGCCCTCTCGCAACGTGCGCGGAGTGGGTCCGCTCGCCTCGCTTGAGGGGGTACCCGGCACCCGCCACGACGGCGGGACGGCCGCCCGACGGCGGAAGGGGCCGTGGGGGGGGTGCGTCAACAGCCCGCCGCATACTTCGTCTCTGCCCGGTCCAGCCGTGGCAGCCCACAGCAGTACGCCCGTGCGCGGCAGGCTGGACGCACCCCCACGGCCCCGACCCACCACACACCCGTGGGCGCGACACCGGCCCGGGGAACCGAACCGATTCCCCCGGCGTATTCATGGGCAAGGGGTGGTGCGAAGCATCTCCGCTGCGGTAGCGATACTTGCGGTGACGGATGACCATGGGGGAGGTCACAGTGACACACTCGCCGAAGAGC
>NZ_POTZ01001021.1 GCF_003236365.1 Streptomyces sp. NTH33
ACGGGCCACCTCGTGATCATCTGGCTTAGACACCACAATGATCACGAAGCCCGTGCCTGCCCTGTTATGCGCCCCAACCGGTCACAACCCGACCAGCCGCACGACCCCGGAACTTGCAACCGCCCTGGCCGTCGGACCGATCCGCCCGACGGCCGAAGAGCTCACGGAACTGGCCCAGGCGCTTTCTTTGCCGCTTCCCGACGTGCTGGCGGCCAGCCAGGACGGTCGCACCGTAGCCCACGCGGGCCACCCTGTGTGATGCACCAGCCAGGCGCGAAGGCCGCACAGATACCGTGCCGGGGCCGTCATCGGGTACTCGCTGCGGCATGGGATCTTTGAGCTCACCGGTGCTGCTGTTGCTGTTCGTGGCCAGTGCGGCCGTCATCTGGTAGGCGGGTATCAAGCTGTCCGACACCACGGACGTGCTCGCTGGCTTCGTTCACTTCTAGCGGGTTCTGGCACACATTCCGTGAGCGATCTTGAGTCCGGCTTCACCGGCCTCCAGTGACGCGTGGTCCTCGCAGCTCACGTAACGCGCGCGCCTCCTGCCGGCGAGAGCCAGCAAGATCTTTCACGGAATGTACGCCAGAACCTTCTAGCGGCAGCGTTTGTCCATCGGTTCGGGTGTCATCGCCGGACCCCGGCGGTCGCGGATATTGAACCGCCCCGGGTTCGGTAGAGATCTCAGATTGTGGTTCTGGCCTGGGGTTTCGTGGATTCCATGTAGTGGTTGGCCTCGTACTCGACGGGCGGAACGTGGCCTATCTCACCGTGGAGCCTGCGG
>NZ_POTZ01001022.1 GCF_003236365.1 Streptomyces sp. NTH33
ATCTGGGGATGCTTCCTTCCACCAGTTTGAGCAGGGCGGCCAGGTCTTCGGGCCGGGTGTCGGGGTTGAGGAGGGTGGCCTTGAGCCAGAGCCGGTCGTCGAGGCGGGCGCGGCCGAGGACGGCCCGGCCCTCGGTGAGGAGTCTGCGGCGTACGGCGGCGACGGCGTCGTCGGTGGCATCGGCGGGCCGGAACAGGACGGTGCTGATGGTGGGCCGGTCGTGGAGCTCGAAGCCGGGGTGGTCGTGGAGGAGGTCGGCGAACTCGCGGGCGCGGGCGCAGACCTGGTCGACGAGGGCGCCGAGGCCGCTGCGGCCGAGGGTCTTGAGGGTGACGGCGATCTTGAGGACGTCGGGGCGGCGGGTGGTGCGCAGGGAGCGGCCCAGGAGGTCGGGCAGGCCGGCCTCGGTGTCGTCGTCGGCGTTGAGGTAGTCGGCGCGCTGGTGCAGGACGGTGAGGTCGCGGGGGCGGCGGACGGCGAGGAGTCCGGCGGCGACCGGCTGCCAGCCGAGTTTGTGCAGGTCGAAGGTGACGGTGTGGGCGGCTTCGAGTCCGGTGAGCTTGTCGCGGTGGCGTTCGCTGAACAGCAGTCCTCCGCCGTGGGCGGCGTCGATGTGCAGGCGGGCGCCGTGGGCGGCGCACAGTCCGGCGATCTCGGGGAGGGGGTCGATGAGGCCGGCGTCGGTGGTGCCGGCGGTGGCGGCTACGACGAGGGAGCCGCGGGAGCCGCGGGGTCCGGCGAGGTGGGTGAGGGCGCTGTGCAGGGCGGCGG
>NZ_POTZ01001023.1 GCF_003236365.1 Streptomyces sp. NTH33
GTGAACCACAGGGTGTTGCGGATGCCGTCCCGCCGACGGCGTGTGGGATCCCTTACGGGCGAGGGTTGGTGATGGACCGTCAGGTGGTCGGCGTACGTCAGCCACCAGCCGTCCGCCGCCAGGTCCGCGGCCAGCAGCTCCTCCTCGCCGCCGAGCCACAGCCGCGGGTGGAAGCCGCCGGCGCGCCGGAAGGCGTCGGTGCGCAGGACGGTCGCCGCGGCGAGGAAGGAGCCGAGCGCCGGGCCGGGCAGCCAGCGCGGGCCGGGGAGGGGTGAGGTGCGCAGTTCCTCGACGATCGGGTCCTCGGTGCCGTCCGGTTCGACGAGGATGCGGGCGGTGACGGCGCCGAGCGCGGGGTGCCGGTCGAGGAGGTCGGCGGCGCCGGACAGCGCGCCGGGCGCCCACCAGGAGTCGTCGTCGCAGAAAGCCACGTAGGGCGTACGGACCCGGCGCACGGCCAGGTTGCGGCCGACGGCGCCCAGGTTGCGGCCGGGGCGCAGCAGCCGTACCCGCGGATGGTGGCGGGCCACGGCGGTGGAGGTGCCGTCGGTGGAGCCGTTGTCGGTGACGATCACCTCGGGCTGCTCGGGGAGTTCGGCGAGCCGGTCGAGGGTGCGCAGGAGTTCGGGGCGCCGGTTGTGGGTGATGATCACGACGGTGGTGCGGGGGTCGGTCATGGAGTGCCTCCGAGGTCCCCTCCGGGATGCGTACCGGTGTCCGTGCTCGTTTCCAGGAGGCGGGCGGCGCGTTCGACGTACGGGGGCAGGG
>NZ_POTZ01001024.1 GCF_003236365.1 Streptomyces sp. NTH33
CAGCATGACCCACTGCGACGGCTACCGAGCCGCCGCCCTGGTCCGCGCCACCGACCTGGCCTCCCTCGGCATCGACGCCGAACCCCACGCCCCGCTGCCGAAGGGCGTGCTGCCCACCATCGCCCTCACCACCGAGGAACGACGTCTGGCGGACCTGGCCGCGCGGCACCCGGACGTCCACTGGGGACGGCTGCTCTTCAGCGCGAAGGAGTCCGTCTACAAGGCCTGGTTCCCGCTCACCGGCACGTGGCTGGACTTCACGGAGGCGGACATCGAGATCCGCACCGCCCCGGGCACCGCGCGGCACGGAGGCTTCCGGGCCCGGCTCCTCGTCCCGGGCCCGCTGCTGGGAGGCCGTAGCCTCGGCCACTTCGAGGGGCGCTGGACCGTCGGGCAGGGCCTGGTGGCCACCGCGGTGACGGTCCCGCACCCCTGACCGGTTCACGGCCGCGGGCACCAGCCGCGCAGCAGCCGGAAGAAGGCGTCCTCGTTGCCCGCCAGGTCCGCT
>NZ_POTZ01001025.1 GCF_003236365.1 Streptomyces sp. NTH33
GGTCTCGACAGCGGGGCGTGCTGTGACCCGACCGCGCTTTCCCTGTTACCTTGTTAACCCGCGTTAACCGGGAGGGTGTCATGAGCGAGGAGCGGTTCGGGGAGTTCGTGCTGGTACGGCGGCACGACTACGTCGCGGAGCTCGTCCTGGACCGGCCGAAGGCCATGAACGCCGTGTCGACGGACATGGCCCGGTCGATCACCGGGGCGTGTGCGGCGCTGGCCGCCGACCGGGACGCGCGCGTGGTGGTCCTGACGTCGTCGCACGAACGGGCGTTCTGCGTCGGTGCCGACCTGAAGGAGCGCAACTCCTTCAGCGACGCCGACCTGATGCGGCAGCGGCCGGTCGCGCGCGGGGCGTACACCGGCGTACTGGAGCTGCCGATGCCGACGATCGCCGCGGTGCACGGGTTCGCGCTCGGCGGCGGCTTCGAGCTGGCCCTGTCCTGCGACGTGATCGTGGCCGACCGTACGGCCGTGGTGGGCCTGCCGGAGGTGTCCGTGGGCGTGATCCCCGGCGGCGGCGGTACGCAGCTGCTGCCGCGGCGGGTGGGGGCGGCCCGGGCGGCCGAGCTGATCTTCACGGCACGCCGCCTGGAAGCCGAGGAGGCGCACGGGCTCGGGCTGGTGGACCACCTGGTGGAAGAGTCCCAGGACCGCGAGGAGGCGCTGCGGCTGGCCGCCCGCATGGCCGCGAACTCCCCCGTCGGCCTGCGCGCGGCCAAGCGCGCCCTGCGCCTCGGCCACGGCCTGGACCTGCGA
>NZ_POTZ01001026.1 GCF_003236365.1 Streptomyces sp. NTH33
GGACGGGAATGCCGCGTGGGTGGGCTCGGGCCCCGTGAGGCCGGGGCGGCGGTCGCGCAGGAGCGCGCCCGCCCCGATCGTTCCGGCGATGAGGACGCCGCCGATCACCAGGGCGCCGCGGGCGCCCGCCGTCTGCATGAGGATGCCGAGCAGCGGGGGGCCGATCAGGCTCCAGCCGGTGCTGGCGCTGCGCCATACGCCGAGGACGCGGCCCCGCATGTGCGCTGGGGGGTCGGTCTGCAGGACCGTGGTGCCGGCGGTGTCGGAGACCGACTCCACCACCGCCATCGGGGCGACGATCAGCAGCAGGATCCACAGCGTCGGGGACAGCCCGGCGGCGATCTGCAGGAGCGCGCCCGTCGCGGCGAGGGCACCGACGAGCCGTACGGAGGGGCTGCGCAGCCGTCCGGCCAGGACGGCCCCGGCGACACCGCCCACGGCCAGCACCGTGGACACCGTGCCGAAGGCACCGGCGGCGCCGCCGAGCGGCCCGGTGACCAGCACGGCGAGGGTCAGGGCGTAGTTCCGGCCGAAGACGCTGCTGATCGCGGTGATACCGGCCAGGGCGACGAGCCGGGGGCGGCGCAGGAAGAAGCCGAGGCCGTCACGGGCGCCCGTGCCGCGCCGGCGCGGTGCGCCGGCGGCGGTCCGGGGCCGGGACGCGGTGGGTGCCGTCTGCCGGCCCGCGTCGGGGTGCGGGCGCAGGAAGGGGACCACCGCCGCGACGGCCAGGAAGGACAGCCCGTTCGCCGCGTACGC
>NZ_POTZ01001027.1 GCF_003236365.1 Streptomyces sp. NTH33
GATGAAGGCCAGCGCGATGGACGAGGCCAGGAGTCCGGCTGCCGCCGCGACCAGGAGAACGCCCCGCCAGGGCAGTGACCCGACGCCGGCGATGAGGTGCGGAAGGGTCGATCCGAGCGTCAGGGCGGCGATGAGAATCCCCATAGACTTGCCGCGTGCGGCGCCATGCGCCCAGGAAGCCATGAGTTTCATGCCGACCGGGTAGACAGCGGCCAGGCACACGCCGGTCGCGAAGCGAAGTGGAACGGCTGCGGCGAACCGATCGACCGACACGGCCAGCAGCACGGTGCACACGGCCGCCGCGGCGGCGCCGCCGGCGAGGAGGCGCTGGGGCGGGAGACGATCGGCGAGGGTGAGGGCGGCGGACGTGAGCGCGCCGGTGACGAAGCCGAGCTGGACCGACGCGGTCAGCCATACCGCGTCGGCGGAGTCGAGTCCCCACTCACTGCGGAGTGTGGGGACCACGGCTGACATGGAGAACCAGACGGCGAGGCCGAGTACCTGTACGGCGGCGATCGCGCCGCGCTGTACACCGACGTTCATGGTCTCCCCCCGGCCCCTTCCTCGGACTGCCCAGCCGTCGGTGCCGCCGGCTCCTTCCCCGGCAACGGCGACGTCGGGCGGGAGAAGCCTACGGGGTGGTCTCCCGCCCGCTCTGCCCGGCTCCCGGGGCGTACGGCTCACGCGAAGGGGTCGAGGACGAGGCAGAGGTGTCCGTCCAGGCGTGCGACCTGGTCGCTGTCCGGGGCGGGCGGGAGC
>NZ_POTZ01001028.1 GCF_003236365.1 Streptomyces sp. NTH33
CCGGACGCCGAGGACTCGCTGACCCCCAACTGGAAGCATCTGCCGATCGGTTACCACGGCCGCTCCGGGACGGTGGTGGTCTCGGGCACGGATGTCGTACGCCCCTCGGGCCAGCGGAAGGCCCCCACGGACCCCGCACCGGTGTTCGGCCCTTCGGTCCGGCTGGACATCGAGGCGGAGGTCGGCTTCGTGGTGGGCGTTCCGTCACGGATGGGGCAGCCGGTGGCGCTGGACGACTTCCGCGAGCACGTCTTCGGGCTGTGCCTGCTCAACGACTGGTCGGCGCGCGACATCCAGGCCTGGGAGTACGTCCCCCTCGGCCCGTTCCTCGGCAAGTCCTTCGCCACGTCGGTGTCGGCGTGGATCACCCCGCTGGACGCGCTGGAGCAGGCCCGGGTGGCTCCGCCGGAGCGCACGCACCCGCCGCTGCCCTACCTGGACGACTCCGCGGCGGAGCTCGGCGGCTACGACCTGCGGATCTCCGTCGCCATCAACGGTCACGTGGTGTCCGAGCCGCCGTTCTCCACCATGTACTGGACGGCCGCGCAGCAGCTCGCCCACCTGACGGTCAACGGCGCCTCGCTGCGCACGGGCGACCTGTACGGCTCGGGCACGGTGAGCGGTCCCACCGAGCGCGAACGGGGCTCGCTGCTGGAGCTGACCTGGAACGGCCGGGACCCCCTCGAACTCCCGGACGGCAAGCGGACGTTCCTGGAGGACGGGGACGTGGTGGCGCTGTCGGCCTGGGCTCCGGGGG
>NZ_POTZ01001029.1 GCF_003236365.1 Streptomyces sp. NTH33
CCACCCCCGTGGACCAGCTCGCCGACCTCCACCTCGGCTCCCGCCCCTCCCGCCGCCCCGACTCCGGCGCCGGCCTCGACGGACTGCGCGCCATCCCCTGGGTGTTCGGCTGGACCCAGTCCCGGCAGATCGTCCCCGGCTGGTTCGGCGTCGGCTCCGGACTCAAGGCACTGCGCGAAGCGGGCCTGCGGCAGGAAGGGGACACCGTGCTCGACGAGATGCACGAACGGTGGCACTTCTTCCGCAACTTCATCTCCAACGTCGAGATGACCCTCGCCAAGACCGACCTGCGCATCGCCCGGCACTACGTCGACACCCTCGTCCCCGACCACCTCAGGCACATCTTCGACACCATCCGGGCCGAACACGAACTCACCGTGCGCGAGGTGCTCCGCGTCACCGGCGAGAGTGAACTCCTCGACCACCAGCCCGTCCTGAAGCAGACCTTCGCCATCCGCGACGCCTACCTCGACCCGATCTCCTACCTCCAGGTCGCCCTGCTCAAGCGGCAGCGCGACGCCGCGGCAGCCGGCGAGGAACCCGACCCGCTGCTCTCCCGGGCCCTGCTCCTCACCGTCAACGGCGTGGCGGCCGGCCTGCGCAACACCGGCTGACCGGCCGGACGGAAAAAGGCGCCCCCGGGGTTCCCGCGAACCCCGGGGGCACCTTCACGCCGCACCCCTCACAACGCCACGAACGCCGCCGTCAGCAGCGCCGCCCCCGACCCCGCCAGCACCCACGCCGCCCGGGTC
>NZ_POTZ01000102.1 GCF_003236365.1 Streptomyces sp. NTH33
CCGGCCGCACCGCCCGCGAGGCGACGGGGCGTCCGGAGCTGACCGAGGCCGCGATCGTGGTCTCCGGCGGCCGGGGCGTGAACGGCGCGGAGAACTTCGCGCTCATCGAGGCGCTGGCCGACTCCCTCGGCGCGGCGGTGGGTGCCTCGCGGGCCGCGGTGGACGCCGGCTGGTACCCGCACACCCAGCAGGTCGGCCAGACCGGCAAGAGTGTCTCGCCGCAGCTGTACCTCGCCGCCGGCATCTCCGGCGCGATCCAGCACCGGGCCGGCATGCAGACCTCCAAGACCATCGTGGCGGTCAACAAGGACCCCGAGGCCCCGATCTTCGACCTGGTCGACTACGGCGTGGTCGGCGACCTGTTCGCCGTCGTCCCGCAGCTCACCGAGGAGATCACCACCCGCAAGGGCTGAACCCCGCCCCGGAGGGTCTGTCCTTCGAACGACCTGTCTCACATTCGGTGGTAGCGGAGGGTGATGCTATTCGAGGAGGATGCAGTGGCGGAGGAGCCCGCAGCTCTGGCACGTCCGCAGGCTGTCACAGCAGCCGTGCCGGAGTCTCGCGAGTATCCCGCTCAGCATTTGGTCCGCCCAGCGTTTGCGGGACAACCCATGGCCGGGCAGAGAAGGTTGGTGATGTAACGGGGCGCCTCCTGGGAGTCCGTTCCAGAGGACTCCCGATCACCGTTACGGGCTCGTACCCGGTGGCCTGATCAGGCCGTTGATGGGCGTCGGACCTCGCGTTCCGGCGCCCTTCGGCGTTCTCCCGCACACGCGCCGACAGGAAGATTACGCCGTGCGCTTATCGCCGGCGCACGGAGGGCAGGCCGCAGCACATGTGCCCGGGGTGATTCGAGGTCAGTGATGGATCAGGGGGCGACAGGCGTTAGCGTGGTGGATGTTGACGGCGAGCCCGTGCTGGTTCGTGCTGGTTTTAGGGACGTAGTAGGGGTAAACATGCAGGTCAGAGCGATTTCATGAAATTGCTGCACACTTCCGACTGGCATCTGGGCCGGGCGTTCCACCGGGTGAACATGCTCGACGCCCAGGCCGAGTTCATCGGCCACCTCGTCACGACCGTGCGCGAGCGCGAGGTCGACGCGGTGGTCGTGTCGGGAGACGTGTACGACCGCGCGGTGCCCCCGCTGGCCGCGGTCGAGTTGTTCGACGACGCCCTGCACCGGCTCGCCGCCCTCGGTGTGCCCACGGTGATGATCTCCGGGAACCACGACTCGGCGCGCCGCCTGGGCGTCGGCGCGGGGCTGATCGGCCGGGCGGGCATCCACCTGCGCACCGAGCCGGCGGCGTGCGGGACCCCGGTGGTGCTGGCGGACGCTCACGGGGACGTGGCCCTCTACGGCCTCCCCTACCTCGAACCGGCCCTGGTGAAGGGCGAGTTCGGGGTCGACAGGGCGGGCCACGAGGCGGTGCTCGCCGCGGCCATGGACCGGGTCCGCGCCGACCTCGCCACACGCGCGCGCGGCACCCGCTCGGTCGTCCTCGCGCACGCCTTCGTCACCGGAGGCGAGGCCAGCGACAGCGAACGGGACATCACCGTCGGCGGGGTGGCGGCCGTCCCCGCGGGCGTCTTCGACGGCGTCGACTACGTCGCCCTGGGGCATCTGCACGGCTGTCAGGCCATCACCGAGCGCGTGCGCTACTCCGGGTCCCCGCTGCCGTACTCCTTCTCGGAGGTCGGCCACCGCAAGAGCATGTGGCTCGTCGACCTCGACGCCGACGGCCTCGCCGGTGCCGAACGGGTCGACTGCCCCGTCCCGCGCCCGCTGGCCCGTGTCCGGGGCACGCTGGAGGACCTGCTCGCCGACCCGGACCTCGCCCGTCACCACGAGGCGTGGGTCGAGGCGACGCTCACCGACCCCGTCCGCCCGGCCGACCCCATGGCCCGCCTCGCCGAGCGCTTCCCGCACGTCCTCAGCCTCGTCTTCGACCCCGAACGCGCTCCCGGCGACCCGGACGTCTCCTACGCCCGCCGTCTCGCCGGCCGCGACGACCAGCAGATCGCGGAGGACTTCGTGGCCCATGTGCGCGGCGCGGAACCCGACGAGCACGAACGGGCCGTGCTGCGCGAGGCGTTCGACGCGGTGCGCGCCGACGAGGCGGTGCGGGAGGTGGCGCGGTGAGGCTGCACCGGCTCGACATCACCGCCTTCGGGCCCTTCGGAGGCTCCCAGACGGTCGACTTCGACGCGCTGTCGGCCGCCGGGCTGTTCCTGCTGCACGGTCCGACCGGCGCCGGCAAGACCTCCGTGCTGGACGCCGTGTGCTACGCCCTGTACGGCTCGGTGCCCGGCGCCCGGCAGAGCGGGCAGGGAACCACCCTGCGCAGCGACCACGCCGCCGCGGGCACCCGTACCCAGGTCACCCTCGACCTCACCGTCGCCGGACGCCGGCTGGAGATCACCCGGCAGCCGCCCTGGGAACGCCCGAAGAAGCGCGGCACGGGCACGACGCTCGACAAGGCCCAGAGTTGGCTGCGCGAGTACGACGCGGCAGCCGGCGCCTGGAAGGACCTCAGCCGCTCGCACCAGGAGATCGGCGAGGAGATCACGCAGCTGCTCGGGATGAGCCGCGAACAGTTCTGCCAGGTCGTGCTGTTGCCGCAGGGCGACTTCGCGCGCTTCCTGCGCGCCGACGCCGAGGCCCGCGGAAAACTGCTCGGCCGGCTGTTCGACACCCGTCGTTTCGCCGAGGTCGAAAAACGCCTCGCCGAGCGCAGACGGGCCACCGAGGCACAGGTCCGCGAGGGCGACGCCGCGCTGCTGGCCGACGCCCACCGCATGCAGCAGGCGGCGGGCGAGGCCATGGAACTGCCACAGCTCGCGCCGGGCGACCCCGGACTGGCCGAGGCCGTCCTGACCGCGGCCGCCGTCGCCCGCGGCACCGCGCGTGAGCAGCTGACCGTCGCCCACTGCCGGCTCACCGCCGCCGAGTCCGCCCACGCCGCCGCCGAGCGGGCCCTGGACGAGGTGCGCGAAGCGGCCCGGCTGCAGCGGCGGTTCGCCGAGGCACAGGAGCGTGCCGCGCGCCTGGAGGAGCGGGCCGACGCCCTCCAGGAGGCGCGGGCGCGGGTGGAGCGGGGACGCAAGGCCGAGACGGTGGCGCCGGCCCTGGAGCTGCGCGAGGCCGCCGCCGCCGAGCACCGCGAAGCGGCCGCCGCCGAGGCACGCGCGCGTGTGCTGCTCCCGGAGGGCTTCGCCGGCGCCGGCGCGGCCGGGCTCGCCGCCGCCGCCCGCCGGGCCGCCGAGGAGCTGGGCGGCCTCGAGTCGGCCCGCCGCGCCGAGCAGCGCCTGGCCGAGGTCGTCGCCGAACGCGCCGGAGTGGACCGGCAGGAGCGAGCCGACGACGACGTACTGCAGGAGGCCGAGGGCTGGCTCGCCGGATGGGAGGCGAACCGGGCGGAGCTGCTCTCCCGCATCGACACCGCCCAGGAGGCCGCCACCCGGGCCGAACAGCTCGCCGTACGGCTCGACCCCGCGCGGCAGCGGCTCGCCGCCGCCCGGACGCGGGACGAGCTGACCGGGGCCACCGCCGAGGCGCGGCGGCGCGCGCTCGCCTCCGCCGAGGACGCCCTGCGCGCCAAGGACCACTGGCTGCGGCTGAAGGAACAGCGGCTGGGCGGCATCGCCGCCGAACTCGCCGCGAACCTCGACGACGGCGAGCCCTGCGCCGTCTGCGGCGCCACCGAACACCCCGCACCCGCGCGCAAGGTCGCCGGACACGTCGACCGCGAGACGGAGGAGCGCGCCCTGGCCGCCTACCAGGCCGCCGACGAACAGCGCTCCGGGGACGAGCGCCGCCTCGGCGCCCTGCGCGAGGCCCTGGCCGCCGCCACCGCCGAGGCGGGCGACACCCCTACCGCTCGACTAGCCGAGGAAACAGAGGAGTTGGCGGCACTGCTGGAGAGGGCACGCCGGGACGCCTCCACGCTGCACGCGGCACAGGAGGCGCTGCGCCGGGCCGAGCAGGAGCGCGAGCGGCGGCTGGCCGCCCGAGGGCAGGCAGAGGTGCGCGCAGCCTCCCGGCTGGCCCTCAAGGAGAGCCTGGACCGCGAAAAAGCCACGCTGGAAGCGGAACTGGCCGAGGCCAGGGGCACCGCCGGCAGCGTCGCCGCACGGGCCGCCCAACTGGAGCGCCGGGCCGCGCTGCTCACCGAAGCCGCCGAAGCCGCGCGCGCCGCCGAGAAGAGCGCCGAGCGGCTCAAGGACGCCGACGGACGGCTCGCCGAGGCCGCCTTCCGGGCCGGCTTCGCCACCCCGCAGGCCGCGGCCGCCGCCCTCCTCGACGACGCCGCCCACCGCGAGTTGCAACAGCGCCTGGACGCCTGGCACACGGAGGAGGCCGCCGTACGGGCGGTCCTCGCCGAGACCGACACCGCGGCCGCCGCCCAGCAGCCGCCCGCCGACCTCGCGGCCGCGGAGGCCGCCGAGGCCGCCGCGGACCGGCGGCTGCGCGAAGCCGCCTCCGCGCGGGACGCCGCGGCCCGCCGCTGCGCCGAACTCGACCGGCTCTCCGCACGCGCCGCCACCGGCACGCGCCGGCACGCGCCGCTGCGCGAGGAGTACGACCGCGTGGCCCGCCTCACCGCCCTGGCCGCGGGCACCTCCGCCGACAACGGGCGCAGGATGCGCCTGGAGGCCTACGTCCTCGCGGCCCGCCTGGAACAGGTGGCCGCCGCCGCGACCGTACGCCTGCAGCGCATGTCCTCCGGCCGCTACACCCTGGTCCACTCCGACGACCGGGCCGGACGCGGCCGCAGTGGCCTGGGGCTGCACGTCGTCGACGCCTGGACGGGCAGCGAGCGGGACACGGCGACCCTGTCGGGCGGCGAGACGTTCTTCGCCTCGCTCGCCCTCGCCCTCGGGCTCGCGGACGTCGTCACGGACGAGGCCGGCGGCGTGCGCCTGGACACGCTCTTCATCGACGAGGGCTTCGGCAGCCTCGACGACCAGACCCTCGACGAGGTCCTCGACGTCCTCGACTCCCTGCGCGAACGCGACCGCAGCGTCGGCATCGTCAGCCACGTCCCCGACCTGCGGCGGCGCATCCACGCCCAGCTGGAGGTCGTCAAGGGCAGATCGGGGTCGGCCGTGCGGCAGCGCGGAGCGGGCTGAACCCCCGGGTGCGTGGAGGGCGGCCGAACGGCCCGCCGGGACCGGCCGCCCTCCGGGGCTCACAGCAGCGAGAGCTCGTCCACCAGGTCGTCCAGGCCCAGCGAACCCTGGGAGAGGGCCGCCATGTGCCAGGCCTTCGCGTCGAACGCGTCACCGTGGCGCTCCCTGGCCTTCTCACGGCCCAGCAGCCAGGCCCGCTCGCCCAGCTTGTAGCCGATCGCCTGACCGGGCATCGACAGGTAGCGGATCAGCTCGCTCTCCACGAAGTCCCGCGGGCGGCTGCTGTGCGCGGCGAAGAACTCCAGCGCCAGCTCCGGCGTCCAGCGCTCACCCGGGTGGAACGGCGAGTCCGCGGGGATCTCCAGCTCCAGGTGCATGCCGATGTCGATGATCACGCGGACCGCCCGCATCATCTGCGCGTCCAGATAGCCGAGCCGCCGCTCCGGGTCCGTGAGGAAGCCCAGCTCGTCCATCAGCCGCTCCGCGTACAGCGCCCAGCCCTCGGCGTTGGCGCTGACCCCGCCGACGGTGGCCTGGTAGCGCGAGAGGTCGTCCGCCACGTGCGCCCACTGGGCGAGCTGGAGGTGGTGGCCGGGGACGCCCTCGTGGTACCAGGTGGACACCAGGTCGTACACAGGGAAGCGGGTCTGTCCCATGGTCGGCAGCCAGGTCCGGCCCGGCCGGGAGAAGTCGGCGGACGGCGCCGTGTAGTACGGGGCCGCGGCGCCGCCGGGCGGCGCGATGCACGACTCCACCCTCCGCACCCGCTCGGCGAGTTCGAAGTGCGTGCCGTCCAGCGCCTCGATCGCCTCGTCCATCAGGTCCTGCAGCCAGACGCGGACCTCCTCCACGCCCTCGATGTGCGTGCCGTGCTCATCGAGGTGCGCGAGCGCCGCCCACGGGGTCTCGGCGCCGGGCAGGACCTTCTCGGCCTCCTTCTCCATCTCGCCGAGCAGGTGGTGGAACTCCGACCAGCCGTACGCGTACGCCTCGTCCAGGTCCAGGTCCGTGCCGTTGAAGTAGCGGGCGAAGCGGGCGTAGCGCTCGCGGCCCACCGTGTCCGGCGCGTCGCCGGTCGTCGGCGCGTAGACGTCGCGCATCCAGTCCCGCAGCTCCACGACCGCCGCGGTCGCTGCACGGGCTGCCTCGTCCAGCTCCCCGCGCAGGGCCTCGGGGCCGCCGGAGGCGAAGTCCTCGAACCAGCCGCGCCCCTGGCCGTCGGTGTCCGACCACTCGGTCAGCTGCTCGATGAAGGTGGCCGTCGGCCGCGGGCCGCCGTACAGCTTGCGCTCCAGGCCGAGGGCGAGGGACTCGCGGTAGCCGCGCAGCGCGGCCGGCACGGCGCGCAGCCGTTCGGCGATCGCCGCCCAGTCCTCGTCCGTGTCGGAGGGGGTGATCGTGAAGACCTCGCGCACCGAGTGCACCGGGCTGTGGATGTTGCTCACCGCTCGCAGGCCCTCGTCGGCCTCGTGCACGGCGAGTTCGGCGGTGAGACGCTCGCGCAGCAGGCGCGCGCACCGGCGCTCGATGTCACGGTCCGCGCCGGGCTGCCGTTCGGCCTCGTCCAGCCGGGCCAGGGTGGTGCGCGCGAGGTCGGCGAGCGCCTGCTGTCCGGCGGGCGAGGTGTCGGGCAGCCTGCCGGAACTCTCCTTCACGCCGAGATACGTACCGGTGATCGGGTCGAGGGCGATGAGTTCGTCGACGTAGGCGTCGGCGACCTGACGGGGCAGCGGGCTCTTGGTATGTGACATGCGGACCATCCTCGTACGGACGGGTGGCTCCCGTCAGCCCGGTATCGCGGCCCCGGGCCGAAATCAGTCCGGTTTCGCGGAGGGTGTGGCCGCCTGCGCGCCGGGCGGCAGCAGGGGGCCGCAGTCCCACTGCTGGAAGATCAGCCGGGTCTCCACCCGGGCCACTTCCCGCCGGGCCGTGAACTCGTCCAGGACCAGCCGCTGCAGATCGGCCATGTCGGCGACCGCGACATGGACCAGGTAGTCGTCCGGACCGGTCAGGTGGAACACGGTCAGCGACTCCGGCAGGGCCCGGATCCGCTCCACGAACGGTCCCACCAGCTCCCGGCGGTGCGGCCTGACCTGTACCGACAGCAGTGCCTGCAGACCGCGGCCCAGCTTGGCGGGATCGAGCCGCAGCCGGTGGCCGAGGATCACTCCCGAGCGGCGCAGCCGGGTCACCCGGTCCAGACAGGTCGACGCAGCGATGCCGACCTGCGCGGCGAGGTCGCGGTAGGTGGTCCGGGCGTCGTTCTGCAGCAGCCGCAGCAGATGAAGATCCACCGGATCCAGTACGACAGATTCGGCCATACGGCGAACGTAACACGGCTACCGACCTCATGGACCCGGCCCGTGTTCACCCTTCCGACATGGACACGCCCCTGGTTTCCGCGAGCACGCCCGCGTACGACGACGTACGCACCGCACCCAGAGCACTGGCCACCGAGGCGGTGCACGCCGGCCGTGACGACCTCGCCCGGCAGGGACTGCACGCCCCGCCGATCGACCTGTCCACCACCTACCCCTGCTACGACAGCCGCGCCGAGGCCGCCCGTATCGACGCCTTCGCCACCGACGGCGCCGAACTCGGCGGCTCCCCGGTCTACGGGCGGCTCGGAAACCCGACCGTCGCCCGCTTCGAGACCGCGCTGGCCCGGCTGGAGGGCACCGAGGCGGCGGTCGCGTTCGCCAGCGGCATGGCCGCGCTCAGCGCGGTGCTCCTCGTCCGGTCCGCGATGGGCCTGCGGCACGTCGTCGCCGTACGCCCCCTGTACGGCTGCAGCGACCACCTGCTCACCGCCGGGCTGCTCGGCACCGAGGTGACCTGGACCGACCCGGCCGGGATCGCGGACGCGCTGCGCCCGGACACCGGCCTGGTCATGGTCGAGACGCCGGCGAACCCGACGCTGGCCGAGGTGGACCTGCGGGCCGTCGCCCACGCCTGCGGCTCCGTCCCGCTCCTCGTCGACAACACCTTCGCCACCCCCGTGCTGCAGCGCCCGGCCGAGCAGGGCGCGCGCCTGGTGCTGCACAGCGCCACCAAGTACCTGGGCGGGCACGGTGACGTGATGGCCGGCGTGGTGGCCTGCGACGAGGAGCTGGCCGGGCGGCTGCGGCAGGTGCGGTTCGCCACCGGCGGGGTGCTGCATCCGCTGGCCGGATACCTGCTGCTGCGCGGCCTGTCCACGCTGCCGGTCCGGGTGCGGGCCGCCTCCGCCACCGCCGCGGAACTCGCCGCCCGCCTCGCGGGCGACCCGCGCGTCGCCCGCGTGCACTACCCGTCGATCGGCGGCGCGATGGTCTCCTTCGAGGTGCACGGCGACCCGCACGCCGTCATCGGCGGCGTCGGCCTGATCACGCCGGCCGTGAGCCTCGGCAGCGTCGACACGCTGATCCAGCACCCGGCGTCCATCAGCCACCGCATCGTCGACGCGGACGACCGGCGGGGCGCCGGGGTCGATGACCGGCTGCTGCGGATGTCGGTGGGCCTGGAGGACGTCGAGGACCTGTGGGCCGACCTGGACCGGGCGCTGGGGGAGCGGCCGTGCCCGCCGCCGGTGAAGGGCCTGCACGAGGCGATGAGCTGAGCGGAGTCCGGAGGGTGTGCGGCCCGGGGGAGCCGGGCCGCACACCCATGGGTACGGTTCCGCGGCTCAGTCCCGCGGGCGGGGTCCCCCGTGCTCCTCGTGCCGGGCGTCGTACGGCGGGCGGGAGGCCACCGGGATGGCGTCCAGGCGGGCCGTGACGACCAGGGTGCCCTCCTCGACCTGGAAGTCGAGCGGGAGGCCGAGACCGCGCATGGCGGCGACCATGCCGGTGTTGGACGACCGCGTCACGGCGTACACGCTCGCGCAGCCGGCCCCGACGGCCATGGCCACCAGCCGGCCCAGCAGTTCGGAGCCGAGGCCGCGCCGCTGCCACGCGTCCTCGACGAGCAGCGCGACCTCCGTCTCGTCGCCGTCCCAGAGCAGATGGCCGAGGCCGACGATCCGCCCGGAGGCGGTCCGCGCGGCGAGGGTCCGTCCGAACCGCGGGCTGAGCAGGTGGCCGAGGTAGCGGTCGGCGTCGTCGACCGGCCCGTGGTAGCGCAGGGCGAGGGTGCGCGGCGAGCAGCGCTCGTGCATCGCCCTGGCCGCCGCGAGGTCGCCCGGACCGGCCCTGCGCACGGTGATCGCGTCGCCCTCGGGCAGCGTCAGCACGTCCCGGCCGCCCGGGACGCGCGGTCCGAGCCGGGCATCCAGCTCCACCAGCGCCCGCGCCCGCGCGAACTCGGTGGGCGTGAAGGGCGGATACGGCCGCTCCACGGTGATCGTTCCGCCCTCCGGCGCCCGTAGCCGCATCACCGTGTCCTCGAGAACGCCCTCGGCCGGCACCTCCTCGGGACCGCGGCCGCCGTCGGCCGGCCTGGCCGGCAGCGAGCGGATGGTGCACCGCCCGAGCAACTGCCGCAGCGCGATCGGAAGTTCCGCCGCGTCCAGCGCCGTGCGCGTGGCCAGGCCCAGGACCCGCGTCGGCGGGTCCACCAGGTCGTGCGCGTCCGCCCGTTCGATCCACGTGCCGGTTCCGCCGGCCGACGAGACCGCCCGGGTGAGGGCGGACGCCTCGGTCCCGCCGGGCGCGCGCAGCAGGAACTCGTCCACCGTGCCCTCGGCCAGCGGGTGCGTCTGCAGGCTGAGGATGTCCACGTGACGGGCGGCCAGCGCCGTGCACAGCGCGGCCAGCGAGCCGGGCGCGTCCCGCACGGTCGTCCGCATCCGCCACAGCGTGCTGTCTCCCGGTGCCTGCTCGGGCGCCGTGGGGACGACGGCATCGCCCCCGGGCGGCGGGTGACCGTGGCGTCGTGCCCACCGGATGCGGAAGGCCGCCGTCGCGACCAGCGCGGACGCCGCGATCACCAGCAGGGCCGGGCCGTTCGGTCCGTGCCCGGTCAGGTTCGCCACCCCGTCGACCACGGCGACCGCCGCGAGGAGCGTGGCCGGTTCGACGACGTCCCGCCGCCAGTGGCGCACCGGACGACCGTGCCCCGCCCGCGTCGTGTTCGGCATGTCTCGAGTCATGCGGCCACTGTGCAGGAACGGTGTTGCGTGATCACGAACTCTCTGTGGCTGATGAGTAAAGCGGGGTTCTGTCCTGATTTGGCGGCCCGGCGCCCGTACGGTTCGACGGCGCGCCGGGCGGTGTCATGCGGCCACTTCCGCCGTCAGCGTGCCGCGCAGCCGACGGGCCTCCGCGACCAGGCGCGAGGAGCCCCGGCGTTCCGCCGCCCGCCCCAGGTGCGGCAGATCGCCCCGCGCTCCCGAACGCTCGGCACACTCGGCCGCCACGGCCAGCAGATCCCCGAGCCCGCGCACCGGTCCGGCCGCTCCGCCGTCTCCGAGATCGGCGAGCAGCGGCGGCAGGATGTGGCTGAGCAGGTTCCAGACAGTGGTGTTCGCCCCGGTGCCCGCAGTCGTGCGCAACGATTCGGCCAGCCGTACCGGCTTCACGGCACCGTGCCGTATCAGCTCTCCGAGATCCGCGCCGAGGCGGGAGGCGTCGAGCTGCCCGCGCGCCGCCAGGACCAGCAGCGCGTCCACGGCGGCGAGCCGGTCCTCCGCATGTCGTGCCCCGAGCCCGTAGGCCACGCACAGGTGTGTCGCCTCGCCCGCCTCGCCGCCGGACTCGGCGAGCAGCGGCAGGACGGACGCCGCGCCCCGCGTGTCGTCCACGGCCACGGCGGACACCTCCCGCAGGAGCCGCACGGCCACCAGTTCACGCGCCTCGGGCACCACGGCCGGCCAGTGAACCCGCAGCGAGTCGCTCCAGTGGGAGCAGTACCGGCTGCCCGCGAAGGCACTCACCGGGTCGCCCAGGAGCCGGAACGCGTGCGGGAAGTCCGGTTTCAACTCCGGGAGTTCACCGGACTCGGCAAGGACACGGGCGTCCGTCGTACGGCGCCGCAGCACCGGTCGCACGGGCGCGTCGGCGGTCAGCCAGCGGACGAGCCGGGTCCCTTCCGCGGTGCCGAGAGCCGCCGCCCGCTCCGCCGCCGCCACTGCCGCCGAACGGTCCTCGCGCCTCACCCGCAGCAGCGCCTGCGCGAAGTCGGCCGCCGCGATCCGTGCTCCCAGGCTCCGGTAGGCGTCGAGGCGCTCCACCAGCTCCTCCGGCTCCAGCAGCCCCGTGCTCCAGGTGGGCGTCGAGAGCAGGAACGGAAGTGGTTCGGTGCGGATCCGGTACGCCACCTCCCACAGGCGGGCGTCGAATGCCTCCGACAGCGCGCCGTGCACACAGGTCCGGTCCGGTGTGCCCTGCTGGAGCATCGAGCGGAGTGTGGAGGTGCCCACCTTCCCCCGCAGTGTCGCCAGCAGCAGGTCCAGACCGTCGGCCGCGTTGAAGATCCCCTGGCGGTTGCCGCCGAAGCGGTATTCGAGCAGGTTGTGGTGCGGACCGGCATTGGCCCACCAGCGGCGGGCGGTCACCGGCTCCAGCGCCTTCAGCAGGGCCTCCGGGTCGTGGTGGGCGTGGCGCACCAGCCCGTCCAGGGTGCGTTCAAAACCGCTCACGTCGGCTTCGGACGCCAGCGCGGCCCCCACCTCCTCGGCGAGCTCCGTGACCGAGGCCAAAACCGGCGCGAGACGCGCCGGCTCCGGAACCGGTGGCAGCACCTCCTCGTACACCAGGGCCGCCTCCGCCGGTGCCGCGCCCAGCGTCCCGACCGCCCGGCCGCGCAGCGCGGGACTCAACTGCTCTGCCGCGAACGCCAGTCCGGTACACACCTCATCGGACCGCACCTTCTTCGCATGCCGCTCCGCGAGCTTGAGCGCCCGCTCCTGCACACCGGCGTCCTCGTGCCCGAAGGCCTGCGCGACGGCGGGCAGCAACTCGTCCGCCGCGGCGGCGTCCCGGGTGAGCACCTTGCCCAGCAGCACGAGCTGGGCCCGCACCAGCGTGCGCTCCGGCCGGAACAGCACCGCGCCGGACATCTCGGCCAGCTGCCGGTGCGTCAGCTCCCCGTCCAGAGCCAGGTCGCTCAGCACCGACTGGGCGTGCGAGGCGACCATGGACACCGCGTCCGAGGCCAGTGCCAGCCAGTCGGCCACTCGCTCCCGCTGCTCCTCACGGGTGAGCGCCAGGGACTTCAGTATCCGCAGGAACGCCCGGTGGTCGGCGGTCGTGCCGCCCCGCAGCAGACGGGCCACGCACCCGTCGACCGTCGCCCTCCGGTCCAGCGCGCCCTCCACGGTGAGTCGTGCGAGGGCGTCGTTCCAGCTGTTGGGGCCTTCGTTCGCACCCCACTCCAGCAGGCCGCCGATGTCGTTCGTCCCGAAGAGGGCGGCCACGAGCTCCGCGAGGTGCGGATCGCTGCGCAGCCGGTCCAGTACCGTGTTGCCGCGCCTCCAGTTGCCGCGGATGTGCTGCACCCAGCCGCGCACATAGGCATCGGTCGTCGGCACCGGGCAGCCGGACAGCCGCACCAGAGCGGACATCAGCTCGTACGGCACCCGCGCGGTGGCGGGCCGTTGGGCGAGCCGGTGCACCACATCGGCGAGCCAGTCGGTCTCGCGGTCACTGAGGACGTGGAGCAGCACCGCGGGGGAGGCCGCGAACCAGCGCATGTCGGCAGCCGCGAGCCAGCTCGCCGCGCCGGCCGCGCCGGTCTGGCAGGCCGCTCCGGCCGCGTGCAGCGCCGGGTACGCGCGGCGTGCGTGAGCCTCCCACGGCGCCGCCCGGAGCTCCTTGCGCAACTCCTTCAACTCGGGGAACACCGCCCGCCGTTCGGCATCGGTCATTCCGTCCAGCAGATCGACCGCCTCGGCCGTCCGCCCGGCCCGTACCGCTTCCATCAGCGATGTCATCGCACACCCCCGTCGACTCGTGCCACGCCCTGCTCCACCGCGGCGGTGCCCCACCGCACCATCCGCACCGCCAGCGCGTGCTTGCACGGCCCGCGCCCGCCCCGGTACTTCGCCCACCACAGACAGCTGCAGCTGAGCACGCCGGCCTCGTCGCGCACCCGGTGCACGTGTCCGTCCTCGGCCGTCACCGTCGCGAGGACGCCGTCCAGGGCGACCGCTCCGGCGGCGACGAGGGCCCGGGCGTCCCGCAGCCGCGGGTTGTGCCGCTCGGCGCGCTCCGCGTCGTAGGGCAGCTCCCGGTGGAAGTACGCCGCCTCCGCCGTGTCGTATCCGACGCGGCCCGAGGTGCCGAGCCGGACCAGTGCCGCGCGGACCCGCTCCTGGGTGAGCCCGGAGGCGGTGGCGAGGTCGGCGACGTCCACGCGGGGCTCCCAGGCCAGCAGCACCGCGATCAGCTCCGCGTCCTCGGCGGCCGCGTCGGTGGCGAGCGCGTCCAGCACCCCTCCCTCGCCGGAGAACCCCCGCGAGGCGTCGGGCGACAGCGTGAGCGTGAGCCGCATGCCCGGCAGGACCGCCTCCCAGGCACTGGCCGTGGCTGCGGTGCCACCCGTGACCGCCGGGCCGTACACGCGCAGGGCCGTCGCATGCCTCAGCACCCGCTGGAGCGCGGCCAGCCGCTCCGGGCCGGGCAGGCACACCGCGCCCGGCACGGGCCGGGTGGCCGGCCGCAGGGCGCGCCCTGCCGGTACCACCCACCGCGGGCCGCTCGCGGCACCCCGCGGCCCGCTCCGGGGCAACGACCGCAGGAAGCGCACCGCCTCGGCCGCCGGCAGTTCGGCCCGCAGATCGAAGCCGGCGGCTATGACCTGCGCCTCCGCGAACCCGCGCAGCCACCGGTCCGGCAGCGGCACCTTCTTCTCCACCACCGGCCCGTCCAGCGTGGTCACGGCCATCTCCTCCGGGCCCACCCGCAGATGGAGCGGATCGGCCGAGCCGATCCGGGAAAGCGCCTCCCGCAGCGGGTTGTTGACGTCGACGTTCGTCGTGCCGTGCCCCACCTCGCCGCCGTCCAGGCCGGACCGCAGCACGTCCAGGCGCGCGTACACCCCGCAGCAGCCGGAGAAGGACTCGAAGCGCAGCCGGTCGCCGTTGCCCGTCACCACCGGGTCGAGGGAGGCACGCAGCTGCGGCTGGTAGTAGCGGGCGGCCGCCACGTCCGCCACCGCCAGCAGCCCGGCGGAAGCCACCTGAGGCGACGTCAGGAAACCGGAGAAGAAACGCGGATGGTCCTGAACGCCCGAGGGGGTGGCGCCCCGTGAGGTCTCCAGTCCCAGGCGCTGCCCGCCCGCGGCGGACTCCAGCACGGAGGGTCGGCAATAGGCCACGGCCTGCAAAGATCGCGTCATGGAAAAACCGTAGAGGCGACCACTGACAAAGGGCCCGGCCTGCGCGAACGCCCTGTGCGGGGCGGTGGTCGCGCGCCGGCCGCCTCCGCCATCAGCCGCACCCCCGCATGGATCCGCGCCGGCGGCAGATGGGCGTAACCGAGGACGAGGCACACGCCGTCCCGGCCGGATCCCGTGGCATCCCCGTGCGTGTACGACGCCAGGGTGCGCACCGCGACTCCGGCCCCGGCCGCACGCCTGAGGAACCGCTCCTCGGGGCCGTACCGTCCGGGCAACGCGGCGATGAGGTGCAGGCCCGCCGCGATCCCGGACAGCCGGACACCGGGAAAGTGCTCGCGCAGGGCGGCGACGAGCGCGTCACGCCGTTCCCGGTAGGCACGCCGGCAGCGGCGCAGCTGCCGGTCGTAGTCGCCCCGCTCGACGAACCGTGCGAACAGCACCTGATCGACCGTCGGATGACCGAGGTCCATGGTCCGCTTGCGCTCGACGACCTCGTCGGCCAGCGAGTCGGGTACCAGCAGCCAGCCCAGCCGCAGTCCCGGAGCGAGGGACTTGCTCACCGATCCGGCGTAGGCGACGTGCTCCGGGTCGAGCCCCTGGAGAGCGCCCACCGGGGCGCGGTCGTAGCGGAAGTCGCCGTCGTAGTCGTCCTCGAAGACGACGCCGTCCACCGCCCGCGCCCAGTCGAGCAGTTCTGCCCGGCGCCGTGCGGAGCAGGCGATGCCGGTGGGGAACTGGTGGGCCGGCGTCGTCACCACGGCCCGTACCCCGGACCGCCGCAGCGGGCCGATGGCCGGACCCTCCGTGTCCAGGGGCAGCGGGACGGTGCCGACTCCGGCCGAGGCATACAGGGCGCTGTGCTCGGGGCTGCCGGGATCCTCGACGCCGACGGTGCGTATCCCACGCGCGTGCAGCGCTGAGCCCACCAGGGTGCTCGCTTGGGCCACCCCTGAGACGACCACGATCCGCTCCGGGTCCGCGACCACGCCCCGGCGCCGCGACAGCAGTCCGGCCAGCGCCGTGCGCAGCCGCGGCAGTCCGCGCGGGTCGGGATACCCGAGCTCGCGGTGCGGAAGCTCGGTCAGCACGGAGCGGTGCGCCGCCGCCCAGGCGGCCCGCGGGAACAGCGACAGGTCGGGCATCCCGGGCACGAAGTCCGCGCGGGCGCCGGGGGAGCGGGGAGCCAGGTCACGCGCGTGCGTGCGTGCCGCCCGGACGGCGCCGCTCACCCAGGTACCGGCGCCCCGGCCGCTGCGCAGGTAGCCCTCCGCCGTCAACTGCTCGTACGCCTCCGTGACCAGGCCGCGCGAGACGCCCAGATCCGTGGCGAGGTCCCGGCTGGAGGGCAGCCGCGTGCCCGGTGCGAGCCGGCCCGAGCGGACCGCCTCGCGCAGCGCCGTCTGCAGGGAACGGCCACGCGTGCGTGCCGGTGCCGACGCGGCCGGCAGGAGCAGTTCCCAGGCGGCCGGTCCGGCCGGTCCGCCCGGATTGGTCCCCGATGACGTCATGGAAGTGGACCTTAAACCGGACCGCCCCGCTGCCTAGCGTCACTGCCATGGACACCACCTCGCGCGGCGCCCTGCTCGCCGCGCTCGCCTGCGTCCTCGTCGGGGCGTCCTTCACCGCCAACAGCGTCCTCGGCCACTACCCGTACGCAAGTGGCCAGTTCTTGCGCTACGGCCTGGCCTGTCTGCTGCTCGTACCGCTCGCCGGGCGGGACGCCCCGGCCCGGCTGCGGCGGCTCACGCCCCGCCGGTGGGGCAGGCTCGCGCTGCTCGCGGCGGTGGGCATGGTCGGCTTCAACGTGGCGGTGCTCGCCGCCGAACGCAGTGCCGAGCCGGCGGTGCCGGGGGTCTTCGTGGGCTGCGCCCCCGTGGTGGTGGCGGTCGTCGCCCCCCTCCTGGAGGGACGACGACCGCGGCGGGTGGTCCTCCACGGGGCTTCGCTGGTCGCCGCCGGAGCCTTCACCGTGCAGGGCTGGGGCCGGACCGACGGCGCCGGAATCGCCTTCTCCGCCTGCGCGCTGGCCGGCGAGGTCGGCTTCGCGGTCCTCGCGGTGCCGGTGCTGCGCCCGCTCGGGCCCCGGCTGCTGTCCGCCGTGGTGTGCGGCCTTGCGGCCCTGGAGTCGGCGGTGGCCGGCGCCGTACTCGGCGGCGACTGGCTCAGGCGGCCGGACGCGGTCGAGGCCGCCGCGCTGCTGTGGCAGGCGGTCGTCGTCACCGTCGTCGGCTTCGTGTGCTGGTACATGGGCGTGCAGCGGATCGGGGCCGAGCGCGCCACGCTCTTCTCGGGTCTCATCCCCGTCGCGGCCGCCTGTACCGCGCCACTCGTGGGCGCCGGCTCCTACGGGGCCGTCCAGGCCGCGGGCAGCGCCCTGGTCGGCGCGGGAGTCGCCCTGGGATCGGGAGCCGTGCGCCTGGCCGGACGAGGACGGTGGTCAGCGGCTGCCGTCGAGGATCACGCGGGCGACCAGTGCCGGGTCGTCGTTCATCGGGACGTGTCCGCAGCCGGACAGCCTTACCAGGCGGGCCCGGGGGATGATCTGCTTGGCGCGCACTCCCTGACGGCGCACCAGCAGCCGGTCCCTGGTGCCCCAGGCCACGGTGACGGGGATGCCGGGAACGTCGTCGGTGAACCGGACGTCGACGCCGGCCCGGAGGGTGTCCTCGAAGCTGGTGGCCCGCGCCAGGGCGAGGGTCTCGGCCACCACGGCCTCGGGTGAACGTCGGGTGGGCCGGGCGTAGATGGTGCTCGTCAGTGCGGTGCGGCCGGCCGCCGTCCGGGCGAGGCGCTCGACCAGCGGCAGCGGCATCCGTCGCGCCAGAGCCCGCATGGTCCGCAGCGCGACGAAGGCGTAACGCCGCTCGGCCTGCGTCCAGAACCCGGCCGGGGAAAGAGCCGTGACGGACCGTACGAGCTTCTCGCGGCCCAGCTCCAGGGCCAGCAGGCCGCCCAGGGAGTTGCCCGCCGCATGGGGGCGTTCGATCTCCAGCGCCTCGCACAGGGCGCCCAGCGTGGCGTTCATCGTGGGCAGGTCGTGCCGCAGCCCGCCGGGCAGCGCGGGGGAGACGCCGAAGCCCGGCAGGTCCACGGCGATCACCTCGCGCTCGGCGGCGAGCAGGTGGACCACCGGGTCCCATGCCTGCCGGTGATGCCCGATGCCGTGCAGCAGGAGCAGCGGCTCGCCGCTGCCCACGCGCGCGTAGGAGAGGGTCACGGTCCGCGGGCCGTGTGCGGAGGGGACCTTGAAGGAGACGGTGGCGGACATGGGCGCTCCTCGTCGGAATCGCTGGCGAACGACGGGTAGACAGCTTGTCAGCAATTACTACCCGCGGGTAGCCCCGGGTGCGGCGGATCTCGCCGGCGCCGCGGCGCATCCAGGCCGTCTGCCTCCGATCTTGTGCAGCGCCCAAGGGATGGGTGAGGCGCATCATCAGCCTGGCGGTGCGGAGCATCGCCGGAGCAATCCGTAACGAATGGGGTGCTCTCAGTGCATGGCCGGGGGTGATGGTCAAGCCCCCGGCGATCCGAGCGAGCCCCGCACTTGCTCCGGCGGCCGGAAGGGTCGTTGCTGGACAGGCGTGACCTGTCAAACTCCCCGGAGCGATTCAAGGGGAGAGTCTCCCGGCTTCGTCCGGGAGGGAACTTCAAATCATCCGCAGCCTCGACAAATTGCGGTCCCTGGCCGGCGTCTGAGCCGCCCGATCCGGACC
>NZ_POTZ01001030.1 GCF_003236365.1 Streptomyces sp. NTH33
ATCTGATGACGCAGGGCCAGGATCTCGACATCCTTCTCCCGGTCGCTCATCGGCAGCAGTCGCAGCATCGCGAAGGCGTTCGTCATACCCAGGTACACCAGTCTCAACAGCACGGCCGATCATCATGTCGCCTCCACCGTCCCCCGAGCGAGAGCACCGACGCGGGTGACCACGGTCGGCGCCGAAACCCACTCCCACCTGCGTGGATGAGGTTATCGGCAGGGGCACCGCCGAGCCGGGGCCGCCCGGAGCGGGGGCGGTCGGCCAGGCCCGCCGGGCCGTCGGCGTGGTAGCGGTGGATCCAGCGGCGCACCGTGGCCGGGTGGTAGCCGAGCAGCTCGCCGATCTCGTCCGCGGTCAGGCCGGCCCCGGACAGCAATACCATCACGACGCGGGCGGCCTCCCGTCACCGGTGATGCAGCAGGTGGTACAGGTGCTGATCCGCCGGACCGGAAGGGTTGGCGAACACGGATGCCGGACGCATACTGACCTTGACCTCGCCGGGTTTGCCACGTTTTGGTCAACGTCGATGCAACACCCGGCGAGATTTTCGCGCCATCAGGGCCGTCGCACCCAGCCGACGCCGCCGCCCCAGATTCCGCGCAGAACTTCAGGTCATCCGCTTAGTGGCTGTTGTTGTACCGATCTTGGGGTTTGTCGATCGAACGGGAGTCTCGATTGGGTGGTCGCGGGGTGCTCGGCGCATACGAGCAGGGCCTCCTGAACAGCTCGTTGGTGTCTAATCACCGAGC
>NZ_POTZ01001031.1 GCF_003236365.1 Streptomyces sp. NTH33
TCCGAAGCCCCGGAAGACGGTACGGAGGGCGCGGCGGAGCGCGGGGCGGCACCGGTGGACGAACACCCGGCGGCGAGCGCGCCCCCGGCGACGAGCCCGGCACCGGTCCGCAGCACACCGCGGCGATCGGTCGTGGTCACCCGAACCATTAAAGAGAAATAAGGTAAGAAAGCGGGCGAATCACACGTACGGACACCGAGATGAGCGACGGTCAGATGAACGAGGCGCCCGTCATCGGTCGACCACGCGCATCTCGAACCACGTCGTCTTGCCGCGCGGCAGCAGGTCGACTCCCCAGCGGTCGGACAGCTTGTCGACGAGGAACAGGCCGCGCCCGCTGATGTCCAGCTCCTGCACCGGCATCAGACACGGCAGCCCGCGGGAGGGGTCGCGGACCTCGACGCGGATCCAGCCGCGGCGGCGGCGCATCCGCAGGCCGAAGACCCGGGCGCCGGTGTGCCGTACGGCGTTGCCCACGAGTTCGGAGACGAGCAGGACGGTGTCCTCGGCCGTTTTCGGCGTCAGTCCCCACTGGCGCAGGACGACGACCTGGGCGAGGCGGCGGGCGGTGGCGGCGGACTCGGGACGGGACGGCAGCGGAACCTCCGCCTCCGTAGGATTGCCGAACAACTCCAGCGCCTGCTGCGCGCGTTCGTCCCGACCGCGGGCGACCAGCGCGCCGCGGTCGCACGTGACTTCCCCCGCGGCTGTTCCCTACCCTCCAGCCCCGCCATGCCCCTGTCTCTTATACA
>NZ_POTZ01001032.1 GCF_003236365.1 Streptomyces sp. NTH33
GGGGCGCCCCTGGCCCTGGGCGGCGGCGGGAGACGGACGGGTCGTCATCAGCGGGTCAGGTCCGCGGTCGCCTCGGAGATGGCCTGCGCGAAGACGAGGGCCTGGCGCACCGTCTCCGGGCCGTCCCCGGCCTCGCTGACGCGCAGGCTCAGGTCGTCGGCCGTCGAGCTGCCCGTGTAGCCGTGGTCCGCATCGCAGTTGGGGTCGCCGCAGGCGGCGGGTTCGAGGTCGATGCGGGAGACGGCGCCCCAGCCGATGGTCAGCACGACCTCGCGGGGCAGGGTGCCCGGCGTGTACTGCTCCGGGTTGGCGACCACGCGGCTGACCACGACCGAGGAGATCCGGCCCAGCTTGACCGACTCGGTGGAGGTCGTGGCGTACGGCGTCGGGGAGGTGCTGTCGGCGGCCTGCTCGTCGGTGTGGCTGACGATGAAGCGGTTGCCGGTGAGGACGAGCACCGTCACGTGCCGTCGCACCTCGTTCTGGTCGAACGTGGTCTCCTGGTGGACCAGGTACGACCGGACGGGCTCGCCGCCCACGGCGGCCTCCACCGCCTCGGCCACGAGAGCCGGGTAGTAGCCACTGCGCTCGATCGCCGCGCGCAGCCCCTGGGTCGTCGTACTGGTCTTGGCCATGCGGTCCATCCTACGGTGGCGCACTGACTGCGAGGCACCGCTGTGGGGCGGGGAAACCCCGGTCAGTACGCCGGGAGGGTGCGCGGGCCGAGGTCGTCACGGGCGGGTGGGGGTGCC
>NZ_POTZ01001033.1 GCF_003236365.1 Streptomyces sp. NTH33
CACCGCGACTCCCCACTCGTCGTCGGGGTCCACCTCCCACCCCGGCTCGTCCGCCTCTGCCCCGAGCCGTACCGCCTCGCCGTCCACCGACACGCCGCACCCCTCCGTAGTCCCGCGCCGTACCGCGGCGCCCTACCCCTACGAACGACGCCGACGGCCCGGACAGCACCGGACAAGCAGCCGAAAGTAACCGTACGCAATCATTCAGTCACTCCTCACGGTAGGCGTACTCGGCCACGCTGAGTGACGTGAATCAGGAAATCGCCGACCTCACGGCCGAACAGGGCATCCAGTTCCCCCACTTCAGCGCGCTGCTGTCGTCCACACGGCGCGGTGCCCGCCTCGCCCGCCTGCTCGCCGAGGCGCAACTGCGCCGCTGGGGGCTGCCCACGGAGATTGCGAGCCACCTCGTGGCCGAGCCGGCGGCCAACGCCATCACGCACGGCCGCGTCCCCGGACGGGACTTCCGGCTGACGCTCTACCTGATCGGCGGCACGCTCCGTATCGAGGTCACCGACACGCGCGGTGACCGTCTCCCCGCACCCCAACAGCCCGCCTGGGACGCCGAGTCGGGCCGCGGCCTGCTCATCGTGGACGCCCTCGCGGACCGCTGGGGCGTGGCCGAGGACCGGTTCCCGCGCAAGCGGGTGTGGGCCGAACTGCGCTGCTCACCGCCGGAACCCACCCCCACGGGCTCCGGTGCCGCAGACGGTCCCCACTCAAAGGACCCGGGGGAGAAAGAACCCCACCA
>NZ_POTZ01001034.1 GCF_003236365.1 Streptomyces sp. NTH33
CGTTGGGGGCGTGTGCGGAGCGGGGGCGGGTGAGGGCGTCGGTGAGCCCGGCGACGATTTCGACCGGTGCCTGCCGGCCCAGGATCGCTGTCCATTCCTCCTGGTGGGCGGTGGCCTTGCCGTGGATGGTCCATCCGCCGGGTTGGACGAAGGGGTCGTATGCGATGCGGATGCTGCGGTCGGGGCTGTCCATGAGCAGGGGGCCACCGGGCTTTGACCGGTCCCGCCACCCGCAGGCGCGCAGGAACTCGGAGACGTGGCGGATGTCTCCGCCGCCTGCGAGGGCACGGGGCTCGACCAGGTAGTGCTGCTCGGCCTGCTCGCCGGGGCCCCAGCCCTGCCACTGCTTCTTCTTCACCGGCGCCGCCGGACGACGAGCGGTGCGGCGTTCGGGGACGGTGCGGGAGTGGTTGCGGGGCGGGTGGTCAGTTCGGTGAGTGCGTCGGTGTGCTCGTCGAGGTCGAGGGCGATGTCGTGCAGTTCGTTCGCGGCCCGGCCGAGGGCGAGCCACACCTCGGCCGGCAGGATGCCGCGTTCGGCCTGGTCCTTGGCGAAGTAGGAGCCGGTGGCCACCAGGTGGGTGACGCGACCGAGGACACCGTCCTGCGGTTCGAGGACCCGTGCGATGACCTGGGTGGCCTCATGCGCGGGGAGTTGAGAGAGATGGTCGGTGAGCCGGCCGAGCTGGCGCGCGATCTCGTCGGCCAGCCGAACCGGGTAGGGGGCGGTGTGGGGCATGGTCCTCCCG
>NZ_POTZ01001035.1 GCF_003236365.1 Streptomyces sp. NTH33
ACGCGGGCCTGATGGCGGGCGTGACGGCCTACGAGGACCTGGCCCTGGACGCGGCCCTGCACGGCGGCCGGGACCGCGTCTTCCGCGCCCTGCTCTCCCATCCCCTCATCGGCCAGTACGCGTACGCCGAAACCCTCACCGACCAGCTGATCGCGCACAACCGGGAGTACCTCGCGTGGGACTGACCGCAAGCATCCTCGCGATCGACGCGGGCAACAGCAAGACCGACGTGGCGGTCGTGGCGGCCGACGGAAACGTCCTCGCCACGGCCCGCGGCGACGGATTCCGGCCACCGGCCGTGGGCGTGGAAACAGCGGTGGACGCCCTGGCGGAAACGATCAGCCGGGCCTACGCGGCAGCGGGAGTCGCCTCCGCCGGCCACGTCTCGGCCTGCCTGGCCAACGCCGACCTGCCCGTCGAGGAGGAACGGCTGGCGGCGGCCCTGCACGCACGCGCGTGGGGCACCACGGTGGACGTCCGCAACGACACGTTCGCGATCCTGCGCGCGGGCGTGGCCGAACCCCGCGGTGTCGCCGTCGTCTGCGGCGCCGGCATCAACTGCGTCGGCATGCGCCCGGACGGCCGCACCGCCCGCTTCCCGGCCCTCGGCCGCATCTCCGGCGACTGGGGCGGCGGCTGGGGTCTGGCGGAGGAGGCCCTGTGGTACGCGGCCCGGGCGGAGGACGGCCGCGGCGAGGCGACCGCCCTGTCCCGCACCCTCCCCGCCCACTTCGGCC
>NZ_POTZ01001036.1 GCF_003236365.1 Streptomyces sp. NTH33
GGGGCGGGTGGCGCCGCGACGGCCGCGGGCGCGGCTGTCAGGGTTCCGGCGATGACGGCGAACGCGAGTGCGGCCGCGCTCTTCCCGTGCCCGATACCGCGCCGAAGTCGCACGGCCCCTCCTCGTCGATCGGCCTTCGAAAGTCGTGTCGAAGGCGGTGTCGAAGAGTCCTGACCACACCATCCCCGGGGGAAGGTGTCAACGAGAGTGGCCGTTGTGCCGCGATTGACCGAACCTGGAGTCGGGCGAGTGTGACCAGCGGCACGTCATTCGTTCTGGTACGTCTGCCCTCGCGAGCACGGGGTAGGGCTGCGGTAATCCGACCGCTGGACGCCCGTGACCGACGTACTCGACAAGGAGGCCCCCGTGGCCGCACCGGCACACCTTCTGCTCTCGGCCCTGTCCCAACACGTGGCGGAGCCGCCCGCTCCCCACCTGCTGCCCGCCGACGATCCGCTGCCGGCCGGCGACCGGCCCCTCGCCGGCCGGCTGTCGACCGCCGACGACTCCGGCCTGTGCGCCCTCAGCGCCGAGAGCACCTGCGCCGAGACCCCGCTGACCAGCGAGCCGCCGCTGCCCGACGCCGAGCCGCTCACCAGCGAGCCGCCGCTCGCCGAGGCCGCCCCCCTGACCAGTCAGTCGGTCGCCGAGGCGGCCGAACAGGACCCCTGCCGCGCGGAGTTGTAGATGACAGCATCGCGGCCGGCCGAACCCCCTGAACCCTCCGGATCTCC
>NZ_POTZ01001037.1 GCF_003236365.1 Streptomyces sp. NTH33
GAGACAGGTATCAATACGTCCGGCGGCCTCGAAACGTTCCGGGTCCGCTCGACTTTTTTGGGTGGGGTGGTCCGGGGGACGTGTCGGGGTGTGCCACGAGGGTGCGTTGGGGGCGTGCCCGAATTCGCCTCGTGTGCCACCTGGCGTCCGTTGTGGCGCACCGTGAATGCCCCATGGCGCCGGTAATGTCGCACATGTCGCCAGCTCACTCCCCCGGGTGATCTGCCGCTTCCCCATAGTCCGTTCGGACCATTCAAGATTGGGCCCGCTGGGGGTGTTGCGCCGTGCCCACCTTCCGTAACGTCCTCAACTGGCGGCGGTGAATATGCCGCTGCCGCCGTGGGGGAGCCTCGATTCGGGAGAGGACGGCGCCGGTATGGGCTGGGTAACCGACTGGAGTGCGCAGGCGGCCTGCCGCACTACCGATCCGGATGAACTGTTCGTTCAAGGAGCAGCGCAGAACAGGGCCAAGGCGGTGTGCACCGGATGCCCGGTTCGCACCGAGTGCCTCGCCGACGCGCTCGACAACCGCGTGGAGTTCGGCGTCTGGGGAGGCATGACGGAGCGTGAGCGCCGCGCACTGCTGCGCCGGCGGCCGACCGTCACGTCCTGGCGCCGGCTGCTGGAGACCGCGCGCATGGAGTACGAGCGCGGGGTGGGCCTGGTGCCTCTGGAGGACGGCCAGGTGTACGAGAACTACGCGGCGGTGGGCTGAGGCGTCCTCCTGGGC
>NZ_POTZ01001038.1 GCF_003236365.1 Streptomyces sp. NTH33
GTCGTAGGCGAGCAGGGTCTCCTCGGCGCCGAAGAACAGCAGCGGGTGGAAGCCGCCGGCGTCGAGGTAGGCGGTGCGGCGGGTGACGGAGGCGCAGGCGAGGAAGCCGAGGACCTGGGTGCCGGGCAGGTCGGTGGCGGGGCCGAGCGGGGAGTCGGCGAGCACCTCGTCGAGCGGGTCCGGTTCCTGCCCGGGGCCCACGAGCGTGCGGGCGGCGAGCAGGCCGAGCCGGGGGTGGGCGTCGAAGAGGCGGGCGGCCTCGGCGAGTGCGCCGGGCGCCCACCAGGAGTCGTCGTCGCTGAAGGCCACGTAGGGGGTGCGCAGGGCGCGGACGCCGTGTGTGCGGGCGAGGGCGCCGCGGTTGAACGGCAGGGCCAGTAGGCGGACTTGGGGGAAGCCGCGGGCGAGCATGGTGCGGGTGCCGTCGGTGGAGGCGTTGTCGGCCACGACGATCTCCGGCCGCTCGGGCAGGGCGAGCAGGTGCCGGAGGGTGACGGCGAGCCCGGCGGAGCGGTTGCGGGTGGCGATGACGACGCCTACGGGTGAGCGTTCCATGAGTCGCTCCATGTGCCGTTCCCTGTGCCGTTCCATGAGCGGGTCGGCCTCGGCCGGCTCGACGGCTCGGGGAGCGCGTCGAGGGCGTTCAGGACCTCGCCCGTGCTGATGTCCAGCAGCGCGGGGTCGGGGTGGCGGCCGTGCGGGTCGCCCTGGGGGCCGTGCCACAGGGC
>NZ_POTZ01001039.1 GCF_003236365.1 Streptomyces sp. NTH33
GGTGCGGGGCGGTGGGCCCGGGCCCTGGCCGTCCGGTGCGAGAGGGGTGGCTCACGGATGCTCCTGGCCTTCTGGTCCTTCTTGCGCGCCGCCTCCTTCTTGTTGCCTGTGGCGCAACATCGTTGAAAATCTTGCGGCCGTGGCCGGGCGGCTGTCAACCCGGTGATCGCGTCCGGACCTCGTGCGGCCGCCGCCGTACGCCTGCGCATGCCGACCGGACAACAGGGCGCAAAATGGAGAAGTGTTCGCACAGACCCGCCGGTCCTCGGACCGGCGGTCCCGGGAAGACGGCGGGGAAGGCGTGACGCCGATGCCGTCCGCGGGGTGGTTGCGGTCCCTGTTCAGGGTGCGCAGCGTCGCGGGGCAGGTGTTCCTGCTGCAGGTGCTGGTCGTGGTGCTGATCACGGTCGCGGCGCTGGTGGCCCTCGTGGTGCAGGCCCGCGACGGGAGCGTGACCGTGGCCCGGCAGCGGTCCCTGGACGTCGCCGAGACGCTGGCGTACGCCCCGGGCACGCTGCGGGCCGTGACCGGCCCCCACCCCACCGCGGTGCTCCAGCCCGTCGCCGAGAAGATCATGAAGGGGGCCGACGTCGACCTCGTCGTCGTGTACTCCAGGGACGGCATCCGCTACACCCATCCCGACCCGGCCTTCATCGGCAAGCCCGTCCTCAACCACCGCACCCCACCGCCTTCCCCCGTGACCGAGACCGTCGAGACCACCCAGGGG
>NZ_POTZ01000103.1 GCF_003236365.1 Streptomyces sp. NTH33
CCTCCTGCGGGAAGCGGGCCTCCTCGTCCACCGCGGCGGCGTACGGCGCGATCTTCGCCTCGGCCAGCGAGCGGACGGCGTCGCGGAGCATGTCGTGCTCCTCGGACGGGCGGTACAGGTCGAAGTCCTGACTCATGACAAGGGCGTCCCAACTCTGCTCCGGCCGTGAAAACGGCCGGAGCGTACAGAAACCGGCGATGACCTAGCGATGGAACTCAGTATCGAAATTATGCACACTGAGTGCCAGTCTTTCCAGCCGTTCTCTGTGACCATGCGCACCCGCGCTCGCCCGCCGGGACCGACTCGGGCGGGTGTTATGTTCCCCCCATGGACGAGGCACAGGGACACGGCCGGAGAGCCGGCGGCAACTCCGTGAAGCGATCGAAGCGGGACGCCCTGATCGCGGCGGCGTTCCAACTGTTCCTCGAGCGCGGCTTCGAGCGGACCACGATCGACGACATCGTCCGGCTCGCCGACGTGGGCCGCAGCTCCTTCTTCCGGTACTTCCCGTCCAAGGAGGACGTGGTCTTCCCCGATCACGAGGGCTGTCTGGCCGAGATGACGACCTTCCTCCAGGACAGCAGCGGCGATGAAGAGGAACCGGTGACCCGGGTCTGTGACGCCGCTCGCCTCGTCATGCGGATGTACACCACCAACCCCACCTTCGCCATCCAGCGATATCGCCTCACCAAGAGCGTGCCGGCGCTCCGCAACCATGAGTTGTCCGTGGTGCGGCGATACGAGCGCACCCTCGCCGACTACCTGCGCCGACGCTTCGCGAGCCGATCCGACGGAACCCTGCGGGCGGATGTCATCGCCGCCTCCGTGGTGGCTGCCCACAACAACGCACTTCGGGCATGGCTCCGTTCCGGAGGCCAGGGAGACGTCTCGGCGCGCATGGACGCCGCTCTCGCGTTCGTGCAGAACTCCTGGGGCCCGGAAGGCCCGGCCGCGACTGCGGGCGACAGTGGAGAGAGCGACGACGTCGTCGTCCTGATCACCACGCGCAGGACGCCGCTGTGGCACGTGGTCCGCAAGATCGAATCCACTCTCCATGAGAGCTGACCACCACCCCAAGGAATGAAACTCAGTTCCTTTACACGGGGAACTCAGCACCATAGGATGCGCACGGACCGCAACGAGCGCCTGGCGCGGGCGCGGTCCGTGCGGTGGGCAGCATTGTCCTCTTCCTCGCCTTCCAGCAGACGTCGTCCGGGCCATGTGCGTGCGGGACGATCAGTCCGATGTTGACGTGGGCGTCCTTACCGAGCACAGTCGCCCCCTGGCGGTGATCGGCCCGCCAAGGACCTCCTCCGGCGTGGCCTGGAGCCGGGCGTGGTGACCATGCGTGGCGGCGACCATGCGTCGGCCGCGCTCTCCCCGCCTCTACCCATGCGGTACTGCCCGCCCAGTCCGCACCCCCTCGACCAGGAAGGAGCACACAAATGACGGAGAACCACGACCGGACCGAGGACCTCGTCTGCTACGCATGCCAGGACGGTCTGGCCCGCATCACGTTGGCCCGGCCGAACCGGGCGAACGCGGTGGACCTGCCCACTGCTCACGCCTTGGGCGCGGCGGTGGACCGGGCGGCCAACGATCCCGCCGTGCGGGCGGTGCTCATCTGTGGCGAGGGCCGACGGTTCTGCGCCGGAGGAGATGTGGCGGCGATGGCAGCCGCGGCGGACCGATCGGGCTACCTGGAGGAGCTGGCCGACACTCTCGGCCAGGCGCTGCAGCGCCTGGCCGCCCTGCCCACGCCCGTCGTTGCCGCGGTGCAGGGGTCCGTCGCGGGGGCCGGGCTGGCCCTGATGCTCAGCTGCGATGTGATCGTCTCAGCCGCCTCGACGAAGTTCCTCATGGCCTACGCGGGGGTCGGTCTGACCCCCGACTGCGGCACCTCCTACCTCCTGCCGCGGGCCATCGGTCAGGTCCGCGCCCTCGAGATGGCTCTGACGGGCCGTACGCTCACTGCCGCCGAAGCACACCAGTGGGGGCTGGTCACCGAGGTGGTGGACGACGAGGTTCTCCAGGAGCGGGCTCTCGAGCTCGGTCAAAGGCTCGCGTCCGGACCGGCCTACGCCCTCGGTCAGGCCAAGCGCCTGTTGCGCGCCCGGCACATGACGCGCGAGCAGATGGGGCGGGAGGAGGCCCGCGTGATAGGGGAGGCGGTCGGACGTGAGGAGGCCATCGCGCTCCTCGCCTCCTTCACCGGCCGGTGAGGACAAGGAGCGCAGGCCCGGGCGAGGGGGCCCAACCGAAACGCGGAGGCTAGAGCCACTCCACGTCGCCTTCGAGCAGGTCTCCCATATTGGCCCGGTGCAGGTTGACGATGTTCGTCAGGTGCGCGCGCATCATGGCCTCCGCCTTCTTGGAGTCGCCGTCGATGATGACCCGGGCCAGCTTGACGTGGTCGTGCGCCAGCGTCTGGTGGATGGTCCGCACATCCGCCACGGTGGCGAGGTGGTGGGCCACCAGCTGCCCGTAGGCGCGGAAGGTCACCTGGAAGACCTTGTTCCCCGTCAGCGCAGCGACGGCACCGTGGAACCCCTCGTGCCCGGACACGTAGATGTCAAGATTGTCGTGCGCCTCCTCCTCGACGTCGCCCGAGAGGTAGGGCGCCATCGTGGACTCACGCAGAGCGACGTCCGGATTCGCGGCAGCCATGCGCGCGAGCGCCGGCTCCGCGAACAGCCACGCATCGAACAGCTCGCCGTAGGTCGCTCCCGCCAGATGGAAGTAGAGCGCCTCCATCCGCCCCAGGTTGGCGGAGTCGACGGTTCCCACGAGCGGTCCGCCACCCGGCCCACGGCGGATGGTGATCATTCCCTGGACCTCGAGGAGCCTCAACCCCTCCCGCAACGACTCGCGGCTCACGCCGTACTGCTTCACCATCTCGGCCTCCGAGGGCAGGCCGTCTCCCGGCTGCAACCCTTGCGCCCGGATCGCGCGCACGACATTGCGAGCAACCACCTCTGCGGCCTTGAGGGGCCTGAGGACCGACCCACCTGTGGCGATCGGGATCGCCGCCGAACCACTCCCGTTCCTGCTACTCACCTGGCGCATCCTTCCGACTGGGGCTCGCCCCAACCTCATACTGAAACCACTCACGAGCACAAGTTCGGATCCGTTGACACGGACCCCTCCCCGGCACCCCTATTCATCATGACGAATTGGCGATCTCGTGCTAGCGTCCGCATATGGCAGACGCTATCCCCGACTCCGACCCGATCAGGTACGAACAACGTGACTCCGTCGCGCTGATCACCCTGAACAGGCCCGAGTACCGCAACGCCCAGAACTCCGCGATGGCGTACGCCCTGGACGACGCGTTCACCCGGGCGGTGAACGACGACTCGGCGCGCGTCATCGTCCTCCGCGGGACCGGACAGCACTTCTGCGCCGGCCACGACATCGGCACACCGGGGCGCGATGCCCACCAGTCGTTCGACCGTCGCGCCATCATCCACTGGGACCACGTCGGCCGCGAGGGCGTCGACGCGAGGTACGCCCGCGAGTCCGAGGTCTATCTCGGCATGTGCCGACGCTGGCGCGAGATTCCCAAGCCCGTCATCGCCATGGTTCACGGGGCCTGCATCGCAGGCGGTTTGATGCTCGCCTGGTCGTGCGACTTCATCGTCGCCTCCGACGACGCCTTCTTCTCCGATCCCGTGGTCCGGATGGGCATCCCCGGGGTGGAGTATTTCGCCCACCCGTGGATGATGAACCCCCGGACAGCCAAGGAGTTCCTCTTCACCGGCGATCGGTTCTCCGCCACGCGGGCGCACGAGCTCGGCATGGTGAACCACGTTGTGCCGCGCGAACAGCTCGAGGGCGCGGTATTCGCCCTCGCCGAGCGGATGGCACAGATGCCCGCCTTCGGCCTGGCCCTGGCCAAGAAGGCAGTCAACCAGGCTGAGGACCTCCAGGGCATGCGCGCCGGCATGGACTCCGTCTTCGGTCTGCACCACATGGCGCACGCCCACAACGCCGAGGTCGGCGCCGACGCGCTCGGCGGGTTCGACGCCCGGGCCATGAAGGCCCGCTGAACGGACCGTTGCCGCGCGGGTCCGACCAGCGCCGTGACGCTGCTCGACGAGGTGCGTCTGCACGGTCCCGGTCATCAGGAACGCCCCTGGTCTGTGCTTTCAGTCACACGACCATCACCTGCTGCAGTTTACTAGGGCGTCCTAGTATCTCTCCAGCCAACACTCCCCCCCCCGTACTGTCCGGGAAGGCCTCCATGAACGAACTGCACCGTCCCGTGCACCCCGTCCGCCTGGTCACCGCTTCGGCCCTGTTCGACGGGCACGACGCGTCGATCAACATCATGCGGCGCATCTTCCAGTCCCAAGGCGCCGAGGTGATCCACCTCGGACACAACCGGTCAGTGCGGGAAGTCGTGGACGCGGCACTCGATGAGGATGTACACGGCGTGGCGGTCTCGTCCTACCAGGGCGGGCACGTCGAGTACTTCGAGTACCTGGTCGAGTCGCTGCGCGAGCGAGGGGCGAAGCACATCCGCGTGGTGGGCGGTGGCGGCGGCGTGATCGTGCCCGAGGAGATCGCCCGGCTCCGCAGGAGCGGTGTGACCATCTTCTCCCCCGAGGACGGCCAGCGGATGGGCCTCGCCGGGATGGTCAACTCGGTGATCCGGGATTGCGACTTCGACCTCTGGGACGGCAGGTCGACCGACGCCGCCGCCGTGCTCGCCGGCGACCGGTTCGCGGTCGCTCGTGCCATCACAGGCGCGGAGTTCGGCAAGCTGCCCACGGATCTCCTGGAGCGGCTGCGCGCCGCTGCGGCGGAGCGGGTCACGCCCGTTCTCGGTATCACCGGAACCGGCGGCTCGGGGAAATCGTCACTGACGGACGAGCTGGTGCGCCGGTTCCGTGTCGACCAGCAGGACAAGCTGCGGATCGCGGTGATCGCTGTCGATCCGACCCGCCGCCGCGGCGGCGGCGCACTGCTCGGTGACCGGATCCGGATGAACTCCCTCGACGGGAGCCGGGTCTTCTTCCGCAGTCTCGCCACCCGCGGCAGTCACGAGCTGCCCGAGCACCTGGCCGATGTGATCGACGTGGTGAAGGCCGCCGGGTTCGACCTGGTGATCGTGGAGACGCCGGGCATCGGCCAGGGCGACGCGGCGATCGTGCCGTTCGTCGACATCCCGATGTACGTGATGACGCCGGAGTTCGGCGCCGCCTCGCAGCTGGAGAAGATCGACATGCTCGACTTCGCCGACGTCGTCGCGATCAACAAGTTCGAGCGGCGCGGTGCCAAGGACGCCCTGCGCGACGTGGCCCGCCAACTGGTCCGCAACCGCGAGGCGTTCGACAAGAGGCCCGAGGACATGCCGGTGTTCGGCACCGCGGCGGCCACGTTCAACGACGACGGTGTCACCGCGCTCTACCAGCACCTGAAGACCGCCCTGGGCGAGAAGGGGCTCCCGCTGTCCGAAGGCACGCTGCCCACGGTCGACGTACGCCACTCCTCCGGCATCCGGCAGGTGGTGCCCGCGGACCGGGTGCGCTACCTCGCCGAGATCACCGAAACGGTCCGCGCCTACCACGCCGAGACCGAACGCCTCGCCGAGGCGGCCCGGCGGGTGCAGCGCCTGGACATGGTCCAGGGCGAGCTCGTCGCGGCCGGGTCCGACGCCGGCAACGTGGCCGCGCTGCTGGAAGAGGCACGCAAGCAACTCCCCCACCAAGTCGCGGAGCAGATCACGAACTGGCCCGCTGTCGTGGAGTCCTACTCCGGCGAAGAGCAGGTCGTGAAGGTCAGGGACAAGGAGATCCGCACCAAGCTGACCCGCGAGTCCCTGTCGGGCAACAAGGTCCCCCGCGTGGCGCTGCCCGCGTTCACCGACCACGGAGAGCTGGTGAGGTTCTGGCGCCGGGAGAACCTGCCCGGCTACTTCCCGTTCACCGCCGGGGTGTTCCCGTTCAAGCGCGATGGCGAGGACCCGGCCCGGATGTTCGCCGGCGAAGGCGATCCCTTCCGCACCAACCAGCGGTTCAAGCTGCTCTCCGAGGACCAGCCGGCCACCCGGCTGTCCACCGCCTTCGACTCGGTCACCCTGTACGGCCGTGACCCCGACGAGCGTCCCGACATCTACGGCAAGGTCGGCACCTCCGGCGTCTCCGTCGCGACGCTGGAGGACATGAAGGCGCTCTACGACGGCTTCGACCTGGTCGCGCCGACCACCTCGGTGTCGATGACGATCAATGGTCCGGCGCCCACGGTGCTGGCCTTCTTCCTCAACACCGTCATCGACCAGCAGGTCGAGAAGTTCCGCGCTGCCGAGGGCCGCGATCCCTCGCCCGAGGAGGCGGCCGAGCTGCGCGCACACGCATTGGCGAACGTGCGCGGCACGGTGCAGGCCGACATCCTGAAGGAGGACCAGGGCCAGAACACCTGCCTGTTCTCGACTGAGTTCTCCCTGCGGATGATGGCCGACATCCAGGAGTGGTTCATCCATCAGCACGTCCGCAACTTCTACTCCGTCTCGATCTCCGGCTACCACATCGCCGAGGCCGGCGCGAACCCGATCAGCCAGCTCGCGTTCACCCTCGCCAACGGGTTCACCTACGTCGAGGCCTATCTGGCCCGCGGCATGCACATCGACGACTTCGCACCGAACCTGTCGTTCTTCTTCTCCAACGGCATGGACCCCGAGTACTCCGTGCTCGGCCGGGTCGCCCGCCGGATCTGGGCCGTCGCGATGAAGGAGAGGTACGGCGCCAACGAGCGTTCCCAGAAGCTGAAGTACCACGTCCAGACCTCCGGACGCTCCCTGCACGCCCAGGAGATGGACTTCAACGACATCCGCACCACTCTGCAGGCGCTGATCGCCATCTACGACAACGCCAACTCGCTGCACACCAACGCCTACGACGAGGCCGTCACCACTCCGTCCGCGGAGTCCGTACGCCGCGCGCTGGCGATTCAGCTCATCATCAACCGCGAGTGGGGCCTGGCCATGAACGAGAACCCGCTGCAGGGCTCGTTCATCATCGACCAGCTCACCGACCTGGTCGAAGAAACGGTGCTCACCGAGTTCGACCGGATCAACGAACGCGGCGGCGTACTCGGCGCCATGGAGACCGGCTACCAGCGCGGCCGCATCCAGGACGAGTCGATGCTCTACGAGCAGCGCAAGCACGACGGCACGCTGCCCATCATCGGGGTGAACACCTTCCGCCGGCCCGGCGGCGACGCCGAGCAGCAGGAGCTCGAGCTCGCCCGCGCCACCGAGGAGGAGAAGGAGTCCCAGCTCAAGCGGGTCCACGACTTCCAGATCACGCACCGCGAGGAGGCCGCGAAGGCGATCGCCCGGCTCAAGAAGGCCGCGATCAACGGGGACAACGCCTTCGAGGTCCTCATGGATGCTGCCCGTGTCTGCTCGCTGCAGCAGGTCACCGAGGCGTTCTTCGAGGTCGGAGGCCAGTACCGGCGCAATGTCTGACAACGCCGGGCCTCGGCCTTGACGTGCTCAAGTCGGAAGGCAGCCGCTCCGGCGTCTGCCTTCCGCGCCACCCGTACTCGGTCCCCCGCGTCGATTCCCTTCAACCGACCGCCGAAGGCCGCTGCCGAAGGCCCGTACCGCCGCAACCCCTGTGCCTGACCCGGCCGGAAGCAAGACCGCGCTACTCATCAGATAGGACCTCAGATGGATCTCGTCACCCGTCTCGGCGTCATCGGCTGCGGCCTGATGGGCTCCGGCATCGCCGAAGTCGCCGCCCGCAACGGCCTCGACGTCCGCGTCGCCGAGTCCACCCATGACGCTGTCGAGGCAGGCCGCCGCCGTGTCACCGCCTCCCTCGACAGGGGCGTACGGCACGGCAAGCTCAGCGAGGAGCAGCGCGACCAGGCCCTCGCCAGGCTTTCGTTCACCCACGACCTCGGCGACATGGCCGACCGCCAGTTCGTCATCGAGGCCGTCGCCGAAAACCGCGACATCAAGACCGACGTCATCCGGGCCCTGGACAAGGCAGTCCAAGACCCCGCAGCGATCCTGGCCACCAACACCTCCTCGATCCCCATCGTCGACCTCGCCGTCGCCACCGAGCGCCCCGGGCAGGTCATCGGCATGCACTTCTTCAACCCGGTGCCCGTGCAGCAGCTGGTCGAGCTCATCCCGGCCCTCACCACCAGCCAGGAGACCGTGCAACGCGCCCGCGACCTCGCCCGGCACATGGGCAAGCAGGCCATCCAGGCACCCGACCGCTCCGGCTTCGTGGTCAACGCACTGCTCGTGCCCTACCTGCTCAGCGCCGTACGGATGCTGGAGTCGGGCGCCGCACGCCCGGACGACATCGACCGGGGCATGGAACTCGGCTGCGCCCACCCCATGGGGCCGCTGCGCCTGCTCGACCTCATCGGTCTCGACACCGCCCAAGCGGTGGCCGAGTCGATGTACGAAGAGTTCAAGGAACCGCTGTACGCACCGCCCGCCCTCCTGCGCCGCATGGTCGCCGCCGGCCACCTCGGCCGCAAGAATGGCCGGGGCTTCTACGCCTACGACGTCTGAGGCCGACCCACCGATCAGGAGGCCCGCACCGTCCAGCAGGGATGGACCGCAGCCGCCCGGACCGGCGAACGGCGCCGTGGCGGCGACACCGCGGCGGTCGCGGTCCCGCAGTAACCGCTCACGCAGCGAGGCCCGACATGCCCAAGGGGCAGGCCGGGCCTCGCTCCTGCCGACGCGCTGCCTCCTGGACCAGGCTCTCGGGGTACGGGACTGCGGAGGAGGAGAACACACACCCGCCGGCCCAGCCGGTCAGCCAGGGGTGGCTGACCGGCTGGGCCGGCGGGTTCACCTGGACATCATCGCCCACCGGTTCGAAGGTGCCCGCGGCACCGCCGATGTGGCCGGCCCTTCCCGCGCGCGGCATCGCGACTCCACGGGGTGGGCGCCCCCACCGCGCCCCTGGCGGTGGGGACGCCGAACGCCTCGCCGCCTCGCCTCAGTCGAGGCGGCGGAAGAGGGCGGCGAGGGCCTGGCCGCCGCCGATGCACATGGTGACGATGCCGAACTCACCGCCGGTGCGGCGAAGGTGCTTCACCACCCGTAGCGACAGGATCGTGCCGGTCGCACCGACCGGGTGACCCAGCGCGATCGCGCCGCCATACGGGTTCGTACGCTCCGGATCCAGGCCCGCGTCCCGCGCCACGGCGACAGCCTGCGCCGCGAAGGCCTCGTTCAGCTCGACGATGTCGATGTCGGCCGGCGTGAGACCTGTCTTCTCGAACAGAGAGCGCAGCGCGAACGTGGGCGCATACCCCATCAGACCCGGCTCCATCGCCGCCGTCGCGACCTGCTCCAGCGCCACCAGGCCGGTCGCACCACGGTCGCGCGCCACGGACTCCCTGGCCAGCACGACCGCGGCGGCACCGTCGTTGATGCCCGAGGCGTTGCCCGCCGTCACCGTGCCGCCCTCGGTGAAGGCCGGGCGCAGGCCGGCCAGACCCTCCAGCGTCGTCCCGGGCCTGGGGTGCTCGTCCGTGTCGACCACGGTCACCCCACGGCGGCCGCGCACCTCGACGGCGACGATCTCCTCCTCGAACGCCGCCTTCGCGGCGTCCGACGCCGCACGCTGCTGTGACCGCAGCGCGAACGCGTCCTGCTCCTCGCGCGAGACACCGTACTTCTCGGCGACCGCCTCGGCGGTCACGCCCATGTGCACGCCGCCGAACGGGTCGGTCAGTATCGCCACGGTTCCGTCGACCAGCGGCCGGTTGCCCAGCTTGTAGCCCGACCGGGCGCCGAAGTCGTAGAACGGCATCCGCGTCATCGACTCGTCGCCGCCCGCGACGGTGAAGTCCAGGCCGTTCCAGACCATCTCCTGCGCCGCGGACCAGATCGCCTGCAGCCCGCTGCCGCACAACCTGTTCACGGTGAAGGCCGGCACCGACTTCGGCAGGCCGGCTTCGATCGCCACCCTCCGCGCGTTGTACGCGTCCGGGCCGACCTGGCCGATGCAGCCCATCACGACCTCGGCGGGGTCGTCGACGGTCACACCCGAGCGCTTGATCGCCTCGGTGACCGCCGCCGCACCGAGCTCGTGCGCCGGCACGTCCTTGAACTGGCCGCCGAAGCTGCCGATCGGGGTCCGCGCCCCGTCGATGACGACGATGCGTTCGTCCACGTCCGTCTCCTGGTTCGTTCAGTCGGTCGAAAGCGCTGCCGCGATCACGGCCAGTTGGGTGTCCCTGTCCACTACCTTGACACGCGGACGGCCCGCGGCTCGGCCGCTCGTCCTCTCGTGGGCGTCCAGGGCCTTCCACGCCTCCAGGTCGGTGACGCGCGGCAGGATCGATGCGACGTCGGTGGCATCGGCCGGCTCGCCGAGTCGTCCCGTTTCCCAGTCCTCGAGCAGGGCGTCGACCGTCTCACGCGCACATCGCCTGTTGGTTCCGATGACGCCCGAGGGCCCGCGCTTGATCCAGCCCGTGACGAAGGCGCCCGGGACCGTCGTACCCGTGGACGGGTCGACGACCCGCCCGTGCTCGTTCGGCACGACCGCCCGCTCCTCGTCGAAGGGCAGGTCCTTGATCGGCTGCGCCCGGTAGCCCACGGAGCGGATGACCAGGCCGGCGGACACGTCGTCCGTCTCGTCGGTCACCGAGGTCGAGCCGGTCTCGGGATCGATCTGCGTCCGCGCGAACCGGACCGCCTCGACTCACTCGTCGCCGACGATGGCGACCGGCGTCTTGCAGTAGTCCAGGACGACCACCGGCCGGTCTCCGTCCGGTACCTCGGTCGGCAGCCCTTCGATGAGATCGCGCTTGTACTGGTCGAGTGGCGTCCCGCCGGCGCCGAGCGCCCCGAGGTCGGCCGACCGGATCAGCCGCGGCCCCAGCGCCTCCTTGAGACCGATCAGTTCGGGGGTCGTGAAGGCCGAGGCGTCCGCGCCCCGCCTGGCGACCACGCGGATCTCCTTGATCGACGACGCTCTCAGTGCCTCGAGAGCGTGCTCGGCGATATCGGTCGCGACGAGCGCCTCCGGATCCTTCGCGAGCACCCTGGCGACGTCGAGCGCGACGTTCCCGTTGCCGACGATCACCGCCCGCTCGACGCCGAGGTCGAACTCGGAGGCCGCATGGTCGGGATGGCCGTTGTACCAGCCGACGAAGTCCGTCGCGGCGTGGCTCCCCGGCAGGTCCTCGCCCTCGACTCCCCGCCGGCGGTCGCGGGACGCACCCATCCCGTAGACGACGGCGTGGTAGCGCTCGGCGAGCTGCTCGTGCGTCACGTCCTCACCGACCGTGACGTCGAGGAACACCCGCACGTTCCTGCTTCGCAGCGCCCTGCCGAACGGCTCGGCCGCGTTCTTCGTCAACAGGTGGTCGGGCGCCACGCCGAACCGGACGAGCCCCCATGGCGTGAGCAGCCGCTCGAAAACGTCGATCGCGATGTCGACGCCGCGTTGCGACAGCAGGTGCTGGACGGCGTAGCTCGCCGCGGGCCCGGTGCCGACGACGGCCACCTTCAAAGGCCCGGCCGGCGTGCCCGTCCAGGTGCGCGGCGCGGGTTCCTTGTACGGCGTCGGGTCGTAGTCCCGGTGGGCGGGATCCCGGTAGTACGCCGCATTCAGCTCGAGGAACGGCAGCGACTCCGCGGGAAGGTCGTAGTCGGGCTCGATCGCACTGACCGGGCAGGCGTCCAGACAGGCCCCGCAGTCGATGCAGCCGTCCGGATCGATGTAGAGCATCTCGGTCGTGCCGTACCCCGGCTCCTCGGGAGTCGGGTGGATGCAGTTGACCGGACACACAGGCACGCAGGACGCATCGTTGCAGCAGTTCTGGGTGATGACGTAGGTCATGGCATCCTCAACTTCTCATGATCAATCGTGACCGGATCCCCGTTCCCGGCAATCGGACGCCGGCGACGGAGACCGATCCGATCTCCGTCGGCGTCTCCCGGCCCCACTCCACGCGCCCCACCTTCGGAAAGCCGGTCGCGGGGACGGAGCCAGGGCTGCGACGCTCTCGGCCCTCAGCACCCGCCGCAACAGCTTGCCCATCTCGTTGTAGGGCAGTTCCTCGCGCACGTGGAAGCTCTGCGGGACCCGGGTCGACCGCAGTCCTTCTCGCACCCATTGCCGCAGGTCCTCCTCGACGACAGCAGCACCAGCGGCCGGCACGACGAAGGCCTCGATCCGCTCCCCCCACTCCGTGTCGGGGACGCCGATCACCGCGACGTCCTTGATCGAGGTGTGCGACCGGAGTCGCTCCTCGATCTCACCGGGGGCGATGTTCTCGCCGCCGCGGACGATCACGTCGTCGGCGCGGCCGTGGAGGAAGAGGAAGCCGTCCACGTCGAGATGGCCGTGGTCGCGGGTCGGATACCAGCCGTCGTCGCCGACCGCCGAGTGCGAGAGGTACTCGCCCGAGACCTGGTCGCCCCGGACCCAGATCTCACCGGTCTCGTGGGGACCGAGCACCCGGCCGTCCTCGTCGCGGATCTCGATCTCGACGGTGGGCAGGGCCCGGCCGACCGAACCCAGGCGAGCGCGAACCGACGGATCGTCGCTCGCCGCGGCCTCGCGGTGATCGTCCGGGCTCAGCAACGTGATGGTCGAGCTCGTCTCGGTCAGACCGTAGGCGTTCACCAGGTCCAGCGACGGAAGCAGGCTCATGGCCCGCTCGATGACCTCGACGGGCATGCGACCACCGCCGTACGACAGATGACGCAGTGCCGGCAGACCCTGGCCATCGCGCTCGGCCTCGTCGAGGATCCGGTTCAGCATCGTGGGGACGACCATGGCCTGTGTCGCCTTGTGGCGACGCGCGGCCTCCACCCAGGCGGCCGGATCGAACGCGGGCATGAGGACGATCCGGCGACCGGCGTAGACCGAGGTGAGGAGCGAGCTCACCGCTGCGATGTGGTACGGCGGAACGGACACGAGGATCGCCTCGTCCTCGGATGCGTTGAGGAACTCGACGGTCGTGACGACGTACGGCACCAAGTGCCGGTTCCGCAGGACGGCCGCCTTCGGCGTCCCGCTGGTGCCGCTGGTGAACAGCAGCACGGCGGGGAACTCGCCGTCGGTGTCCTCGGGTTCGGCCGGCGCCCCACCGCCGGTGAGGTGGAGCGGCTCGACGCCGGGCAGGCCCCGCACCCGCGGGGCGGACCGCTCGTCGGTGACCACCGCGACCGGGGCGATGCGCTGCAACGCCTCCGCCAGCTGGTCATCGGTCCATCGATAGTTCACCGGGACGTAGGAGACGCCTGCCATCGCGCAACCGAAGAACAGCGCGATCGTCTCCGGCGAGTTCTCACCGAGGTAGGCGACCGACGTGACGTCCCGCTCCCGGATGGCAGCGGCATGCGCGCGGGCGCGGTCGGCCAGCTCGTTGTAGTTCCAGCACAGGTCACCCGACACGACGGCCGCGCGGTCGCCGGCTGCCTGCGAGACCATCTCGAGGATCATTGTCACGTTCATCTGCGGCCTCAGTCCGAGGAGGGCAGCTTCTTGACGGCGAGCTCGGTCAGCGCCTCACCGTCGACGCTCAGGCTTCCGGCGCCGGGCTTCACGCAGAGGACCTGGAGCCCGGAGCTCTCCTGCGTGTAGCGCTTCCCCAGAGGGGTGCCGCGATCGTGCCCGGTGGCGGGTTCGCCCCGGACGCCGTCCCGGGTGGCCACCATGGCGACGCCCCCGCACTCCAGCACGACGTCCGCGCCCTTGATGACCACCACCTCCGTCTCGCACACGGCGCTGACCACTCGGGTCCCTGTCTTCATCGTCCTGCTCCTCGTTCGTCTTTCGGGAGGGAGTTCTCGTGTTCGCATCGGGCTCGTCGGTCACTCACACCGCACCGCCCAGCAGGGCCAGTGCCCGGCGCGCGAGGGGCCGGACCATTTCTCCTCGCTGCGCCATCCGCGGATCCGGGCTCTCGCCGCGCACGTGGCGTGCGTAGAGCTGCTGGAGGATGACCACGGTCCGCCAGCACCCGAACGCCTCGTACCAGCCGATGTCCGACAGGTCGTACGAGCTGGTGCCGGCGTACCTTTCGATCACCTCGCCACGGCTGGGCAGGTCGAGCTCGCGGGTCGCGGACGCGGCGACGAAGGCGCCCACGTCCCCCGCGGGGAGCGTGTGGTCGGGCCAGTAGTTGAGCAGGGTCCCGAAGTCCGCCAGCGTGTCGCCGAGGGTGGCCATGTCCCAGTCGAAGACCGACGCGCCCCTGTCGGGGTCGCCTGCCGCGAACTGGCAGTTGTCGATCTTGAAGTCGTTGTGGACGATCCCGGCGGTCTGACTCCTGGGCATGGTGCGGGCCAGTCGGTCCCCGACCTCGTCGACCAGCGCCTTCGTCGAGGCCGCGTCCGGGAGGTTCGACTGCTCGGCGACCGCGTGCCAGCGCCTCGTCCAGCCGGCGACCTGGCGTTCGAGGAATCCGTCGGGTCGCCCGAGGTCCTGGAGTCCGCAGGAGGCGGGATCGACCTCGTGCAGCTCGGCCAGGGCGTCGATCACCGCAAGGCCGATGCGACGGGTCGCGTCGGCGTCCGTGCTGACCTCGGAAGGCACCCGCTCCCAGACCACGTATCCCGAGCGGTACTCCGAGACGAAGAACTCGGCCCCGATCACCGCGGGGTCCGAACAGTGGAGGAACGCCCGGGGCGCGCGGTCGTACGCCTCGTGCAGACGCGACAGCACCCGGTGCTCGCGTCCCATGTCGTGAGCCCCGGCGGCCACGGTGCCGAGCGGCGGGCGCCGCACGACGAGGTGCCGGTCGCCGAAGGACACCCGGTACGTCAGGTTCGCCGAGCCCCGCGGGAACTGCATCACCGTCATGCCGCCCTCCAGGTCCGGCAGGTGCTCGACCAGCCAGGAACGAAGCGCCGGCTCGTCGAGCTCATCGCCGGCCCGGATGGCGGCGACGTCGCGCGTCGGGGCCGGCTCGTGGACGGTGGCCATGGACGGAGTCCCTCCTGCGGTGGCGCGTGAACGTCACCACAAGCTAATTCATCATGATGAATAGGTCAAGGTGCATCATGGCACGGCTCACGACCCCCTCGGCCACCGGGCGTGCGCCGAGGAGTCACAGCCACTCGACGTCGCCGTCGAGGAGGTCGCCCAGCTGCTCCTTGTGCAGGTCCAGGACGTTGGCGAGGTGCAACTCCATCAAGGACTCAGCGGTCTGCGCGTCACCGTCCAGCACCGCCTGGGCCAGCTTGAGGTGGTCATCGACGAGCGCGTCATGGATCGTCCGAACGTCACCGACGGTCGCGAAGTGGTGCGCAACCAGCTGGCCGTGTCTCAGGCATGGCCACTCCCGACGGACATCAGAGCGGAGGGGCAGCAGTGCCGGGCGCAGTCCCGGGTCCTTCTCGGTCAGCGCCGGGCGGCCCCCGCCCGGGCGGCGCACCCTGCCATCGGGCTCGGCTCCTTCCTCCAGCTCGGCAAGTCCCCGGCTGACGCATCCCTTGGAGACGCCTGCGGCCTCGGCTACGGCGGCGATCCCGCCGTAGCCGAGCTGCCGCGCCTCCGCCGCGTACAGCAGCCGACGCTGACGTCCATCCAGATACGGCCCCACCGCCTCCAGCTTCGCCCGCAATGGCCCGACCGACCCGTCGAAACGCCCCATGCAACATCACCGAGCCGGAATCTCGGAAGCAGCCGGTAGTTCCTCGACGGGCCCGCTGGGACGTGGTGGCGTGGTGAAGCGGTGGGGCTGCGAAGCGGGTGGCGCGGGCACCGGCGTCCGGTGGTGGAACGGCGCCTACGCCTACCTACGCCTTCGGCCCGCTGCCCGCTGTGTCCGTACCGGCGTCGTCCAGCGGCTCCGCGGGCTCCACCACCGGGACGGCGCCCGTGGTGGTCGCGATCGGCGGCGTGAGCACCGAGGCGTAGTCGTGCTCGGTGGAGTAGGTGAGGAAGCTCAGGTGCGCCTCGTAGCGGTCCAGGACGTCGTCGATCACCTGCTGGTGGGACAGGCCCATGAGGTCGTAGCCCTCGGAGCCGGTCTGGGTGAACACCTCGACCCGGTAGTAGACGTCCGTCTGGCGGGACATGCGTCCGCCGAACATCGGCACCGGGGCCTCGACGGCCTGCACCTGGTAGTGGAAGTCGCGGTGCTCGGGGATCGTGACCACCAGCGCGTGGCCGGCGATGCCGGTGTGCTCGTTCGGGACCGGGTCCAGCGTGGCCTGGTAGCCCTGCTTCCCGAATTCGCGGGCCACGTCGGCCAGCGCCGACTGCACGGTGCGCTCCATGAACTGGGCCACCTGCTTCTTCGAGGGGTAGGAGCGCATCCGCTCCAGCCGCTGGCGCCAGGTGCGCTCGGGCACGTGGCCGCCGTGCGCCGCCGTCGACTGCCGGTGCAGGACCCGGCCCTCGCGCTCGGCCCGCTCCATGCGCAGGGCCTTGGAGAAGGAGGCCATCACCAGCCAGGCGATGACCGTCACCGGCAGGGCGAAGATGAGCGTCGCGTACTCCATGGTGGTGACCCCACCGGCCACCAGCATCGCGATGGTCAGCACCGCGGTGAGCACCGCCCAGAAGACGCGCAGCCACTTCGCCCCGTCCTGCGACGGCTTGGGGATCGAGGAGGAGAAGTTGGACATCACCATGGCGCCGGAGTTGGCGCTGGTGAGGTAGAACAGCAATCCGGACAGCGTGCCGAGGCCGATCAGGAAGGCGGCGCCGGGGAACATCTCCAGCAGCGCGAACCAGCCCTTCTCCGGGCTGTCCATGGCCACCTGGGCGAACTCCTTGTTCCCGTCCAGGACCTGGTGCATGGCGCTGTTGCCGAAGATGCTCACGATCAGGAAGTCGCAGAGCACCGGGGCGGTGACGGCGGCGATGACGAACTCGCGCAGCGTCCGGCCGCGGGAGATGCGGGCCAGGAACAGGCCCACGAACGGGCCCCAGGCCAGCCAGAACGCCCAGAAGAACAGGGTCCAGCCGGCCATCCACTCGGAGCCCCCCTCCTGGTAGGCGAAGGTCTGCAGGGTCCGGTCCGGCAGCGAGAAGACGAACCGGCCGATGTTTTCCACCAGGGCGTTGAGCAGGAACGCCGAGTCACCGGTCACCAGGATGTAGAGCAGCATGGCCGCCGCGCCCCAGATGTTCAGCTCGGAGATCAGCCGGATCCCCCTGTCCAAGCCCGAGGTGCAGGCGGCGATGGTCATGATCACGGCCACGACCACCAGCGCGATCTGCAGGGCCAGGCCCTCCGGGAGGTCGAACAACCAGGCGAAGCCGACGTTCAGCAGCACGACGCCGATGCCCATGGAGGTGGCGACGCCGAAGACGGTGCCGACCAGGGTGACGATGTCGATGGTGTCGCCGATCCTGCCGCGCACGCGCTTGCCGAGCAGGGGATACAGGGCGGCCCGGATGGACAGCGGCATGCCCCAGCGGTAGGCGAAGTAGCCCATGGCCATGCCGAGCAGCGAGTACATGGCCCAGCCGGCCACACCGTAGTGGAACATGGTCCAGACCACGGCGTCCTGGGCTGCCGCGGCCGTCTGGCCCTCGCCCGTCGGCGGAGCCATGTACTGGGAGATGGGCCCCGTGACGGAGTAGAAGAGCATGTCGATGCCCACGCCGGCGGCGAACAGCATGGCCACCCAGGTGAAGAGCTTGTACTGCGGCCGGGAGTGATCGGGGCCGAGCCGGACGGAGCCCTGCTTGGACAGCGCGACCCAGAGAACGAACACGATCACCACGGTGATGGTCAGGACGTAGAACCAGCCGAGGTTCTCCGCGATCCAGGCCACCATGGCCCGCATGGTGCCGGCGGCGTGCCCGGGCGCGAACATGGCCCAGAGGGAGAAGGCGACGATGACGGCCGAGGCGATGAGGAAGACACGCCAGTTGACCTTGGGGCCGGGCTCCTCGATGAGTTCCGCGGGGGCCTTGCTGAGCTCCTGGCTGGAGACGGGAGGACGGTTCTCGGCCTCCTGGCCGTGGCGCCGCCGTTCGGTGCCGCCGAGGTGGCGGCGTTCGATCGGGGCCTTCGGGGGCTCGCTCCCGGGGCGGGTCATGTC
>NZ_POTZ01001040.1 GCF_003236365.1 Streptomyces sp. NTH33
GCACAGACGATGGCGATCGCGGTGGCGACGGCCGGGTGCGGACCGTACGGGGCGAGTGCCCCGGCCGTCGCCACCGCGATCGCCATCGTCTGTGCCGCCCTCGCCGCCGTCACCGGGCCCCGCCCGGAACTCGCCGTCTGGCTGCTCGCCGCGCCGGTCGGCGTACTGCTCGCGCTCGTCGACCACCGCGTGCACCGGCTGCCGGACGTGCTGACCCTGCCGCTCGCCGCCGCGACCGCCGCACTGCTGGGCCTCGCCGCCGTCCTGCCCGGCGCCGCCGGCTCCTGGCCCACGGCCCTGCTCGGCGGACTCGCCCTCGGCGGCGCGTACTTCGTCCTCTTCCTCGTCAACCCGTCCGGCATGGGCTTCGGCGACGTCAAGCTGGCGCTCGCGCTGGGCACGGCCCTCGGCTGGTACGGCTGGCCGGTGCTCGTGGTGGGCGCCTTCGCCGGGCTGCTGTACGGGGCCCTCTACGGCGTGGGTCTGGTCGTGCTGCGCCGGGCGGGCCGCAAATCGGCGATTCCGCTGGGGCCGTTCATGCTCGGCGGGGCGTTCACGGGGCTGCTGCTGGGGGCGTTCGCGGTGGCGTGAGCGCCCGGACCGTATATCAGGTGCGGCCGGTGACTGTTCGCTGACACCCTCACCGGTATGGCAGACCATCAGCACCGGTCTTTCGAGGAACTCGTCGCCGAGGGGGCCGCCGTTCCCACCGAGGGGTGGGAC
>NZ_POTZ01001041.1 GCF_003236365.1 Streptomyces sp. NTH33
AGGTACCAGGGGGCCACCTGGTCGCCGGGGCCGTGGAGGATCAGCGTCGGCACCGTGAGCCCCTCGGGATCGGTCGCCTCGGCGAGCCGGTCGCCGTGCAGGCCGGCGCGCCCCTGCGCGGCGCGCACCGCGAGCGGCAGCAGCGGCTCCGGGGTGTGCCGGGCCCGGGCCAGGGCCCGCACCGTGACCTCCCAGCTGAGCACCGGGGAGTCCAGCACCAGCCCGGAGACGCGCTCGCGCAGCTCCGAGTGGCGGGCGGCCCACAGGGCCATCGTGGCGCCGGTGGACCAGCCGAGCAGGACGACCCGTTCGGCCCCGTGCCGCACCGCGTAGCGGATCGCCGCGTGCAGGTCGCGCCACTCGGTCTCCCCGAGGTGGTTGAGCCCGTCCGGGGAGCGGGGCGCGCCGGCGTCGCCGCGGTAGGCGAGGGCCAGTACCGGGAAGTGCCGGTCGTGCAGGAACTCCATGAGGTTCATGGCCAGTTCGCGGGTGGTGCCCAGACCGTGCACCGCGATCACCCAGGTCTCGCGCACCCCGGGCACGAACCAGGCGGGCAGGGCGCCGAGTTCACCCAGGACCTCCACGTCGTCGTGGTTCAGGCCGAGCGCGGAGCGGGGGTTGCCGATGTGCAGGTTGGGGGTGAGCCACACCTTGTCGCGGGGGTGCAGGGAGCCGTGGGTGACGCGTTCCAGGCGGCGTACGACGGTGTCGGGGCGGTGC
>NZ_POTZ01001042.1 GCF_003236365.1 Streptomyces sp. NTH33
CTCCGTACAGTTCCAGGTTGTCGTCGGCGGAGATGGCGGTGGGCCGGGAGGCCAGGCCCACGTCGTACAGGGCCTCGTACAGGACGTCTCCGGAGCGGTCACCCGTGAACATGCGGCCGGTGCGGTTGCCGCCGTGGGCGGCCGGGGCCAGGCCGATGATCAGCAGGCGGGCGTCCGGGGGTCCGAAGCCCGGTACCGGGCGGCCCCAGTACGTCTGGCCGGCGAACGCGGCCCGCTTGGTGCGGGCCACCTCCTCCCGCCAGGCGACCAGCCGCGGGCAGGCCCGGCAACCGGTGATCCGCGCGTCGAGGGCGGCAAGGCTGCTGGGGTGGTCCATGGGTCCACGGTAATTTCCCGGGAGGCGGTGGGGTGATGCGGCTATGGTCGGACGCATGGCTACCCAGAACGACCAGGGCGTGGACCCGAAGATCGCCGCCGCTGTCGCCGCCGCCGAGGCCGCCGGTCCGGCCGCCGGTGAGAACGTGCGGATCGACAGCTGGATCTGGGCCGTCCGTCTGGTCAAGACCCGCTCCATCGGCGCGACCGCCTGCCGGGGCGGGCACGTCCGGGTGAACGGGGAGCGGGTGAAGCCGGCCCACTCCGTGCGCGTCGGGGACGAGGTGCGGCTGCGGCACGAGGGCCGCGAGCGGATCGTCGTCGTCAAGCGGCTGATCCGCAAGCGCGTGGGCGCCCCCGTCGCCGCCCAGTGCTACAT
>NZ_POTZ01001043.1 GCF_003236365.1 Streptomyces sp. NTH33
GGGCCGAGGTGAGTGTGCCGGTCACAGCGGCGGCGATGGCGGTCGACCGGACGGCACTGCGGACGATACGGGCGTGCACGAGGGAGGGGGCTCCTTGATCGGTTAGAGAGCGAGGTCAGCGGGTCCGGCTCGGAGCCGAGCACGGCGGGGACGGGACCTTGCAAGCGGTCCGAGCGGTAGCACGGACCGGCGCGGGCGGCGGCCAGGAGCCGGGGAACCAGACGGAGGCGTACTGCTCGATGGCGTCCCGCAGCCCGTTGGTGTGGGCGCCTTTCCACGGCACCCAGTCAGGGGCGTCCCTGTGCTCCTTGAGCACGGCGTATCCGGACGTACTTGGCGTCCGGCCGTACGCCGAATCGCGGTGGTCGAAAGTCTTGTGGTCCGCGAACCGTAGGTGGACGACGTCGAGTTCGCCTCGGTCCTGGTGGATCGTGGCGAGCCGCAGGCCGTCGTACTCGCCTGCGCGGATGGTGGGGCTGAAGTCGATCCGCAGCCGCAGAGGCCCCTCGGCCGTGGGGGTGGCGTAGTAGGTGTTGCCGACGACGGTCGCGTCGGCGAAGGGAAGGTTCAGCTCGGCGAAGAACTCCCGTGCGTACATCGGCATGTGGGTCTCCGGATGCTGGTCAGCGGCGGGGCCCGGGCAGGGCCGGGCGGCTAGTGGTGCTCCAGCGCGGGATGCTGGCGGTGGGGAGCGCGGCCGGGCCCCGCCGC
>NZ_POTZ01001044.1 GCF_003236365.1 Streptomyces sp. NTH33
GGCGCGTACCGCCCTTCCTATGCCGTGCGGGCCGTGCGGGCGGTTCGGTTCTGCGAGGGGGGCGCGAGCCATTGGTCGCGTATGCCCAAGTCCGCGCTCGGGTATGCGCGGGTGCGCGGTGGCGGCGGGGGCCGTACCGGACAATGGCCCTGTGCTGGAGATGACGCGCGAGGAGTTCGAGGAACTGGTCGCCGAGGCTCTCGACCGGATTCCGCCGGAGTTGACGCGGCTGATGGACAACGTCGCGGTGTTCGTCGAGGACGAGCCGCCCGCCGACGATCCCGAGCTGCTCGGGCTGTACGAGGGGACCCCTCTGACGGAGCGCGGTGAGTGGTACGCGGGCGTGCTGCCCGACCGGATCACGATCTACCGCGGACCGACGCTGCGGATGTGCGAGACACGGGAAGACGTGGTCGTGGAGACCGAGGTCACCGTGGTGCACGAGATCGCCCACCACTTCGGGATCGACGACGAACGCCTGCACGCCCTGGGGTACGGCTGAGGCTCGTCCGGGCCGGTCGCGTGTCCTCTTGCGGGTGAAGGGCGTTGGGCACGGTGACGTCTTTCATCCCGGAGGTGGCTTCCCGTGCGCCCCTTGTACCTGTCGGTCCGTCTCGCCGCCGCGGTCGCTGCCCTCGCCGCTGCCACCGGCTGCGTGAGTGTGGGGGAGGACACCGGTGGCGGGGCCCGGCCCTCGCACTCCGCGGGGC
>NZ_POTZ01001045.1 GCF_003236365.1 Streptomyces sp. NTH33
GGGCACCCCCGACCGGCCGTGGCAGCCCCGGCGCCCGTCCGACAGGGGCTCCTCCGACGGAGGCTCCTCCAGCGGGGACTCCTCCGGCGGCGGCTCCGACGGGTCGGGCCGGGGCGGTGGCCGGTCCACGTGGGGCAGCCAGTGGAGCGACCGCCAGCCGGGCCGCTCCTCCGGCGGCTTCGGCGAGCGACCGCAGCGGTCCGGCGGCCCGGAGGGCCCGGGCGGCGGCCAGGGCTCGGGCGGCGGCCAGGGCCCGGGCATGCGCTGGGACCCCACGGACCCCGTCCAGCGTCGCGCGCGGTACGCGCTGCTGTCCGGCATGTGGGCCTTCTTCTTCGCCCTGTTCAGCTGGTCGTACGTGGCCCTGCTGCTCGGCGCGCTGGCCCTGTACTGGGGCATCAGCTCCCTGCGCGCCAAGCCGCGCGGGCACGATCCCGACACCCCGGCGCCCACGGGCCGCCCGCAGACGACGGCCGCGATCAGCGGTCTGGTCACCGCGTCGCTGGCGCTTGTCGTGGTCGCCGTGCTCTTCACCGCGCAGCTGGTCTACCGGGACTACTACTCGTGCGTGCACGACTCCCTCACCAACCAGGCCAAGCAGTCCTGCGACCAGCATCTGCCCCCTGAGCTGCGGAAGGTTCTGGGGGACAACGGCTGACGGGAGCGCCTGGCACAGGGGGTTCCCGGGCGGGGGTCACTGCTTGGC
>NZ_POTZ01001046.1 GCF_003236365.1 Streptomyces sp. NTH33
GCTTCGGTCCGGACTTCGGTCGTGGCGGCGGTCGGGGTGGTGAGTTCGAGCACGGCCCGGGCGGCATCCGCAACATCGTGGCCCTGCCCGGCGCGATCGCCCGCGGCGGGCAGCTGTCGGTCGCGGTCGAAGGCTGCCGCAACGGCGGCGTCGTGGAGTCGCGCGCCTTCCCGAGGACGCCGCTGAGGCCGGTCAACGCCTTCGGTGAGAGGGCGAGGGGCATCGCGACCGTCCGCGAGAACATCCACCCCGGGACGTACGCCATCAGGGCCGAGTGCGACGGCCGGAGGCTGGTCCGCCCGGGGGCCTTCACCGTCGTCGGCGGGGTCCGGGGCGGCGTCGGCGGCGGCACCGTCACCGGTGCCGCACCGGCCGACATGGCCATCGGCGGCGGTCTGCTGGCCGCGGGCACCGTCGGCGGCGGCGTGTTCTGGCTGCGCCGCCGCACCGGCAAACGCGTCTGACCGCGCCCGCCACGGTCTTTGGGATCCGGCCTCCGCCCGCGCGGAGGCCGGATCCCTTCATAGGCCACAAGGCCTTCGCCCCGGAGCTGGAGAGGTCCGGGGCGAAAGCCTGTGCCGAGGAAGGGGCGCCGTCAGGCGGCGCTCCCTTCCTCGCCGGTGCGGCGGCGGGAGAGGTAGTACGCCGCGCCGACCGAGCCGGCGACGAGCGCGGTGCCCATTCCGACCTCTTTGAGGT
>NZ_POTZ01001047.1 GCF_003236365.1 Streptomyces sp. NTH33
CGGCTACACCGCCCGCCGCGTCGGCGTCGCCGCCGGCTCGCTCGCCGCGGCCGTCGCCGCCTGCCTCGTGCTCCGCTTCGCCTACCAGGGGCTCCGGATCGCCGACTCGGGCTCCTTCGTGACACTCCTGGTCGTCGTGATGTTCGCGGTGTGCAGCGCGCTCGCCTTCGGCCACACCTGGGAGGGCTTCCGCAAGCGCCCCGACCCCGACCGCCATGCCTCCCTGCGCGGCCTGCTCGCCGTCGGGTTCACCGGCTCCCTCCTCGCCTACTTCTTCCGCTCGCTCATCGAGGCCCCCGGCGAGAAACTGCACCGCGAGGAGTACCAGCGCGCCCGCGAACAGTACGAACGCTGCGTCACCCGCCGCTCGGGCAACCCGTCGAAGAGGCGCCGCCGCTCCTGACCGGACGCACCCCTCCCCGAGCCGGAGACAATCCCCGCACTCCCCTTGACGGCACCCTTGCCGCGCGCCTTAATCATCACATGGTGAATATCGCGTCGGGTCCACCCGACCCGCCCACGCATGCCGTCCGCGCCGAAGCCCTCACCGTCGTCCGGGGCCCGCGCACGGTCCTGCGCGGCCTCGACTTCACGGTCCCGCGCGGCCGCGTCACCGGCCTGCTCGGCCCCTCCGGCTGCGGCAAGTCCACCCTCATGCGCGCGATCGTCGGCACCCAGGCCAAGGTCGGCGGCAC
>NZ_POTZ01001048.1 GCF_003236365.1 Streptomyces sp. NTH33
CCGCCACCCTCTCCCCCGCCTGGGGCATCTACAGCGGCTACGAACTGTGCGAGAACACCCCCCTGCGCGAGGGCAGCGAGGAGTACCTGGACTCGGAGAAGTACCAGCTCAAACCCCGCGACTGGGACGCCGCCGAACGCGAGGGCCGCACCCTCACCCCCCTGATCACCCGGCTCAACGACATCCGCCGCCGCAGCCCGGCCCTGCGGCAGCTGCGCAATCTGCGCTTCCACCACGCCGACAACGATGCCGTGATCGCCTACAGCAAGAGCGCCGGCTCCGACACGGTCGTCGTGGTCGCCAACCTCGACCCCCACCACACCCAGGAGGCCACGGTCTCGTTGGACATGCCGCAACTCGGCCTGGACTGGCACGAGTCGGTGCCGGTGCGCGACGAGCTCACCGGCGAGACCCATCAGTGGGGCAGGACCAACTACGTCCGCCTGGATCCGGGTCACCGTCCCGCGCACGTGCTCCATGTCCAGCGACCGTCCAACCCGCAGACCGAAGGGCCCCCAGCGCCATGACTGTCAACGAGCCCGTTCCGGACATCTTCGAGGACGCCCCGGCCAGGGACCGGGATCCGGAGTGGTTCAAACGCGCCGTCTTCTACGAGGTCCTCGTCCGCTCCTTCCAGGACAGCAACGGCGACGGCGTCGGCGACCTGAAGGGCCTGACCGCCAAACTCGACT
>NZ_POTZ01001049.1 GCF_003236365.1 Streptomyces sp. NTH33
CCGCCACCCTCTCCCCCGCCTGGGGCATCTACAGCGGCTACGAACTGTGCGAGAACACCCCCCTGCGCGAGGGCAGCGAGGAGTACCTGGACTCGGAGAAGTACCAGCTCAAACCCCGCGACTGGGAGGCCGCCGAACGCGAGGGCCGCACCCTCACCCCCCTGATCACCCGGCTCAACGACATCCGCCGCCGCAGCCCGGCCCTGCGGCAGCTGCGCAATCTGCGCTTCCACCACGCCGACAAGGAAGAGGTGATCGCCTACTCGAAGCGGAGCGGATCGAACACGGTTCTGGTGGTCGCCAACCTCGACCCCCACCACACCCAGGAGGCCACGGTCTCGTTGGACATGCCGCAACTCGGCCTGGACTGGCACGAGTCGGTGCCGGTGCGCGACGAGCTCACCGGCGAGACCTACCACTGGGGCAGGGCCAACTATGTGCGTCTCGAACCGGGCCGAAGGCCCGCGCACGTCCTCACCGTCCTGCGACCGTCCACCCCGCAGATCGGAGGGTCACCCACAACATGATCGTCAATGAGCCCGTTCCGGACACCTTCGAGGACACTCCGGCCAGGGACCGGGATCCGGAGTGGTTCAAACGCGCCGTCTTCTACGAGGTCCTCGTCCGCTCCTTCCAGGACAGCAACGGCGACGGCGTCGGCGACCTGAAGGGCCTGACCGCCAAACTCGACT
>NZ_POTZ01000104.1 GCF_003236365.1 Streptomyces sp. NTH33
GCTCGGTGATTAGACACCAACGAGCTGTTCAGGAGGCCCTGCTCGTATGCGCCGAGCACCCCGCGACCACCCAATCGAGACTCCCGTTCGATCGACAAACCCCAAGATCGGTACAACAACAGCCACTGAGGCGGCGGCCGGTCCGGCCTTGGTGATGGTCGTGAAGATCAGCGCATCACCGTCGAGCCGGTGCAAGTGGCGTTCGAACGCCCTTGGTCGTGGGCTCGCGGTCTCGATGCATTCCACATGATGCGTCATCGGAAGCACATCGAATTTGGGGGCAGTCGATCAGACTGCCAGCTCGGTGACCTCCGCCTACGCCTCCCCGCCGCACTCCACCCGAGAGCTCAGCTCGTCGGGACCTGCCCCTGCCGTCCTTGATGCATCCAGGCGATGACGTCGAACACACGCAGGACGCCGATATCCTCACCGATCCCCGCCTTGTCGCGGAGACGGGCCAACTGATCGTAGAAGGCGCCGTTGTCCGCCCGCAGGGCCGCAGCCAGCGCTGCCCAGAAGGAGTGGTCTGTCTTCGGTCGTTCAAAGAGCTGCTTGACGCGGATGTCGTAGATGGGGATGAGGTGGGGACGCTTGCGGGCCAGCAATTTGCCTGCGACAACCGGGCCGCTGCCGTCGGGCTTGCCAAGGCGCTGCTTGGTGCCAGCCAGGCGTTCCCACAATTCCCAGGCCGGTCCGCCTTCCACTATGAGCGCATCGCTTCGAGGATCCTCCAAACGTGCGTCACGAGGGATGAGCGACAGCAGGCGCGCCCAGTGCCCGTCGGGATCGGTCAGCAAGTTGATCGCGCCATGCGGCTCCAGGGACACACTGAGCGTGGTGATGGCCACCAGGTCGTTGCTGTCGAAGCAGTACGCGACGCACTCGGCGTCCCCGCCCCCGCCCAGGCGCTCGAAGCACGCGCCGGAATAAAATAGATCACCGCATGAGCGTTGTCGGGTGAAGTACTCACCCAGCAGGCTCACAGCCTTCTCGTCGTCCCAGTAGATCTCCGGGACCTTCAACTCGATCACCCGAAGCCCTCCAACTCCCAAGCCACCAGTGATGTGTCGGTGGACGGTACACCAGCTGAGACCCTGCGGTGGCTCGAGCGGACGCTGCGGCTAGCACTCACGCCTGTGCTCCACCGAATTTGGGGTGGCTTCTGGCACCTCCTCCAGGCATGGGCTTTGGTCCTGTTGGCGTCTGGGAGCTGGCAGGTAATGCCGTTTGCCGACGTTCCTATCAGCAGGACCCTCTGACCCACTGTCACCATCTCCCGCGTCTCAGGGGACCTCAATCCCTTCAGGTCATGCCCCGCGGCCCGACCTGAGGCGATAGATTTGGGGTGCTTGTTCGACGCCGTGCCACGGTCGCCGGTGACGCTGACGAAGAGTGAAGGGAACGTGGGCCGAGTGCACCAGGTGGCTGTCGAGGAAGCCCTGGCGGAGCTGGCCGCCGCTTCCGCGAACTTCGGCTTTCTGCTGCCGCTGGAGCCCCTCCTACTGGTGTACGGCGCGGGTGCTGAGGCCGACGCGCACGACCGTCCGAATCAGTCCCTCGCCCAGGCCCGGCAGTTCGCGGAGGTCCTGACCGCGGAGTCCGTCCGGCTGCTCGGTCCGGACTCCACCGACGGCCCGGTGCACCGCGCGCTGGCCGAACTGCGCCGCTCCGGCGACCCCACACCAGACGGCGAAGCCGGACCGGACGACCGGTCCTGTGCCCGACGTCTCGTACGCCACTGCTTCGACCTGGGCGTCTGGTACTTCCGGCTGCGGACCGGAGTGCGTGACGCGCTCTCCTTCGTCCCGCCGGCCGAATGGGATGACGCCCCGGTAGGCTCACCGCACCGGCAGGTCCCCGTGCGGGAGCAAGTGACTGGCTTGGCCACCCGGGTTGCCCTGCTCGACGAGTACGCCCTCATGCTGCGGCGGTCCTTCGACCGGCGTGCGCCCGCTGAGACGGCCACCCACGCGCCCCTGAAGGCACGTTCGGCCCTCCTGGAGGCGGAGTGGCGCGTCGCGGATCTGCTGACCGAGGCAGGATGGGTCGTACGGGATGATTCTGACGCGCCGCACGAGCTACTGGTGCGGGGGGTTGCGGTGCGGGGCGCGGCGCAACCGGACCAGGCAGCGGGACCAGACTACGTGCTCCGCGTCGACGGCCAGCCGGTGGGCACCGTTGAGGTGCGGCCCCGCGGCAAGGATCTGCGGGCTGCGCTGGCCCGGCCCGGTGAAGCTGACACCCCGTCGACGGCGTCCGCGGAGCAGCGGATGCCCTACACCTACGCCACCGACGGCGTCCGGGTGTTGTTTCAGAACGGGGATGACCCCGAGCCGCGCTTCCGGGAGATCTTCAGCTTCCACCAGCCGGATACCGTGGCCCGCTGGCTGCGGGAGGCCGTGGCCGATCCCCAGGCGCCGACGTTTCGGGGCCGCGTGCGCCGCCGTCTTCCGGACCTCGATGATGATGGCTGTGCCCAGAGTGTTCTACGGTCGTGGCAGTACAACGCGGTGCGGGCGTTCGAGAGCTCGCTGCGCCGGGGCGAGCGCCGGGCCATTGTCCAGATCGCCGTGGGGGGCGGCCGAGCGGTCACGGCCGTCACCGTGGCCTACCGCCTGCTGCGGCACGCCCGGGCCCGCCGAATTCTCTTCCTAGTTGACCGGGTGGACCTCGAAAGGCAGGCGCTGGCGACCTTCGCGGCGTACTCGGGTCCTGGCGAAGACGGCCGGAAGTTCACCGAGTCGTATCGGGTAGAGCGGCTGAGCTCGGACGTCGTGCCATCCCAGGAGGTCGTTGTGAGCACCGTGCAGCGGCTTCACAACGTCCTGTCCGGGGGCAAACCGGCGTCCGGAGTCCGCTACCGCCCCGATCTACCCCCCGAATTCTTCGACCTCATTATCGCCGACGACTGTCACCGGTCCGTCTCCTCCCGATGGCGCGCGCTGTTCGATTACTTCGACGCGCCGGTGCTCGGCCTGACGGCTACCCCGACGGACCAGGCGCTAAAGGTCTTCCAGGGCAATCTGGTCAGCTCCTACACCTTCGCGGACGCCGTCGCCGACGGCCGAGCCGTGGACATCACCATCTACCGCATTGGCCGCCTCGACACGCGACCGGAGTGGGCTGCCGACACCCTGGAGGAGTTGGACCTCGATGCGAAGGAGACCCTCGGTCACCGTCGCTCCGTGGTGAGCGGCCAAGCGCTCCACTCCGCGCTGACGGCGTTCAAGGAGGGGCTGCCGTCGATGTTCCCCGAGCGGGCGAGGCCCGGTAGCGGGGACGTGTCGCTGCCCAAGACCGTCGTCTATGCGGCCGACGACCAGCATGCGGACGAGGTGGTCGACGCGGTACGCGCGGTCTTCGGGCAGGGGCCTGGCTTCTGCCAGAAGGTGACACTCAAAGGCGGATCACCGTACCGGCTGCTCTCGCAGTTCCGTAACACCGCCGAACCGCGAGTCATCGTCGTGGTGGACCTGCTTACCGGGACGGACATCGCCCCCGTCGAATGTCTCCTGTTCCTGCGGGACGTCAGGTCCTCATATCGGTACTTCCAGATGCTCGCGGTCGGGACGCGCCCCATCGCGTCGGCGGCACTGAGGGCGGTCACCCCCGGCGCGTCGGCCAAGACCCGGTGCGTGGTCGTGGATCCGGTCGGCGTCGCGCGGCACCATTCTGGTTGGCCTTCCACAACTCGGAAGCGGAGGCGGGGTCGAGGGAAGGACGCGGACGAGGCCCCGGCCCCGGCCGCCGCCGCAACAGTTGACGACGCAGAAATCATGGAGCGTTGGCGGTCCTTCCTGCGGGCGGGCAATGACCCGGCGCGGGAGCTGATCACCGGCACAGGGGGCCTGTCCGAGGAGGACGTCCGCAGGCTGCACTCGTGGGCCGAGTCTCTGGCGCGGCCGCCCCACGGCCTGACGGCGGAGCGGATCTGGAGCGCGTACGAACGCGCCGGTGTCACTGTGTCGGATCCCCGTCGGCCGCGGGTACCGAAGGGGCCCGTGGACCTCCTTGCCCTCGTCCGGCACGAAGCGGGCCTGGAGCCGCGCCCGCGCCCCTACCGCGACCAGGTCTTCGACCGGCTCGACGCGTGGATCGACCACCAGGAGCGCGGGGGGCGGTCCTTCGACTCCGACCAGGTCTGGTGGATGGAGCACATCGCGGACGGCACGGCGGCCGGCGGACACTTCGCCGCCGCGTCTCTCGACGCCGTTCCCTTCACCCTCAGGGGCGGCACGTCGGGTTTCCTGCGCGCCTTCGGGGAGCACGGTGAGCAGGGTGCGGTCCGCCTGCTGGACGAGCTGCGGAGTGTGCTGGCGTGAGGGCGGGACTGCCGTCCGGCTGGACCGAGGTTCCGCTGGGCGCGCTGTTGCGCGAGCCGCTGGCGGCGGGCCGGTCCGGTCAGGCCGTCCCGGGAGGGGTGCCCGTCCTGCGCCTGCCCGCGCTGCGGTCTGCGACGGCCGACCTCGCCGAGTCCCGAGAAGGTCCGTGGGCGTCGGCAGCGGAAGCGGAAGCGGCCGGCCATCTGATCCGGCCGGGCGACATCCTGATGAGTCGCAATGGCGGGCCGGGGGCGCGGATCGGGCGGGCCGCCCTGGTCCGCGAGACCACCGGGCCCACGACGTACCCCGGCACCATGGTGCGGGTGAGGGTTGACGAGCGGCTGATCGATCCCGAGTACCTGGTGTTGGCGTGGGAGTCCCGTGCCGTACGGCGCCAGATCGAGTCGTCCGTGCGTCAGGGCGCCGGCATGGGGCACATCGCGGCACGGGATCTGGAACGGGTTCGGCTGCCGCTGCCCCCACGGTCAGAGCAGGAGCGGATCAAGACCTCTCTCGCCTTCTGGTTCGCCCGGGTCGACGAGGAGGAAGCCGCCGTCCGTGACATCCTGCGGCGGGTGGAAGACCTCCGCGCCCTCGTGATCGACCGGGGCGTCCTCGGCCGCACCACGAACGGGCCGCACGCGGACCCGGAGTCTTCCGCAGGCGCCCACCGCGCTCCCCTGCCCGCCGTCCCCGAGGGATGGCGATGGGTCACCCTCGGCGAGCTGGCCGAAGTCGTACGCGGGCCCGTGGCGAACAGCCGGCGTGCCGACGACCCGCACGAGGTCGAGGTGGGCTCCCTGCGCCCGGCCGAGCTCCGGGGCGAGCAATGGGCACACGAGCGGATACCGACGGTGCGGCTGGACGCCCGTAGAGCGGAGGCGAACCGGCTGAGCCCCGGAGACATCCTTTATGTGCTGAGCGGACAGCCCGACAGCCTCGGCCTCGCCCGGGTGTGGGAACAGGACTCCTCCCAACGCACTTACGTACCGAACCACCACGTGGCACGGGTCCGTATGACCGGGGACGTCCTGCACCCCCGGCTGCTCGCCCTGTACGCGAGCGGGCCCGGCCGAAGCTGGCTACGGGACGCCGCACGGAGCACAGCCGGCCTAGCCTCCCTGGGCCTCGACCAGCTGCGGCAGATCCCCGTCCCCGTGCCTCCACTCGCCGAACAGGGCACGCTCCTCGCCTCCTTGGAGGCGTGGAACAGCGGACTCACCTCCGTTACGGCCTTGGCCGAGGAAGCCCTGGCGATGGCGGACCGGCTGCGCGACGGCTGCCGGGAGCAGGCCCTCGCGGGCAGGCTGCCCCACGGCGCAGCGCCGAGCAGCGAGAACGACGTACGACTCAAGGGAGCAGTGACCGTGCCGCCGACGACGCCCACCCGACGGCCTGTCAACCGACCTTCCGAGGTGGAGCGCCAGGCCGAGCACCTCTGGTCCTTCTTCCCGCCACTGAGCGACGACGGCCTAACAGCCCTGGAGTACGGCGAGCAGGTGACATACCTGCTCTTCCTCAAGGTGGCGCAGGAGTCGCGGCACCGGCCCCTCAACCGCGTCGACGTCCTGGGGCGCGACGCCTGGGACGAGCTCGCGCTGCACGAGGGCACGGAACTGATCCAGCACTATGGCGCCCTCCTGGCGGAGCTCGGCGAGCGCGGCGGCGTAGTCGGCCGCATCTTCCACAAGGCCCAGAACCGCCTCCGCCGCCCGCTGCACCTCCAGAACCTGATCCAACAGGTCGAGGAGGGGCTCCCGTGGTGGGACGAACGGCCGGAGTGGCGCGCCCCGGTCTTCGACGCGTTCCTCGCCCGGTGCGCTCAAGACCACCGGACCGCCGCAGGCCAGTACTTCACCCACCGGGAGCTGGTCGACGCCATCGTCGCGTGCTGCCGTCCGACCGTCGAGGACACGATCGTGGACCCGGCCGCAGGCACTGGGGGATTTCTGGTGCGGTCCTTCGAGCACATCGCCCGACACCTCCCGCCGGGCATCCCGCCCGCCCAGCGGGAACAGCTGTCCCACGGCGCGATCCGCGGGACGGAACTGGTGGACGCGGCGGCGCGCCTCGCCACCATGAACCTGTTCTTGCACGGCGTCGAGCGCCTCGACGGCAACCCGGCGGCCATCGAGGTGCGGGACTCCCTCACCGTGAGCCCTCGCCGCCAGGCCACCCTCGTCCTCGCCGATCCGCCACTGGGGCAGCGACGCTGGGTGCCCCCGTCCACCGGCGCGCCCGACCTCCATGGCGCTGAGGAGCTCGCCCTCGCCCGGCCGGACTTCTGGGAGGCCACCAGCCACCAGCAGCTCAACTTCATCCAGCACGTCTACACCCTGCTGGAGATCGGCGGCCGGGCCGCTGTCGTCGTGCCGGACGGCGTCCTCTTCATGAAGGGCGCCGGGGAACGGGTACGGAGACAGTTACTGAAACAGTGCGACGTGCACACCCTGCTCCGCCTCCCCATCGGGTTCTCCGGAGGCTCCTCGGGGGTAAAGCTCAACGTCCTGTTCTTCGAGAAGGCCGCGGCCCACCCCGACGGATCGCCGGCAACCCGCCACCTCTGGGTATACGACGCGCGGACCGGACACACGGTCGTCGCCGATTCCCCGGAAGGCTCCGGTCTCGACGCATTCGTCGCTGCCTACCGGCCCGGGCACCCGCCCGACTCCCGGGCCGCGTCGAGGGTCTTCAAGCCCTACTCCGTCGACGCGCTCCTCGCCAGACCCGACGTCAACCTCGACCTCGGCGCCGACCTGGGCGAGGAGGAGCCGGGAGACACTCCAGAGCCGCATCTGATTGCCCAGCAGATCTCCGGGCGGCTGGAGGACGCCTGGCGACGGTTCGCCAGGCTTGCGGAGGAGCTCACGCCGCCGCGCGATGCCCGTACGTTCCAGTCCGGCTGAGGGGGATCCGATGCAGCTGCTGCAGCTGAGGCTGCCCGACTACCGCGGCCTGCGGGACTTCACCCTCGACCTGGAGAGCGCCGTCGACAAGGGGCAGGCCATTGCCGTACTGATCGGTCCCAACGGAGGCGGGAAGTCCCGGATCCTGCACGCGCTCGCGGAGCTCTTCGGGGCTCTCTACCGCTGCGCCCTCGGCCATTCGGGCCGTACGGGCTTCGGATACGAGGTGCGCTACCAGCTCCGCGACACGACCGTCGAGATCGTGCAGCCGTCCGCCGAGGCAGATCCGGTCATGTGGGTGACGGACGCCGCCGGGTCGCGCAACGAGACACCGCGTCACGACTGGCTCCGCCACCTTCCCGACCACGTCTTCGGGTATCAGGTACACGGCCGGGTCCCACAGGGCTCCGAGTTCGAGCGCCACGTGCACTTCGCCGAGGCGGAGCTGGCGAAGTGGCGCGAGCAGTGGACCGAGTCCTGGTTTGCCTGGCAGGACCGGCCGGAGAACGAGGAGGGGGTGTGGTCGGAGCAGCTAGAGCTGCCGATCACGTGCCCGCTGTACGCCCCGGGATTCCTGTGCACGCCCGACTGGCTCCCCCTGGTTCTGCTCTCCCTGGCCGGCCAGTGGGCGGACGTCTTCGGCGACTACCTCAGGGAGCAGGCCAGGGTGGACGGGGTGGTGTCCGCCACGCTGCACCTGCGCGCCCCCGCGTCGGTAAGGGAGGATCTGTCGGCCCTGCCGTACTGGGGGCTGGGCGGGCCGCCGCGCGCCCTGTTCGCCGAGGCGGCAGCATCCGGCCGCTTCGGACCGGTGCCGGAATCGGACCCGCTGTACAGCGCAGGCACCCCCGACGACGGGTTCGCCCTCACCATGAGCAGCCCCGAGGACGTGCTCGCCTTCCGTAACCTCTTCGACAGCGACCTGTCGATGTTCGGGCTCCTTTCCACTCTTCAGATGGCCAGCTACCTGACGGTCGATGTGCGCGTCCGCAAGGCGGATGGCGCCGTCGTCCGGGCGGACCAACTGAGCTCCGGCGAACAGCAGATCCTTACCGTTCTCGGTCTTCTGCGACTCCAGCGAGGCCAGGAGTCACTCTTCCTCCTCGACGAACCCGACGCGCACTTCCATCCCGAGTGGAGCCGACGCTGGTATTCGTCAGTCCAGAGCATGCTCGGCGATGGACAGCGCTCACAGTTCATCGCCGCCACCCACGAGCCCCTCCTCGTCTCGAACATGCTGCGACAGCAGATCCGGTTAATCGACACGGACGCCGACGGACGGACCACAGCGCTCGTCCCGGACACCAGCCCACGAGGCCAAGGAGCCGGCGGGCTGCTCACCTCGGACCTATTCCGCCTCCGAAGCCAACTCGACGAACACACCCAGGACCTGATCGACACCCAGTACCGCCTCATTCCTGTAGCCGAGGGCGACCCCAGGGCGCGCCGAAAACTCCAGGAGGTCACCGACCAGCTCGACGGACTAGGGTTCGCCACTGGGCGCCGCGATAAGGTGCTCTCCTCCTTCCTGGCGGAACTGCACCGGCGACGCACGGAACTCATCGAACGGGCCCGAAACGGAACTGTGACGGGCGAGGAGCTGGAAGCGACCGCACGCGTCCTCTTCGACGAGCGCTTCTCCCGGGGGGTCTGATCCCGGTGCGCCACGTAGACAACACCGGACTCACCGCTCCACAGCAGTGGGCGGACAGAGCCGCCAAGGAACTCGAGAAGCTCCACGATGACGCGAAGGATGCAGACAAGGAGCTCTCCTTCCGCGAGATGTGGCGGGAGGACGCGATCCGCGACCGGCTGATCGCCCTCATGGACAAATGCTGGTATTGCGAGACCAGGGACAATCGGTCGCCTTACCACGTCGACCACTACCGGCCGAAGTCCGCCGTCGCCGGCGAGGCCAAGCACCGGGGGTACTGGTGGCTCGCCTATGACCCCGCCAATTACCGCCTCGCCTGCCACCATTGCAACAGCGGCGGTGCCCGCTACGGCAATCAAAGCGCCGGGCCGGGCAAGGGAGCCCGCTTCCCTTTACTCGGGCAACGCGCGTCGGTGGGCGAAAGCCTGGAGGGCGAACTGCCGGTGCTCCTTGATCCCGTGCTGGCCGAGGACGCCGATCTCGTCGGATTCGACAGCCGGGGCTACGCCCGGCGCAGGCTCGAAAAGCCCTACTCCGACGACGAGGTGGCCTGGGATCTCTGCCGGGTGGACGAGACCATACGGATACTCGCTCTCAATGCCGACCGGCTCATTGAGACAAGGTCCACCTTGATCGAAAAGGTGGACCAACTCGTCGAGCTATACCTCGTCCGCAGAGACGACGCCGTTGTGGCGCGGTACGCCCGCAAGGAGATCGACGACCTGACCCGGACGACCGCGGAGTGGAGCGCCGCGGCAGCGGCAGCGGAACGCTTGGCGCTCCTCGCCTACGGCCGCTCGGGAGATGAGGTGCCCCCTCAGGGAGGGGCGGGGGGCGATATGGCCGAACGCGCGAGCGACGGAACCGAGCCTGCGGCGGCCATGGCGACGGCTCATCGCGTCGACCTACGGACCCTGGTGGCCGCCTTGCCCCCCGAGGCGTTCTCCACAGGTGGGATCGCGCTGACAGGCCGGGGGAAACGGGGCCCGGCCAGGGCAACGCTGCGAAAGGACGGCATCATCGAGTGCTTCCAGCAGCCCTTGGCCACGCCCACGTCCGCGGCACGGATGGCGACCGGCGACGAGAAGGTGGATGGATGGACCTTCTGGTCGTTGACGGTGGACGGCACGACCAGGACGCTATCCGACCTGCGCGACTTCCTGATCACCTAAGACGGCTGACGGGCACCGCCCGGCACCACGCTCTTCCACACAGCTTGACCAGCCCAACACCGTCAAACGAACCTCACCCATCGGAAATAGATCGACCATCACGGCGCCCACTCCCCTCAAACTGACTCAACGGCCCCCAAGTCGCTGTCTGGCAGCGTCCGCGTCCATCGCACCGCCTCCTCCCTCAGTCGTTGTCAGAGGTATGGGACAAGATCAGCCCACTAGACAACGCGCACGACGACAAGGAAGCGCCTTGGACGACGAAGTCGTCCTGCGAGGACCGCTCGGGGAAATGGCCACAGCCGAAGCCGCCCCTGCAGGGTTGAACCCGGCAGACCTCTATGCGGGCGCGATCAGCTGGTGGTCCGCAGCCATCTCCCCCGCAGTCTCGATCGTCTCCTGGCCCAGTGCCCCACTGACGGTCTGGATGTCACACGTACATGACGACGCGTCCTACGGGTCCCGGCTCGTCGATGCCCTTCGCCGTCTCCTCGGAGGCTCTGCTCCGCTGGCGACCCACCATGATGTGACGAACGGACGGATGTATAGCGCAGCAGTGCATTCCACCCGCCGGGCAGAGCACGCCGGTACGGGCACCTCAGCGCTTCTCCTGACCGGTTCTCCGTTCACGGCTGGCCCCGGCAGTTCGTGGAGAAGTCCTCTCCTAGAGAGCCATACGCGCATGGCGTGGGACGGTCGGCACATCATTCCCACGCGGGGCCTCAGACGCCACCGATCCGCCGAGAGATCCGCTCCACCACACGTCGGCGCCCTGTGGACTCCCTCCCTCAAGGCGTGGCGTGGCTTTCTGTCCACGGATGCAGCCATCTGGTCGCGTGTCCTGCACCTTGCCCAGCGCAGCGCACCTGCCCCGCTGGCGAGAGCGTCGTCGGACCGTTGGCAGCACACCCTGGCAGAGGCATACCGGTGGGCCTTCCACACCCGGCCGTGCCTGACCTACACCCCTCGCGCAGGAGAACTGCTGGACGCGGTCTGTGAGGCGGAGGACAGGTGGGACACGGCTCTACCCGAAAAGCACGATGGTTTCTTCCTCCGGGTTGGCGATCACGTCTCCCGCATGGCCGGCGCACTCGCTGCGGCCGAACGCACCGCCCTCCACGGAACCCACATCAAGGCCGCATGGTCACTCGCCCGCCGCGCTGTGAAGGACACCTGCCGTCTTGTCTCCATGGACCGTGACATGGTGCATCAGATCGTCGAGTACGTGGATGACGCCATGCGCCGCGTATCGACGTCAGAAGGCCAAGCCTCTCCCGTCCTCTCGAACACCCCCGAAGGGCAAACTTATGGCGAATACGCCCACGGAAATCGTTCGCCAAGCGGCATCAATGCCGTCCGCAAGCTCAAGCAGTGGTACCAGGACTCCTGCCAGATATGCGCCACCACCCTGGTCCTGCCCTCACCCCGCCACCGCTACAGCGAAGCGGCTCACATCCGGGCCAAAGAGGACGGCGGACCCGACCTCACCGAGAACTTGCTGTGCCTCTGCCCGAACTGCCACGTCCGCTTTGACGGCGGAGCACTCGTCCTGACCGACGACCTCACGGTCGTCGACACCGTCAAGGACCGCCTGGGAGCCAAGCTCAGGCGCCATCAGTGGCACTACATCAATCCCGACCACGTTCGCCACCACCGCCACCACTGGATCAGCCGCAATCCCGCACCCCTCACGGCTCTGCCCTCGGAACGGCAGAGCAACTGAGCCCGCGGTCAGGCCCCCCAAGATCCGGACCATATCTGGGCCAACGATTGCCCGTCTCCCTTCACACAACACATTGGCACTGGTCAGAACCATCCAGACGGTCAGCGCCGTCTGTTCCACGAACTGCTCACAGCGCGGCAGCGCTCCCCTCGCCCGGGCCCCCGAACACACTCTGATCCGCCCCGTCCTACATCTGTGTTGATCAATGGGGCCTTGCCGATTCCGGCGGGCGCGCTGACAGCGATCGGTGGCACCACGCGGCTACCGCGGAGTGGCGTGACTACCCGGTCCGTCGCGAGGTGCTGCTGATCCCGGCGCTGTTTCGGGACCCGGATGCTCAGCGCACCCGGTACTGATGGCGACGATGCGCCCTGGAGGCCACAAAGCGGCCACGGTGGAGTCGCCGGTGCTGCCCGGCGACGCTCGGCACGGGACTGACTTCCGCCGACTCTGCTCGACCCCACATCCAGCGACTGACCAGCGCACGGTGCGCTGAGCGTACGGTGGGTGGACGCTGGCATGAGGCACACGACTGGAGTCGGTTCACTCATGTCGGCCAACAAGTCTCGGTGCTGCTGCGGGTAGCCCTCCCGATAGTCACTGGCGCTCAATTTGCCTCGCCGCTGCGGCGTTCATATCTCTAGCGTGGGTCCATGAATGAGCACGAACCGGTACGCGGTGTTCTGCAGGCGTGGCTGGACGATCTCCGTCAGCAGCCGCCCCGAGAGTGGTCCGTCACAGAGCTGAGCAGACGTCCAGCTTGGGACCAGGTCCGTACGGTGGTGGCTGGCCTCGCGCCGGTCTCCCGGCGCCCGGACCTGTACGGCAAGGACGGGTCAGCGCTCGACGATGAGGTCCTGATCACCATGACCGGCCTGGAGCAAGTGGCCGAGGCCGCTGCCACCGGGACCCTCGTGAGCCTGGACGACCTGACGGCGGACTTCACAGCCTTCTGCACGGCTGCGGCGCCCGAGGCACAGACCTGGATCCTGCTGGACATCGACCTTCCACGAGGGACAGACCTGACGCTGGGGGAATATCGGCTGCAGACCGTTAGCGCCACGAGTCTCGCTCAGCTGATGCCCCTGCCGTCCATGCACCGCTTCATCCGCAACCCGGACCTCGATCCCGACACGCTCGGCGGATCGGCCTTCCTGCAGCAGAGCCTGCCCGGCCAGGCCCTCGCGCGTGGTCGCTCCTGGCTGCCGGACCTTGATCAGCGCCCCGAGCGTCGGCACCTTGACCCACTGCTGGTCCTGCAGCTGTGGAACCCCGAGGAGAGTGTGCACCCCGAGGCGTACTTCCGCGTCGAGCCCGGACGCCACAGCGAGCTCCGTACTGGCTCGCCACACATCGAGCCGTACTTCGACCACACCGGCGAGGAAGTGGGCGAGATGCACCGCGCGTTCGGTTATCACGTTCCACCATCTGCGGTGCCCGGCTTCACCGCATTTCTGCACGAAGTCCACGGCATGATCAGCACGGTGCGGTCCCGCACCGTCAAGGACGGACGGTCTGCCCCGACTGCCAGAGCACTGGCCAGCGCGGCCAACCGCCTGGTGCGGGCCGCGCAGCGCACCATGGGAGGCACCTACGTTGATGAGTCTGAAGCAGATGACGTGCTGCTCGACTACGTGATCGCCATGGAGGCCGTCGCGGCCGCCGACGGCAGCGGCGACAGCCGGCGCCGGACCAGCCAGCGGTCGGCCGCGCTGTGGACCCGGGACGAGGACCGCCTAGCCGTGTACAAAACGATCAAGCGCGCCTACGCGCGTCGCTCCCGGTACGCCCATGGAGAAGATCAGACGCCCATCACTGACGAGGAGCTGTTCACCGTCCGGTGCACGGCCTTCGGCGTGTTCCTGCGCTGGCTCGCCCTTACCTCCGCTTTGGGCGAGGAAGTACTGCAGCACCTCGACGCGTCGCTGCTCTCGCACCAAGAGCGCTGCCGCATCACGAGAGTGCTGGACGCCTTCTTCACAGCGACCCCGCCAGCCACGACACCCGGGGCATGATTGTGAAGCCCATCGCTCCTGACGGCAGGCAGGCGACGTCGACGAGCTTGGCACCTACCCCGAGGAGCAGGCCCGGTTCCTGGCTGTGGACAGAAACCTGAGGCCGGAACATCTCGCTGGTCGCAGTCCTCAACGAGTGGCTGTGACCAGCACCTTCACACGTCCTTGCAGATCACCCAGCCCTGGACGAGCCGGCCGAGCCGGTGTTGCGGATCTTCGCAAGGCTGGGATCAAGCCGCCTCCCAAAGGCTGGCATCCAAAATGCGGGCCGCCTTGGTGATGCTCCCAGGCATCAGGTGCCGGTAGGTCCGATACGTCTCCTCAATGGACTTGTGCCCCATCCATTCCGCCACATCGGTGATCGGTATCCCGTGGCCGAGCGCGTTCGAGGCAAAGTAGTGCCGGAAGCCGTACATGCCGACACCGTCCTCCGCGGGGAGGTCCTTGAAGAGCCTCTGCACACGGCGGCGCTCCATCGGCTCCGTGTAATAGCCGCTCGGACCGCGCAGCAGATAGCCCTCCTGCGTGGTGCCGTACTTCTCCTCGAACCGCTCCATCGCCTCCCGCACCGAGCGCGGCAGGGGGACCTCCCGGAACTCCCCCGCCTTGCGGTGCTTCAGCTTCGCCGGCTTGTGCGTGTTGGAGTGGATCTGCTCATGCACCCGGTAGACGTCGTCCGCCACGACGTTATTGACGTTCACCGCCCGGGCCTCCCCGTTGCGCAAGCCGCAGCCCACCATCATGACGATCTCCAGCGCAAGATCTTCATCAGCGGCAGTCAGCACCTTCTTCACGTAGGCGAGGGACGGGATGACCACCTTCTGGCGGACGTACTCCGGCTCCTGGACCCCCTTCACCGGGTCATCCGCCATGGCCCCCTTGCCATAAGCGTCCCGCAGGATGGCCTTCAGGGTGCGGAAGATGTTCACCTGGTTTCCGCGGCCCACCCCCTCGGCCTCCAACTCGTCCAGGAAGCGCTCGACCACGATCGGCGTGACCGAGTTCAGCTTCCGTGACCCGAGACGGGGGACGATGTGCACGTTGATGGAGCTGTCCACATGCCAGCCCGTGGAGTACTCCGTCATCCTCCGCTGCCGCGGCCGCCACTGCTTCGCGTATTCCGCGACCATCTGCTGACCGAGTTCACGGCGGGCCTCGGCAACGGACGGCGCGGTCTTCTTTTTCTCCGCGTAGATCTGCGTGAGGCGCTCGATCGCGTCGTCCTGCGTGTCGTAGCCGGTCTCTTCACGCTGCTTTCCGAGAGCGTCCCGGAACCGGATCGTGTACGGGTGCGGGCAGCGAGTCGGCCTAGAACAACCGCACTCCTTGAAGAAGGACCCCATGCCACGGGCGAGCTGTCGAGCCACGCATCAAGCCTTCCGAGCAGGGCGCCGGGCGGCACAGCAGGCCCCGGACGGGTGCAGGTCAGCAAGCCGGACACCGTCCAGCCTGATGCTGACCTTTTGCTGACCCGGAGACGGCGATCAGGGCCCTGACCTGCGGAAACACCCAAACGCTAGATCTTGGACTTGATCAAAGTTCGCAGCACTTTAGGCTCCTGGAAGACGGCTCCCCGCCAGCTTTCTGCAGGTCAGGGGCGTCCTTCACTGTACATCGGCATATCTTCGACGCGAAGACTTCCCAGAACATCGTGCGCCGTGGCGAGCAGGCTTCTCACCTGCGCGATCTGCGCGAAGCAGGCTGCCGCGAAGCCGTCGACCGGGAGCATGTACGGAAGACTGCCCCGGTCCAATGCTGATTGGATGCTGACATACCTGGTGATCCGTCAGGTATGTCGAGAAGTCCAGAGCAAGGTGCGAACTGGGGTCAGTGGCGATGCTCTTGTACGTCGCCCCGGGCGTGGACTCGTACAAGGCCACAGCATCGGCCTTGAACTCGTCCGAGTAGTCCTTCATCGCCATCGGCGATGTTCTCGCTTCCTCCGGATCAAGCAGATCCAGTATCAGCGTGTCCACCACTCAGGGGGAGGCTCCGGGATCACTCATGGGTGGTTCAGGCAGCCAGTCGCGGGTCGGGTCGTACTCCAGCCATCGGCTTCGCCCTGCTTCCTCAGCGCAGGCGGCGGCGAGGCCGTTCAGCCTTGGGTGTCCGTTTCCGGTGCACCACAGCAGCGACCAGGCGTACAGCGGCGTGGGATCGACCAGGGGGACGGAGCGCAACCCCGGGACCTCCGGCAGTGGCACATCAGCGGGCACCAGCGAGAAGCTTCGTGACTCGCCCGCCGCCTCGGTCAGGAAGTGGGCGAGCCCCGGATCGACGCTCGTGGCCGTGTTCCGGATGCCGAACCGGTCGGCGAACCGGTGGAGGAAGTCGAGCCGGTCCAGTGCACCGGGTGCCCGCAGCGTGCTGCCGCGCCTGTCCTCGTCACTGGGCCTCGATGCCCAGGCCGGTTCCGCCAGGGCCTGCCGGCAGGGTGTTGACGTGGACGAGCATGGACCGGAGCAGGTGCAGGGCGAGCATCGTGGTCTCGGCGTGCTCCCGGCCGTGCGAGCGGGCCGGTGGGCGGCGGGGCGCTCACGACCGGTTCACGGAGGCGTCGACGTCCTCGCCGCCGAGGCCGAACAGCCGGTCGTCGCTCCACCACTCCGGCGTCTCGTCGACGACCGGGGTGAGCTCCAGCAGCGTCACCTCGTTGCGGCCCAGGACGAGGTCCACGTCGGCGCGCCCGTCGGCGACGGGCACGCTCCGGTGCGAGCGGGCGGGTTCGGCGGCCTCACGGAGAGCGTCGAGCCGGCGGTTGCCGGGCGCGAGCGGCCGCCCCATCTCGCACCAGGCGGCCCAGGGGTTGCCGGCGTCCTCGCTCACGGAGCGGCGGCGAGCGAAGGCGGAGCCCTGCGCGTCCGGGGCGCCGACGGGCAGGGACAGCCGGACGGTGTGGCCGTCGACGGGATCGCCGCCGGCCGGGTCGGTCGGCGCCCAGGCCAGCACGGTGACGCGTCCGTCGCCGTGCCGCGTCACCAGGTGGTCCTCGCCTCGCGCGAGCACCTGCTCGCCCATCTCGGCCATGAACGTGTACAGGTGGTAGGTGGGCTTCTTTATCTGACGGTACGCCAGTAAGCCGAAGCCGCCGTGGAACGGCGCGGTGGGGATGCCCACCTCCTCGAACACGTCGCTGAACGTCCAGTACGAGAAGGAGTCCGCGAGGTCACCCCCGTTCACCAGCACCGGCGCAAGATACGCCGCATGGAACGCGGTGTCGTGGACCGGGTTGTCCGGCCGGTACGAGGAGTTGAACTCGGTGATGTGGAGCGGCAGATCCGCGAGCCCGGTGCCCGCCAGCTGCCGCCGTGGGGCACCGAACTGCTCCAGCAGCGCCGACGCCGGCATGAGCGTCTGGTGAGCGCCGAACGGCACGGGCTGGACGGGGCCGGAGGAGTAGGCGTGACGGCTCACGAAGTCGATCGGCAGGTCGCGGGCCTCGACGAACTCGGCGAAGCGCTGGATCCACCCGTCCTCGTAACCCGGCGCCAGTGAGGGGCCGCCGACCTGGAGTTCGGCGTCGACCTCCTTGACGGCCAGCGAGGTCACCTCGTAGAGGCGGTGGTAGGCGTTCTGGTCCGCGGACCAGAACGGCGCCAGGTTGGGCTCGTTCCACACCTCGATCGGCCACCGGCGCACCTGGTCGGTGCCGTAGCGGTCGACCAGGTGCCCGATGACGGCGCGAACGAGGTCCGCCCACTCCTTCTCGTCGCGAGGAGGAGTGACGTTGCCCTTCCACCAGAACACGGTGTCGTCGCCGGAGGCGAGCCCGGACAGCATGAAGCCGAGTTCGAGGAAGGGCGCGATGCCCATCCCCAGGTAGGCGTCCACGACCTGGTCGACGTACGTGAAGGCGTGGCGCACGCGCCGCTCGCCGGCGTAGTCGTAGGGGCGGTGGACGCCCATCCCGTCACTGAGCAGGCCGTGCCCCCGGATGTGCCGGAAACCGATCTCCCGCTGAACGAGGTCGAGCGACTCCTGGTAGTCGCGCCGCAGCGCGAGGTCGAACCTGCCCGTGCCGACGCAGTGGCGCCAGGCGTCGGAGAGCCGGGCTGTCGGCTGCCGGGGGACGACGATCCGCATGGTGGGGTTCCTTTGCCGCGGTGCGGTGTGGGGCGAGACCCGCCC
>NZ_POTZ01001050.1 GCF_003236365.1 Streptomyces sp. NTH33
TCGGGGCGCACAGCCACTTTCCGCTGGCGCTCGGGGAACGGGGTGAACAGGCCGATCCGGGCGGCCCCTTCAGGATCGTCGAGTCCGGTCCTGACGCCGCCGGGGTGCCGGGCCCGGCGGCGGGGACGGTCGAACCCGTGGACCTGGATGTCGTCCGGGACGGGAAGCTCGAGTACCGGCTGGAGGTACGGCCCCGGGTGCTCGGTGACTTCGTGACCGGAGCCTGGTGGCACCGCACCTCGCCCTCCTCGCACTTCATGCGGTCGCTGGTGTGCTCGCGGCTCACGGAGGACGGCGGCCGGATCACCCTCAGCGGCCGCACGCTGACCACGACGGGGACGGACGGGGCGCGCGAGGTGCGGGACCTGGCCTCGGACGCGGAGGTGCTCGCGGTGTACCGGGACCGGTTCGGGATCGAGCTCGCCTCGGTCCCGGTCGTGCGGGACCTCGACGGAAGGAACGGAAGGAGGGGCTGAGAAGGGCCGGTCCGGGTGCCGGAGAATGTCGGCGTGAGCGATGTGAGACATGTGCTGGTGCTGCCCGACCGGGATGCCGCGGAGGAGGTGGTGGAGGCGCTCGGCGAGCGGTTCGCGGTTGACGAGGAGCCGCGGATCGTCCGTGACGCGCTGGCCGGGGAGGACGACGCCGAGGACGCGCAGTGGCTCGTCGTCCTGCGGGACGAGGAGGGGC
>NZ_POTZ01001051.1 GCF_003236365.1 Streptomyces sp. NTH33
GAGGACGTCGTGGGACGGTCGGTGGCGGACCTGGGTCTGCCCACCCCGCTGACAAGTGCGTTGCTGGCCTCCGAGCCGCGGGTGGACGAGGTGCACCTGACCGCGTCGCGGGTACTGGTGGTCAACACCTCGCCCGTGTCGGGCGGGGAGCGCCGGGGCACGGTGGTGACCCTGCGGGACGTCACCGAACTGCAGTCGCTGATGGGCGAGCTGGACTCCGAGCGGGGCTTCACGCAGGCGCTGCGCTCCCAGGCGCACGAGGCCGCGAACCGTCTGCACACCGTGGTGTCGCTGATCGAGCTGGGGCGGGCGGAGGAGGCCGCGGGGTTCGCCACGGCGGAGCTGGAGCTGGCCCAGGCGCTGACCGACCAGGTGGTCTCGGCGGTGAGCGAGCCGGTGCTGGCCGCGCTGCTGCTCGGCAAGACCGCGCAGGCCAACGAGCGGGGCGTGGAGCTGGTGGTGTCCGAGGACAGCGGCCTGGACGACGGGCTGCTCCCGCGGAGCCTGCCGCCCCGGGACCTGGTGACGATCCTCGGCAACCTCGTCGACAACGCGGTGGACGCGGCGCGGGGCGGCCTGCGGGCGCGGGTGACGGTGACGGCTCGCGCGGAGGGCGCGGAGCTGGTGCTGCGGGTCGCGGACACCGGGCCGGGAGTGGACCCGGCCCACGCGGACCTGGTGTTC
>NZ_POTZ01001052.1 GCF_003236365.1 Streptomyces sp. NTH33
GCGGCGGTGACGGCGATGACAAGAAGCCGGACACTTCTACGTCCGCCTCAAAGAGCGGTGGGTCCCAGCCGAGTGCTCAGGAGGGGAAAACACAGGCCCCTATGGCCGAGCTCAAGGGTGAGGACGGACTGCTCCTGCAGATCACCTCCGCCGAGCGCGACTCGGGCGGATTCGTCACCGTGAACGGAACTCTGAAGAACGACGGGGGAAAATCCGTGGTTGTTCCGGCCCAGGTGACCGGAGATGAGACTGAGATCGTCAAGCACGGTCCCTCGTTCGGCGGTGCCACCCTCGTGGACTCCAAGGGAAAGAAGCGCTACTACGTCCTACGTGACACGGAGGGACGGCCGCTTACAACGACATCCCTCGGGACACTCGAAGCGGGCCAAAGTTTGCCCGTATTCATGCAATTCCCCGCCCCACCGGCCGA
>NZ_POTZ01001053.1 GCF_003236365.1 Streptomyces sp. NTH33
GGGTGGGCCCCGGGAGCCTCGTCGGTCTCGGCGGGCGGAGGCACCGGCTCGTCGTCGGCGTCCGGGGCGGCCTCGAAGTCGCTGGTGGCCAGAGGGGCGAAGTCCTCGGTGGCCAGGGACTCGGGGGCCGGCGGCTCGGGAGCCTCGGCGGCCAGGTTCTCCACGAAGCGGTTCAGCAGGCGGGTCACCGCCGTGCGCACGGCCTCCGGGGGCAGCTCGGTGACGCGGCCGTCGGCGGAGGCGGTGCCGTCGAAGACGAGCGCGGAGCCGTCGTCGGTGTCGCGGAGGCGGAGGGTGAGGGCGAGCTTCACCGAGCCGGTGCCGCGGGACTCGGTCGCGTCGCCCTCGACGGCGTACGAACCGTCGTCGCGGGCGGAGACGCGCAGGGTGCCGCGGTAGGTGATGGAGTGGCTGCCGATCCGCACCTTCAGCCGGCCGGCGACGGGCTCGCTGCCCGCGTCCTGCTGGAGCCCGGGAACCGCCCGGGCGACCCGCGCGGGGTCGGCGAGCGCCACCCGCACCCGCCGAGCCGGAACCGGAACGAACACCTCGTGCTCCATGTCAGCCGAGCGTACCCAGTACCGCCGCCGAATACCCTCCCCTCGCCCACAAGCTCGGCCCGACGCACGCGCGCGGCACGGGATCGACACAGGAACACCGCGTCAGCCGGTGTACCGGGGGT
>NZ_POTZ01001054.1 GCF_003236365.1 Streptomyces sp. NTH33
CGCCCACCCCATGCCCTTACCGACGCGGAGTCGGCCCCGGCCGGGCCCGCCGTCGCCGGCAGCGGTGACAGGACGAGGGCGTCGTCCCTGGTGGGACGCCGCCTTCGGGCGTCGTGGCGGGGGCCGGTCAGCGGCAGTTGACCCACTTGTTGGACTTCTGGTACCAGTGCCTGTCGCCGGTCCCCTTGGCTCCCCTGGGGATGACTCCGCTGGCTCCCTTGTGGTTCTTCTTCACGTACCACTTGTAGTCACAGGACTTGCCGTGGTTGTACCACGACTTGAAGTTCTGGAAGACCGAGTACTTGGTCAGGTCCGCGTTCTTCCCCGCGACCTTCTGCATGTGGCCGGTGTAGTTCTTCCCGGACCAGACGCAGAACCAGCCCGACGGGCAGGCCGACGCCGCCTGCGGCGTGGCCTCCGCCGCACTGACGGCACCCGCGCTTCCGGCCAGCAGGCCGCCGATCAGCGCGATGCCGCCGGCCATGGCCGCGAACTTCCTGGTCACGCTCATGCTGCTCCCCCTTTGGGACGTGGTGGGGCCGACCGCACCGGCCGGCTCGTCAACGAGACTGCGGGACGGGAGGCAGGAACCGCCACAGTTGCCGCGGAAGTGACGTACTCACGGGACGTCCCACGCGCTGACCTGCGGGGACGCGGTCCCTCAAGTCTGTCTCTTAT
>NZ_POTZ01001055.1 GCF_003236365.1 Streptomyces sp. NTH33
CCACGATCATGGACCCGGTCTACGGCTACCAGGTCACCAACGTCGAGGCGTCGATGTCCTCGCCGTCCTCGCTGCTGCACTGGACCCGCCGCATGATCGAGATCCGCAAGCAGAACCCCGCCTTCGGACTCGGCTCGTACACCGAACTCCAGTCCTCCAACCCGGCCGTGCTCGCCTTCCTGCGCGAGTACCGGGACGACCTGGTCCTGTGCGTCAACAACTTCTCCCGCTTCCCCCAGCCCACCGAACTCGACCTGCGGGCCTTCGACGGGCGGCACCCGGTCGAGCTCATCGGCGGGGTGCGCTTCCCCGCGATCGGTGAGCTCCCCTATCTGCTGACCCTGGCGGGCCACGGCTTCTACTGGTTCCGGCTCACCAAAGTCGCATCCCGGATCGGCCGACGGGTTTGACCACCGCGCGGCCGACGAAAGGAGGCGTGAGCATGCCGAAGACCGCATCCCCGGCGCCGACCGTCAGGAGCCTGGCCGGGCCCATGGCCTCGCTCGGCTCGTTGCTGCGCGAATGGCTGCCGCACCAGCGCTGGTTCGCCGGCAAGGACCGGCCTGTCACCGATCTGCGCATGCTGTCGATGACGGAGCTGTTCCCGGGCTGTCTGCACCTGCTGGTCCACGCCGAACACGCGGAGGTCCCCACCGGCCACGGCACCGTGCCCGCCC
>NZ_POTZ01001056.1 GCF_003236365.1 Streptomyces sp. NTH33
TCCCAGGCCCATGGCGCCGGGCCCGCGCCGGGCGCGCCGAGCCCGTACACGCCGGGCCCCTCGGGCCCGTACGGCGGTCCCCCGCAGGTTCCCGCGTCCGCCTCCGGCGGCGGCGCCGGAGGCGGACGCAAGCAGCAGCTGCCGATGTTCCTCGCGGGCCTGGTCGGCGTGCTGGTCGTGATCGGCGCCGTCTTCCACTTCACCGGAGGAAACGGCGGCGGGAAGGGCGACGAGGGCAAGTCGCCGTCCCCCGCGGCCAGCACCCCGCTCGCTCTGCCGCCCGGGGTCAAGTGCAGCGGGGACGGCTGCACCGGCAAGGACGCCGAGAGCATGGGGTGCAGCGGCGAGCTGGTGACCACCGCCCGGAGCGTCACCGTCGGCACCACCTTCCTGGAGATCCGCTACAGCAAGACCTGCGGCGCCGCCTGGGCCCGTATCACCCAGGCCGTGCCGGGCGACGAGGTCCAGGTCACGGTCGGCTCGCACAAGGAGACCGGCGGCATCACCAAGGCCGGCGAGACGATCGCGTACACGCCGATGGTCGCGGTGAAGGACGCGGCAGAGGTGACGGCGTGCGCGACGCTGGCCTCGGGACAGCAGGGGTGCGCGAAGTAACCGGCGGGGAGCGCACGAAGTAACCGGCGGGGAGCGTCGGGAGCGGTGTGCCGGGC
>NZ_POTZ01001057.1 GCF_003236365.1 Streptomyces sp. NTH33
CCACGGCGCGGGCGACGGCGGTGCCGAGGGCGGCGGCGAGGGCGGGGAGCGGTCCCGGCCGGCAGCCACGGGCTCCACCCTGTGGTCCTTCGAGGTGGTGCAGCAGGCCGGGCCCGGGGCCGGGGGCGGCGCCTGAGGGACGTAGACCGTCGCAGAGGCCGTCGCGGCCGCTGCAGAGGCCGTTCGTCACAGAGGCCGTCGTAGGGACGGACGGTCGTAGGGATAGACGGTCGTAGGGGCGGACGGTCATAGGGACGAGGACGCCCCCGGGCCCGTACTTTCGCAGTACGGGCCCGGGGGCGTCGGACGTTCAGCGGCTGCCGCAGTCCGTCGCCGCCTACTTCACCGGCTCCGGCTCCGGCGTGCTCTCGCCGGCCGTCTCGCCCGCCGGACCGGCCGGGGTCTTGACGGAGTCCAGCAGCAGCTGGGCGACGTCCACGACCTGGACGGACTCCTTGGCCTTGCCGTCGTTCTTCTTGCCGTTGACCGAGTCGGTCAGCATGACCAGGCAGAACGGGCAGGCGGTGGAGACGATGTCCGGGCCCAGGGCGAGGGCCTCGTCGACGCGCTCGTCGTTGATGCGCTTGCCGATCCGCTCCTCCATCCACATCCGGGCGCCGCCGGCGCCGCAGCAGAAGCCGCGCTCCTTGTGGCGGTGCATCTCCTCGTTG
>NZ_POTZ01001058.1 GCF_003236365.1 Streptomyces sp. NTH33
CCGGGACTGCTGGCCGACGTACCGGCGTGGCTGGAGTGGTGGCAGAGCACCGCGCAGGGGGGCGTACGGCCGTTGCTGCTCGACCTGGATCCGCGGCAGTCGGTGTACTCGGACTACACGCACTGGGACTGGTACGCCCTGCCCCGTGCCACCGGACTGCGAGCCGTGGCCGGGCCCTACGTGGACTACCTGTGCTCCGACGAGTACAGCCTGACCCTGTCCGCGCCGGTCGAGGTGGCGGGCCGGTTCACGGGGGTGGCCGCGGCCGACGTGTACCTACGGCACTTCGAGGCAGCCGTACTGCCACTGCTGCGCGAACTGCCCAACCCCACCCACCTGGTGAACGCCCGCGGCCGGGTGGCGGCCTCCGCCGACCCGGCGCATCTGGCCGGATCCCTCACCAGGGGCCCGGACTT
>NZ_POTZ01001059.1 GCF_003236365.1 Streptomyces sp. NTH33
AGAGGGCTTCTCGAAACCGAGTGTGGGGCTGGGGGGTCCGTACGGGCGTGCTGTTCAGGTGATTGTGGCCGCGCGGGGGCATGAAGGCAGGGCCTCTCGGTAGCACAGAGGGTGTCTACGCCACTGCTCACCGGGAGGCCCTGTTGCCGCAGTTGTATCGGTCTGCTGTGAAAGAGTCCACTGCGGACACGCGGGCGTGCGACTGCTTCGCCCACACGTACGGGAACGCCGCGGACAATCCGTCCGGCGAGCACTGCTATCCGACCGACATGACGGACGGGGAGTGGGCCGCGGTCCGCGGCATGATCCCGGTGCCGGCGTGGGCCGAGGGCCGGGGCGGCCGGCCGGAGGAGTACTGCCACCGGGACATACTCGACGCGATCCGGTACGTGGTGGACAACGGCGTGAAGTGGCCCGCACTGCCGGCGGACTACCCGCCGTGGAAGGCGGTGCACCGGTTCTTCACCCGCTGGCGCAAGCAGGGGCTGATCGGCGAGTTCCACGACCGGCTCCGCGCCGCGACCCGTGAAGCGCAGGGCCGGGACGCGGAGCCGACGGCCGGGGTGATCGACTCGCAGTCCGCGCGCGGCACGTCGACGGTGGAGGCCGCGACCAGTGGCTATGACGGCGGGAAGAAAATCAAGGGCCGTAAGCGGCACATCG
>NZ_POTZ01000105.1 GCF_003236365.1 Streptomyces sp. NTH33
GGCGGGGACGGTGCGGGGTCCGGACACGGCGTGCTCCCTGTGGCGGCGGCTCTCCGGGTTCAACGCCCGTCCGGCCGGCCGGTCACTCCGCGGCACCCTGTGCCGGGCGGGGACTCGTACCGCACGTGTACGGCCGACGGTGAGTGAATCATGCACAAACCGCCTGTATGGGGCAGCAACCATTGCGTCACGGGCGTCCGCTCGTGCATGCTCCGGTGAATCGCCACGGAGAGTGTGCGGGGCGGTCCAGGTTCCACAGGACACTGCAGGGCCTTAAGGAGGCGTGCCGCCGTACCCTTGGGGGTATGGGGACGGGAAGACGATTCCCGGACACCGCTCCGCCGCACACTGTCGTCCCCGACAAAGGATCACATCGCCGAGACAGCCATGGCCGGTCACGAATTCTTCGAACCCGCGGACCGCAAGCGACCGGTCGCCGACCCCACGGCGGCCGACCCCCTGGCGGCCGAAGAGTCACGCCATCCCTGTGATCCGGCGTTCCGGCACGGCGTCGTCGTCGGCTTCGACGGCTCCACCTCCAGCGAGCGCGCCCTCGCCTACGCGATCGGCATGGCGCGGCGCACCCACTCGGGGCTGATCATCGTGCACGTCGCCAACCGGCTGCCCACCACGGTGTGGGCCGGCTGCGAGCCGCCCGTCTTCGTCGACGTGCCGGACCACCGCACCGAGGTCCTCGGGCTCGAACTCGCCTGCGCGGACTACCTCGCGGAGGTGCCGTGGATCCTGGTCGAGCGCGGCGGCGACATCTGTCACGAACTCGAGGAGGTCGGCAAGGAGTACGCGGCGGACGCGATCGTGGTCGGCTCCACGCACGGGATCGTCGGCCGGCTGTTCGGCTCGGTCGCCGGGCGGCTCGCCAAGCGTGCGCGGCGGCCGGTGGTCGTCATCCCCTGAAAGGGGTGACGCCCCCCGCGTGATGGGGCACGCAGGGGGCGTTCTGTTTGTTCTGCCTGCGCGGGTGCTTTGTGGTTTCTCGCGCCCGCGCGGCGGAGCCGCATGTCGAGTGCAGCCCCGCGCCCCTTTCAGGGGCGCCTTACTCCACCGTCACCGACTTGGCGAGGTTCCTCGGCTTGTCGATGTCGCGGCCCAGGGCCAATGCCGTGTGGTAGGCGAGGAGTTGGAGCGGGATGCCCATGAGGATCGGGTCCAGCTCGTCCTCGTTCTTCGGGACGACGATCGTCTGGTCGGCCTTCTCCTGCTCCTGGTGGGCGACGGCGAGGATCCTGCCGCTGCGGGCCTTGATCTCCTCCATGGCCGCGCGGTTCTTCTCCAGCAGGTCGTCGTCCGGCACGATCGCGACCGTCGGCAGGGCGGGCTCGATCAGGGCCAGTGGGCCGTGCTTGAGCTCGGAGGCCGGGTAGGCCTCGGCGTGGATGTAGGAGATCTCCTTGAGCTTCAGGGAGGCCTCACGGGCCACCGGGTAGCCCCGGACACGGCCGATGAAGAGCATCGAGCGGGCGTCGGCGTACTGCTTGGCCAGCTCCTCGATCTCCTCCTCCTGCTTCAGGATCTCGGAGATCTGCGCCGGGAGCCTGCGCAGGCCCTCGATGATCCGCCTGCCGTCGCGCACCGACAGGTCGCGGATACGGCCCAGGTGCAGCGCCAGCAGCGCGAAGGCGACGCAGGTGTTGGTGAAGCACTTGGTGGACACCACGCACACCTCGGGGCCGGCGTGCACGTAGATGCCGCCGCCCGCCTCGCGGGCGATCGCGGAGCCGACCACGTTGACGACGCCGAGCACCCGCGCGCCCTTGCGCTTGAGCTCCTGCACGGCCGCCAGCACGTCGTACGTCTCGCCGGACTGCGAGACGGCGATGTACAGCGTGTCGGGGTCCACCACCGCGTTGCGGTACCGGAACTCGGAGGCCGGCTCGGCGTCGGCCGGGATGCGGGCCAGCTCCTCGATCATCTGGGCGCCGATCATGCCCGCGTGGTACGAGGTGCCGCAGCCCAGGATCTTCACCCGGCGCACCGCGCGCGCCTCGCGGATGTCGAGGTTGATGCCGCCGAGGTGCACGGTGGCGAACCGGTCGTCGATCCGGCCGCGCAGCACCCGGTCCACGGCCTCGACCTGCTCGTGGATCTCCTTGTGCATGTACGTGTCGTGGCCGCCCATGTCGTACGACTCGGCCTCCCACTCCACGGTGGTCGGCTCGGCGGTCGTCCGGGTGCCCTCGGTGGTGTACGTGCGGAAGTCGTCGGTCGTGAGGGTGGCCATCTCGCCGTCGCCGAGGGTGACTATCTGCCGGGTGTGGGTGACCAGCGCGGCGACGTCGGAGGCGACGAACATCTCCTTCTCGCCGATGCCGAGCACGACCGGCGAGCCGTTGCGGGCCACCACGATCCGGTCGGGGAAGTCGGTGTGCAGCACGGCGATGCCGTAGGTGCCCTCGACCAGGCGGACGGCCTGGCGGACCTTCTCCTCCAGCGTCCCGGCCTCGGAGCGGGCGACGAGGTGGGTGAGGACCTCGGTGTCGGTCTCGGAGAGGAACTCCACGCCGTCCGCCTCCAGCTTGCGGCGCAGGTCGGCGGCGTTGTCGATGATGCCGTTGTGCACGACGGCGACCTTGTTGTCGGCCGACATGTGCGGGTGGGCGTTCACGTCGGACGGGGCTCCGTGGGTGGCCCAGCGGGTGTGGGCGATGCCGGTGGTGCCCTTGAAGCGCGTCGGGACCTTCGCCTGCAGGTCCCGGACCCGGCCCTTGGCCTTGACCATCCTCAGGCCCGGTGCCTTCGGCGAGGTGACGACGATGCCCGCCGAGTCGTAGCCGCGGTACTCCAGGCGCTGCAGGCCCTCCAGGAGCAGCGGGGCGACGTCACGCTTCCCGATGTATCCGACGATTCCGCACATATATGGGGTATCCCTCAGCCGTAGACGATCCGCCGCAGCTGCCGGAGGGAGAGCTCCGGCGGCGCCACCGCGCGGTACTTCAGTTCCGCCTCGATCCGTTCGAAGATCTCCGCGTTCACCAGGCCCTGGGCCTGCAACTCGCGGTGGCGGCGACGGACGAACTCCTCGGTCGTCTCGTCGAAGTAGGCGAGCACGTCCTGGACCACCCGCAGTGCCTCGCCCCGGTTCAGGGGCGTGGACCGCGCTAGGTGATCAACAAGTTCGTCGTGCACCCCGAGGATTTTGGAGCACGGAGTCCGCTCGCGCAAGAATCCTGCCCGATTTCGGGCAGGATCCGACCCTGATGGCGCGTGAATCCCACCGCCCGCAGGTCGCTCTTCCGGATGATTTCCGCTACGAGGAGACTGCTTCACCCCGTCTGCGAGAGAGTGGTCCATACCATCGGGCCGGGACTCGCCGAGCCCCGGCCCCATCCGAGTGTGAAGGGAGCGCATGTGAGACGGCACCACAGAACGACTCCCCCTGCGATCCGTGCGATCAGTACGACCCGTGCGACCCGTACGACCCGTGCCACCCATGTGACCCGAATGACCCGAGCCCTGGGTTCGCTGCTGCTGGTGGCGGCGACCGGGGCTTTCGCCGTGGGCGCGGCGCCCGCCGGGCACGCGGGGACCCAGCGGGCCGTGAGCCCCCTGGACCAGGTGGTCCCCGCCCCCGCCTCCGTGACGGCCGGCAGGACCGCGTACCGCATCACCTCCGGCACCCACATCCGCGTCGACGACTCCCGCGAGGCCCGCCAGGTCGGCGCGTACCTCGCGGACCTCCTGCGCCCCTCGACCGGCTACCGCCTGCCCGTGACCACGCACGGTCAGGGAGGCATCCGGCTGCGGCTGGCCAAGGGCTCGTTCGGCGCCGAGGGCTACCGCCTCGACAGCGGCGCCCAGGGCGTGACCATCACCGCCCGGGAGCCGGCCGGGCTCTTCCACGGCGTGCAGACCCTGCGCCAGCTGCTGCCCGCCGCCGTCGAGAAGAAGTCCGTGCAGCCGGGGCCGTGGCCGGTCGCGGGCGGCACCGTCCAGGACAGCCCGCGCTACGCGTACCGCGGCGCCATGCTCGACGTCTCCCGGCACTTCTTCACCGTCGCCCAGGTCAAGCGCTACATCGACGAACTCGCCCTGTACAAGTACAACGCCCTGCACCTGCACCTCAGCGACGACCAGGGCTGGCGCATCGCCATCGACTCCTGGCCGCGCCTGGCCACCTACGGCGGCTCCACCCAGGTCGGCGGCGGCCAGGGCGGTTACTACACCAAGGCCGACTACAAGGAGATCGTCCGCTACGCCGCCTCCCGCCATCTGGAGGTCGTCCCCGAGATCGACATGCCCGGCCACACCAACGCGGCCCTGGCCTCCTACGCCGAGCTGAACTGCGACGGCGTGGCACCCCCGCTCTACACCGGCATCAACGTCGGCTTCAGCTCGCTGTGCGTGCACAAGGAGATCACGTACGACTTCGTGGACGACGTGATCCGCGAGCTGGCCGCCCTCACCCCCGGCCGCCACCTGCACATCGGCGGCGACGAGGCGCACTCCACCAGCCACGACGACTATGTGAAGTTCATGGACCGGGTGCAGCCGATCGTCGCCCGGTACGGCAAGACGGTGATCGGCTGGCACCAGCTGACCGGCGCCACCCCGGCCAAGGGCGCGCTCGTCCAGTACTGGGGCCTGGACTCCACCAGCGCCGCGGAGAAGGCCCAGGTCGCGCGGGCCGCACAGAACGGCACCGGGCTGATCATGTCCCCGGCCGACCGGGTGTACCTGGACATGAAGTACACCAAGGACACCCCGCTGGGGCTGGCCTGGGCCGGCTATGTCGAGGTGAAGCGGTCCTACGACTGGGACCCGGGCGGCCACCTGCCGGGCGTGCCCGCGTCCGCCGTACGCGGTGTCGAGGCCCCGCTGTGGTCGGAGACCCTGTCCACCTCCGCCCACATCGACACCATGGCCTTCCCCCGGCTGCCCGGCGTCGCCGAACTGGGCTGGTCGCCGGCGGCCACGCACGACTGGGACACCTACAAGGTGCGGCTCGCGGCCCAGGCGCCGCGCTGGGACGCGCTCGGGATCGGGTACCACCGGTCGCCGCAGGTGCCCTGGCCCGCCCAGTAGCGAACGTGCCGACGGGCACCCCGCAGGACCGTACTCCGGGGTGCCCGTCCGTCCGGGGCCGCCAGTCCGGGACCGCTCGTCCGGGGCCGTCCGTCCGGGTCAGAACTCCGCGAGGGGGTTCTTCAGGTTCCCCGCCAGCTGCAGCGCGCCCGACGGGTCCGCCAGGTCCACCATCTGCTGGTTGTCGCGCAACTGGAGCCGGTTGAGGCAGCTCAGCGCGAACTCGGGGGCGAACAGGTCGTACCGCCGGAACTTCCCGGCCAGTCCGGGCACCGACCGCTGGTACGCGCGGACCACCTCGGCGACCGTCCGCCAGAAGTCGTCCTCCGCCAGGATGTGCTCGGTGGCGAGCTGTGCGGCCAGGAAGCGGAAGAAGCAGTCGAAGACGTCCGTGAGGATCGACAGCAGCTTCTTGTCCTTCGGGACCTCCACCCGGATCCGCCGCACCTCGGGCGGCAGCGCGGCGTCCGGGTCCAGCACCGCGATCTCCTCGGCGATGTCCTTGTAGACCGCCCGCCGCACCACGCCGTCCTCCAGGACGAGGATCACGTTCTCGCCGTGCGGCATGAACACCAGGTCGTAGGCGTAGAAGCTGTGCAGGAGAGGCGTGAAGTAGGCCCGCAGGTAGTGCCGCAGCCACTGGGCGGGCGCCAGCCCGGAGCGTTCGATCAGCGCGCCCGCGAAGGACGCGCCCTCGTGGTCCACGTGGAGGAGGGACGCCATGGTGGCCAGGGACTCGCCCTCCCGGAGCGAGGGCACCGGGCTCTCCCGCCAGAGCGCGGCCAGCATCTTCCGGTACGGCGAGTGGCGGTCCGTGGCCGCCTCGTACTCCAGGTGGCGGTAGCCGACCGCCGCCCGCTCGCGGATGACCGTCAGGCCCGTCGACCTCAGCACCGGGTCGTCGTCGATCAGCCGGGCCAGCCAGTCGTTGATGGCCGGGGTGGCCTCCATGTAGGCGGCCGACAGCCCGCGCATGAAGCCCATGTTGAGGACGGAGAGGGCGGTCTTGACGTAGTGCTTCTCCGGGTGGGAGACGTTGAAGAAGGTCCGTATGGACTGCTGGGCCAGGTACGCGTCGTCGCCCTCGCCCAGACAGACCAGGTGGCGGCGGGCGATCTCGGCGGCGAAGGTGACGGTGAGCTTGTTCCACCACTGCCAGGGGTGGACGGGGACGAGGAGGTAGTCGGCGGGGTCCAGGCCCTGCTCGCGCAGTCGCTTCCCGAACCGTTCGACGGTCGCCCCGCCCAGCTCCTGGCGCAGGAAGGACTCGTACTCGATGCCGGCGCCCGCCGTGAACACCGCCCGTGAGCGGTGCGCGGCCAGCCACACCAGCCGGACGGGGCGCGCGGTCTCGGGGGCGTAGGAGAGGTACTCGTGGACGCCGAAGCCGAGCCGCCCGTTGTTGGCCACGAAGCAGGGGTGGCCCTCGGTCATGCCGGTCTCGATGTCCTGGAAGCCGCGACGCGCCAGCTCGGCGGAGGTCACCCGCGGCTTGGTGAGCTTGTAGCAGGTGCTCGCGAGGGTGGAGGAGATCTCCTCCAGGTAGACCGGCAGGATCTCGTCGCTCAGGCCCAGGGTCCGCTTCAGCTCGATGAAGAAGTCCAGGGCGGCGAGAGGGAGTTCGTCGCCGTCCCGGTGGCGGGAGAGGGACTCCGGGTCCACCTGCCAGTGGTCGAGGGCATGGCGGGTGGCGGTGAAGCGGTAGTGGGTCAGGCCGTCGTCGCCGCGGACGACGTAGTGGCCGCCGTCCCGCTCGGGCGTGATCAGCCGTTCGTGGGCGAACTCGGCGAGGGCCTTGCGTATCAGCAGGCGGCCCGCGGTCTCCCAGTGCCCGGGGGAGAGGTGGGCCACGGCGTCGGCGGGGGTCATGCGCGCACCGCCCTCTCGAACCGCTCCCGGGTGCAGAAGCTCAGCAGCGCCGTCTTCTCCGGCTTCCGGATCTCCCGCTCCGGTACGAAGCCGATGGCTTCGTTCAGGGCGTGTACGGCCGTGTTGCGCACGTCGGGTTCGACCACCACCCTTCTCGTCCCCGGGTCCGCGAAGAGGTGGGTCAGCACGGCGGTGATCACGGCCCGGGTGAACCCGTGCACGGGTGTGTCGGTGGGTGCGACCAGGAAGTGCATGCCGACGTCGCCCGGCTCGGGCTCGTACAGCCCGGCCAGCTCCCGGTGGGCGGGGTCGTACCGCTCCATCAGGAAGGCGGGCTCCCCGTCGTGCAGGCCGAGGAACGCGTGGTGGTGCTCGTCGGCGGCGATCTTGGCATAGGCGCGCTCGACGTCCTCCAGGCTCGCGTCCCACATCATCCAGAACCCGGCCTTGGGGTGCGTGACCCAGCCGTGCAGCAGCTCGGCGTCCTTCAGCGGGTCGAGCGGACGGATCGTGAAGGTCGTCATACCGCGAACTCCTGGAATGCGATGGACTTCTCGACCGGGTAGTACTCGGTGCCGAGCAGCTCCCGGATGATGCAGCTGTTGCGGTACGCGCCCATGCCCAGGTCGGGGCTGGTGACGCTGTGGGTGTGCACGCCGGCGTTCTGGAGGAAGACGCCCCGGCCGGTGACGTCGACGGCGTAGTTGCGGGCGATGTCGAAGTTGCCGTGGGAGTCGTAGCGCAGGCGGTCGCGGACCGGCCGCAGGAACTCCGGTTCGGCGTACCGGTAGCCGGTCGCCAGGATCAGGCCCTCGCTGCGCAGCTCGAAGTCCTTGCCCTGCTCCTCCTGGCGGAAGGTGAGGGTGTACGTGCCGTCGTCGTACGCCGCCTCGGTGAGCGCGGAGTTGGTGAGCAGGCGGGTGGGGACCGGGCCGGCGAGGTTCTTCCGGTAGAGCAGGTCGAAGATGTCGTTGATCAGGTCGCCGTCGATGCCCTTGAACAGGCCCTTGTGTTGTTCGGTGAGGCGGTAGCGGGTCGGCTCCGGCAGCGCGTGGTAGTAGTCGATGTACTCCGGGGAGGTCATCTCCAGGGTGAGCTTGGTGTACTCCAGCGGGAAGAAGCGCGGGGAGCGGGTGACCCAGTTCAGCCGGTAGCCGTGGACGTCGATCCCGCCGAGCAGGTCGTGGTAGATCTCGGCGGCGGACTGGCCGCTGCCGACCAGGGTGATCGACTCCTTGCGCTGGAGCCGTGCCCTGTGCTCCCGGTAGCGGGAGGTGTGGACGAAGTCGCCGCCCAGGCCGCGGCAGGCGTCCGGGAGGTGCGGCGGGGTGCCGGTGCCGAGGACCAGCCTGCGGGCGCGGTAGGTCGCCCCGGTGTGCGTCCGTACGGCGTACAGCTCGTCCGTCTCGTCGTACGTCACCTCGGTCACGGTCGTGCCGAAGCGGACGCTGCTCAGCCCGGCCGCCGCCCAGCGGCAGTAGTCGTCGTACTCGACCCGGAGGGGGTAGAAGTTCTCGCGGATGTAGAACGAGTACAGACGGCCCTTCTCCTTCAGGTAGTTGAGGAAGGAGTACGGGGACGTCGGGTCGGCCAGGGTCACCAGGTCCGACAGGAACGGGGTCTGCAGATGGGCGCCGTCGAGGAACATCCCCGAGTGCCACTCGAAGCCGGGCCTGGACTCCAGGAAGACCCCGTCGAGTCCGGTGATCGGCTCGGTGAGGCAGGCGAGGCCGAGGTTGAAGGGGCCGAGCCCGATCCCCACGAAGTCGTAAGGGGAGGTGGGGACTTCAGGACGCACGGTCAAGGGACTCTCCCAGGTACTGCTCGGCGTGGCCGGCGATCAGGTCGAGGACGGCGGCGAGGTCGTCCGGCTTCGTCTCGGGGTTGAGCAGGGTGAACTTCAGGTAGTGGCGGCCGGCGACCGTGGTGCCCGCGACCACGGCGTCGCCGGAGGCGAACAGGGCCTTGCGGGCGTGGAGGTTGGCACGGTCGGTCTCGGCCGGGTCGGTGACGGCGGCCGGGACGTAGCGGAAGACCAGGGTGGACAGGGCCGGTTCGGCCACCACGTCGTAGCGCGGGTCGGCGGCGAGCAGCCGGAAGCCCTCGGCCGCCAGGTCGCACACCTCGTCGAAGAGCCGGCCGATCCCGTCGGCGCCCATCACGCGCAGTGTCATCCACAGTTTGAGGGCGTCGAAGCGGCGGGTGGTCTGCAGGGACTTGTCGACCTGGTTGGGGATGCGCTCGGTCGCCGCGCGGCGCGGGTTGAGGTAGTCCGCGTGGTAGGTGGCGTGCCGCAGGGTGGCGGCGTCCCGGACCAGCACGGCGGACGAACTGACCGGCTGGAAGAAGGATTTGTGGTAGTCGACGGTGACCGAGTCGGCGTGTTCGATGCCGGCGAGCAGGTGGCGGCGGGTGGGGGAGACCAGCAGGCCGCAGCCGTAGGCCGCGTCGACGTGCAGCCAGGTGCCGTACCGCGCGCACAGCTCGGCGATCTCGGGCAGCGGGTCGATGGAGCCGAAGTCGGTGGTGCCGGCGGTGGCGACCACGGCCATCGGGACCAGGCCGTCGCGGCGGCAGCGCTCCAGTTCACGGGCGAGTGCGACCGTCCGCATCCGCTGGTCGTGGTCGACGGGCACGGGGACCACCGACTCGGGGCCCAGACCCAGCAGTTTCGCCGACTTCCGCACGCTGAAGTGGCTGATCTCGGACGTGAGGATCCGCAGCCTCGCGAGGTCGTCCGTCTTGGCCTCCTCACGGGCGAGCAGCAGCGCCTGGAGGTTGGACTGGGTGCCGCCGGAGGTGAACACGCCGTCGGCGGCGGGGCCGAGGCCGGCGCGGGCGGCCGTCCAGTCGATGAGCCTGCGCTCGATCAGGGTGCCGCCGGCCGACTGGTCCCAGGTGTCCAGCGAGGAGTTGACGGCGGACAGGACGGCCTCGCCGAGCACCGCGGGGATGACGACCGGGCAGTTGAGGTGGGCGACGTAGCGGGGGTGGTGGAAGTAGACCGCGTCCCGCAGGTAGACCTCCTCCAGCTCGTCGAGGGCCGCGGTGGTGTCGCCCAGCGGCCGGTCGAGGTCGATCCGCTCGATGCGGGGGGCGAGGGCGTCGGCCGTGATCCCGGTGAACGGGCGGTCGGTGGCGGCGAGCCTGGCAGCCACCCGCTCCACTCCTTCTTTCACGGAGCGTCGGTAGTGCTCCGCGGTGAGGTCATTGAGCAGGTGTGAGCGCATGGGGGGACCTCCGGTGGGTGGGGACGTCCGTGGGGACGCGATGAGGGGCGGAGCCGCGCGACATCAACTTAAGTTAGCCTAACCTAAGTTGAGCTTCGGTGAAACGCCGCCCCTCCTCCGGCCGGTGTCACTCCACCGCGCCGAGCCGGCCCTCCCCGTGAGGGGTCAGCTCACCTTCCTGGCCGTCTCGATGGCCTTCGCCAGGTCCTCCAGGAGCGGGGCGCACTTGTCGTAGGACAGGATCGGCTCGGCGGTGCGCGGGACGACCTGGCCGGCCTTGACGGCGGGGAGCTTCTTCCAGGTGGCCTGGGTGATGTCGGCGGGCTGGATGGCCGAGGTGCGGTTGTCCATCATGATGACGTCCGCCGCGTACTTGTCGGCGTTCTCCCAGCTCAGCGACTCGAACCAGCCGCCGCCCTGCTTCTTGGCGCTCTCCGGGGGCTCGACGAGGTTCACGCCGAGGGCCTTGAAGTACTCCAGGTCGACCGAGAGGTCGCTGCCGGAGACGTAGAACAGGTCCTGGCCGGCCGACCCCGCCATCACCTTGATGTCCGGCTTGGCCCTGGCGGCGGCGCGCAGCCGGGCGGCCGCTTCTTCGAAACGCTTCTTCGCCTGCCTGACCTTGTCGGTGGTGGCGTCCGCGCCGAGGGACTTCGCGAGCGCCAGCATGCGCTCCAGCGGCTCGGTCAGCTGCCGGTCGTAGACGGAGATGCCGACGGTGGGGGCGCCGACGGCGAGGATCTTCTTCTTCGACTCCTCCGGGACGTACCAGAGGGTGCCGGCGTCGTCGAACATCGTCGAGATCAGGGCGTCGGGGGCGAGGGCCGCGTACTTCTCGATGTTGAACTGGCCCCACGCGTTGCCGAGGACCGTCACCTTGCTGACGTCCATGTCGCCGGCCTGGACGTCGGCCTTGCCGTCCTTGGTCGTCGTCGGGCCGAAGACGCCCTCGACCCGGACGCCGTAGTCGTACAGCGCGGCGGCCACGCCGACGAAGGCCACGATGCGCGAGGGGACTCTGCCGGCCTTGACGGACTGTCCCCGGTCGTCCTCGAAGGACCAGGGGCCGGTCTTGGCGGCGGCCGTTCCGCCGCCCGTCCCACCGCTTTTCGCGTCCTCGCCGCCGCAGGCTGCGAGCACGGCGCCGAGGCCGAGGGCGCCGCCCGCGGCGAGGATGCCGCGGCGGGAGAGGGTGGTGGCACGGGCGTTGGGCATGGGTGTGACTGCTTTCGAACGGGGCGGGGCGCCCGCCGGACAGGTTCAAAGGTAGGTTAGCCTAACCTAAGTCGCTGTCCAGGGGGTGGGGCGCCGCGCCCGCGCCCGGAAGGCGTCAGCCCGTCAGGCCCAGCTCCCTCGCGATCAGCATCCGCTGCACCTCGCTCGTGCCCTCGCCGATCTCCAGGATCTTGGAGTCGCGCCACATCCGGGCGACCGGGTACTCGTTCATGAAGCCGTAGCCGCCGTGGACCTGGGTGGCGTCACGGGCGTTGTCGACGGCGACCGTGGAGGAGTAGAGCTTCGCGAGGGCCGCCTCCTTCTTGAAGGGTTCGCCCGCGACCAGCCGGTAGGCCGCGTCGCGCCAGGCGAGGCGGGCCGTGTGGGCCTTCATCTCCATGTCGGCGATCTTGAACTGGATGGCCTGGTTGGAGCCGATCGGCCTGCCGAACGCGTGGCGCTCCTTGGCGTACTTCACCGACTCGTCCACGCAGCCCTGCGCGAGCCCCGTCGCCAGCGCCGCGATGGCGATGCGGCCCTCGTCCAGGATCCGCAGGAACTGCGCGTAGCCGCGGCCCTCCTCGCCCAGCAGGTTCGCCGCCGGCACCCGGACGTCGGAGAAGGACAGCTCACGGGTGTCCGAGGCGTTCCAGCCGACCTTCGAGTAGGCGGGCGCCACCGTGAAGCCGGGCGTGCCCGAGGGGACGATGATCGCGGAGATCAGCGGGCGGCCGTCGGGCTTGCGGCCGGTCACCGCCGTCACCGTCACCAGGCCCGTGATGTCCGTGCCCGAGTTGGTGATGAAGCACTTGGTGCCGTTGATCACCCACTCGTTCGTGTCCGCGTCCAGGCGGGCCGTCGTACGGGTCGCCCCCGCGTCCGAGCCGCCGTCCGGCTCCGTCAGACCGAAGGCGCCCAGCATCTCGCCGGAGCACAGCTTCGGCAGCCACTGCCGCTTCTGCTCCTCGGTGCCGAACAGGTGCAGCGGCATGGCGCCGAGCGACACACCGGCCTCCAGGGTGATGGCGACCGAGGAGTCCACCCGGGCCAGCTCCTCCAGCGCGATGCCGAGGGCCAGGTAGTCGCCGCCCATGCCGCCGTACTCCTCCGGGAACGGCAGCCCGAACAGGCCCATCCGGCCCATCTCCCGGACGATCTCGTACGGGAACTCGTGCCGCTCGTAGAAGTCGCCGATCTTGGGAGCCACGACGTCGTGCGCGAACTCCTCGACGGTGCGGCGGAGTTCCTCCAGCTCGGGGGTCAGACGGTGGTTCATCGACGATCACTGCTCCTTGTGGGAGAGGGCACGGAGGGTACGGGAAGGGCTGGGACGGCCCAGCCGGTCGGCCATCCACTCGCTCGTGGCGACGAGGCGGCCGAGGTCGATCCCGGTGTCGATGCCGAGGCCGTGCAGCATCCACACCAGGTCCTCGGTGGCGAGGTTGCCGGTGGCGGACTTGGCGTACGGGCAGCCGCCGAGGCCGCCCGCGGAGGCGTCGACGGTGGTGACGCCGTGCTGGAGCGCGGCCAGGGTGTTGGCGAGGGCCTGGCCGTAGGTGTCGTGGAAGTGCACGCCGAGCACGGAGGTCGGCACGTGCCGCTCGCCCAGCGCGGCCAGCAGTTCCAGCACGTGACCGGGGGTCGCGACACCGATCGTGTCCCCGAGGCTCAGCTCGTCGCAGCCCATGTCCAGCAGCGCCCTGCACACGTCGACGACCTGGTGGAGGGGGACGGCGCCCTCCCAGGGGTCGCCGAAGCACATGGAGACATAGCCGCGGACGTGGGCGCCCTCGTCCTTCGCACGGGCCACCACGGGCTCGAACACCGCGAGGGACTCCGCCACCGTGCGGTTGAGGTTGGCCTTGGCGAAGGACTCGGTGGCGCTGGCGAACACGGCGATGCGGTCCCCTCCGAGGGCGAGCGCGCGCTCCAGGCCGCGCATGTTGGGCACCAGGACCGGCAGACGCACCCCTTCCAGATCCTTGACCTGCGGGAACAGCGCTTCCGCGTCGGTCAGTTGGGGCACCCATTTCGGGTGGACGAAGCTGGTGGCCTCGACCGTCCTCAGGCCCGCGTCGGCGAGGCGGCGGATGAACTCCGCCTTGACCTCGGTCGGCACGGTCGCCTTCTCGTTCTGCAGTCCGTCGCGCGGGCCGACCTCGTGGATCCTGACCCGGGCGGGCAGGTCGGGGGCCGGGACGACCATGGGCAGGCCGAGTGCGGGAGTGCTCATTCCGTCTCCTCCTCCGGTGCGGTCTCCGCGGGCGCGATGACCGCCAGCACCTGGTCCATGGCGACCGTCGTGCCCGGCGCGACGTCCAGTTCGGTGACGGTGCCGGCGTGCGGGGCGGAGATGACGTGCTCCATCTTCATCGCCTCGACCACCAGCAGGCTCTGGCCCGCGGCCACCTCGTCGCCGACGGCGACCTTCACCACCGTGACCGTGCCCGGCATGGGGGCGGTGAGGGAGTCGGCGCCGGAGTGGGACGCGCGGTTGAGGGAGGCGGCCACCGGGTCGTGGTCGCGCACGTGCCAGGCGTCGCCGTCGCGGCCCAGCCAGGTGCCGTCCGGCAGGGCGGCGAAGGTGTGCACGACACCGTCGAGCCGGAAGGTGAACCGGCCGTCGTCCCCGGCTCGCGGGGGCAGGCCCCCGGACCCCCGACGAGGCCTGTCGGCCCCATCCGGCAGCACCTCGATCCCGCCGTCCGGCATGCTGCGCACGCGCACGGTGACCGGTTCGTGCCCCGGCACGCGCAGAGGGTGGACCGTCCAGGCCGACTCGCCGCCCAGGCGCCAGCCGTCCGCGACGGAGAACGGGTCCACCCAGCCGGTCGCGCGAGCGGGGCCGAGCGCCGCCTGGCGCAGCAGCGCCGCCGCCGTGTACACCTCCTCCGGCACGTCCGTGGCGACCAGCTCGTCGACCACCCGCTCCACCAGCCCGGTGTCCAGCTCGCCCGCCACCACGGCCGGGTGGGCCAGCAGCCGGCGCAGGAACCCGGCGTTGGTCTGCACGCCCAGCGTGACCGTGCGGGTCAGGGCCGCACGGAGTTTCCTGAGCGCGGTGGCGCGGTCCGGGCCGTAGGCGATCACCTTGGACAGCATCGGGTCGTACAGGCTGCCGACCTCCGTGCCCTCGCTCAGCCCGGAGTCGGTGCGCACCCCGTCCCCCTGCGGCTCGCGCAGCCGCAGCACGGTGCCGCCCGAGGGCAGGAACCCGCGCGCCGGGTCCTCCGCGCACAGGCGGGCCTCGACGGCGTGACCGGTCAGCCGGATGTCCTCCTGGGCGAACGCCAGCGGCTCGCCCGCCGCCACCCGCAGCTGCCACTCCACCAGGTCCAGCCCCGTGATCAGCTCGGTGACCGGGTGCTCCACCTGGAGGCGGGTGTTCATCTCCATGAAGTAGTACGCGGTCGGGTCCCCGCCGGGCACGATGAACTCCACCGTGCCCGCGCCCCGGTAGCCGCAGGAGCGGGCGGCCTGGACCGCGGCCTCGCCCATCGCGGCCCGGGTCTCCTCGTCGAGGAGCACGCTCGGCGCCTCCTCGATGATCTTCTGGTGGCGGCGCTGGAGTGAGCACTCGCGCTCGCCGAGGTGCACGACGTTGCCGTGGCCGTCGGCCAGGACCTGGATCTCGATGTGCCGGGGCCGGTCGATCCAGCGCTCGACGAGGAGGGTGTCGTCGCCGAAGGAGGCGCGGGCCTCGCGGCGGGCGGCGGCGATCTCCTCGGCGATCCGGTCCGCGTCCCGCACCAGCCGCATGCCCTTGCCGCCGCCTCCGGCGGAGGGTTTGAGCAGCACCGGCATGCCGATCTCGCGGGCGGCCTCGGCGAGCTGCTCGTCGGTCAGCCCGGAGCCGCTGGAACCGGGGACCACCGGCACCCCGGCCGCCTTCACCGTCTCCTTGGCGCGGATCTTGTCACCCATGAGGGAGATCGCGTCCGCGGGAGGGCCGATGAAGACCAGCCCGGCCTCCTCGCAGGCGCGCGCGAAGCCGGCGTTCTCCGCGAGGAAGCCGTACCCGGGGTGGACGGCCTGGGCGCCGGTGCGGGCGGCGGCCTCCAGCAACCGGTCGACGCACAGGTAGCTCTCGGCCGCGGGCGCCGGGCCGATCCGTACCGCCGTGTCGGCCTCCCGGACGTGCCGGGCGTCCGCGTCGGCGTCGGAGAAGACGGCCACCGAGCGCACGCCGAGCGCGCGCAGGGTGCGGATGACGCGGACGGCGATCTCGCCGCGGTTGGCCACCAGAACTGTTTCGAACATCTCTACGAGCTCCCCCTCACATCCGGAAGACGCCGAACTGGGGGTCGCCCAGCGGAGCGTTGGCACACGCGGTCAGGGCCAGGCCCAGCACCTGGCGGGTTTCCAGCGGGTCGATCACGCCGTCGTCCCAGAGGCGGGCGGTGGCGTAGTAGGCGTTGCCCTGGTGCTCGTACTGGGCGCGGACGGGCGCCTTGAAGGACTCCTCGTCCTCGGCGGGCCACTGCTCCCCACGGGCCTCGAGCTGGTCGCGCTTGACGGTGGCGAGGACGGAGGCGGCCTGCTCGCCGCCCATGACCGAGATCTTGGCGTTCGGCCACATCCACAGGAAGCGCGGGGAGTACGCCCTGCCGCACATGGAGTAGTTCCCCGCGCCGTACGACCCGCCGACGACCACCGTCAGCTTGGGCACGCGTGTGCAGGCGACGGCCGTGACCATCTTGGCGCCGTGCTTGGCGATGCCGCCCGCCTCGTAGTCCCTGCCCACCATGAAGCCGGAGATGTTCTGCAGGAACAGCAGCGGGATGCCGCGCTGGTCGCACAGCTCGATGAAGTGGGCGCCCTTCTGGGCGGACTCGGAGAACAGGATGCCGTTGTTGGCGACGATCCCGACCGGGTGGCCGTGGATCCGGGCGAAGCCGGTGACCAGGGTCTGCCCGAACTCGGCCTTGAACTCGGCGAAGCGGGAGCCGTCCACCACGCGCGCGATGATCTCGCGGACGTCGTAGGGGGTGCGGGGGTCGGCCGGGACGGCGCCGTAGAGCCCGGCGGGGTCGACCTTCGGCTCGACGGCCTCGGTGACCTCCCAGGGCAGCTTCCCGCGCGCGGGGAGGGTGGAGACGATGGTGCGGACGATCCGCAGGGCGTGGGCGTCGTCCTCCGCGAGGTGGTCGGTGACGCCGGAGACGCGGGAGTGCACCTCGCCGCCGCCCAGCTCCTCGGCGGTGACGACCTCGCCGGTGGCCGCCTTCACCAGCGGGGGCCCGCCCAGGAAGATCGTGCCCTGGTTGCGGACGATCACGGCCTCGTCGCTCATCGCCGGGACGTACGCCCCGCCGGCCGTGCAGGAGCCGAGGACCGCCGCGATCTGCGGGATGCCGGCGCCGGACATGCGGGCCTGGTTGTAGAAGATCCGGCCGAAGTGCTCACGGTCGGGGAAGACCTCGTCCTGCAGGGGCAGGAAGGCGCCGCCGGAGTCGACCAGGTACAGGCACGGGAGGCGGTTCTCCAGGGCCACCTCCTGCGCGCGCAGGTGCTTCTTCACCGTCATCGGGTAGTACGTCCCACCCTTGACGGTGGCGTCGTTGGCGACGATCACGCACTCGCGTCCGCCGACCCTGCCGATCCCGGCGATGACCCCGGCGGCCGGGGCCTGCCCGTCGTACATCCCGTCGGCGGCCAGCGGCGCCAGCTCCAGGAAGGGCGAGCCGGGGTCGAGCAGCGTGTCCACGCGGTCGCGCGGCAGCAGCTTTCCGCGCGCGGTGTGCCGCGCCCTCGCCCTCTCGCCGCCGCCGAGCCGGGCGGCGGCGAGCTTGCCGCGCAGCTCCTCGGCGAGCGCGCGGTGAGCCTCCTCGTTGGCCCGCCAGGCCTCCGACGCGGGGTCGGCCGCGCTCGTCAGCTCCGGTGCCTGATGCATCCTGCGGTCCCCTTACGTGTTAATGACCGTTAACGCATTCCCTCCAGGTTAACGACCGCTAACCTCGCTGTCTAGAATTGTTTTCATGACCACGCGAACCGACGCCCCCACCCGACGCGAGCAGATCCTCAAGGAGGCCGCGCGGCTCTTCGCCGAGCGCGGCTTCCACGGCGTCGGCGTCGACGAGATAGGCGCCGCGGTGGGCATCAGCGGACCGGGGCTCTACCGGCACTTCGCGGGCAAGGACGCGATGCTCGCGGAGCTGCTGGTCGGCATCAGCGGACAGTTGCTGACGGGGGCGAAGCGGCGGCTGGCGGAGGCGGACGGGGGTGCCGGTCCGGACGGTCCGGAGGCCGTGCTCGACTCCCTCATCGAGGGGCACATCGACTTCGCGCTCGACGACCGTCCGCTCATCACCCTGCACGACCGGGAGCTGGACCGCCTGCGGGACAGTGACCGGAAGCTGGTGCGGCAGCTCCAGCGGCAGTACGTGGAGTTGTGGGTGGAGGTGGTCCGGCGGGTGCATCCGGAGCTTTCGGAGCCGGCCGCGCGGTCGGCCGTCCACTCGGTGTTCGGACTGCTGAACTCGACCCCCCACCTGGGGCGGGCCGGCTCGCTGCCGGGGCGGGGCGCCACGGCGGAGCTGCTGCACCGGATGGCCCG
>NZ_POTZ01001060.1 GCF_003236365.1 Streptomyces sp. NTH33
CTCGTACGATCCGCAGGGCCCACCACAGCCCCGCACCCTCCAGCAGGCCACCGATGACCAGGCAGCCCAGGCCCGCTCCCGTGTGCAGCAGCACACGCAGGGGGTCGGCCCCCATGGTCGTGCCCAGCAGGAGCCCCAGGGCCGGCAGACCGGCGAGCATCACGGCCGTCGCCCTGGCTCCCGACAGCTGGGCGCGCAGATCGGCGCGTTGGTCCCGTTCCGCCCGCAGCGCCCCGTCGAGTCGGTCGAGCCCGGCCGCCAGTCCCGCGCCCTGGTCCACGGCCACCCGCCAGCAGGCTGCGAGCCCCCGCAGCCCCTCGGCACCCGGCTGCCGCGCCGCCGCGGCGAGCGCGGCGGACACATCCCCGCCGAAACGGGCCGCCGCCAGCACCGCCGCCTGCGCGTCGCCGAGCCCGCCGGAGTCCCGCGCGGCGCACAGCAGCGCCTCACCCGGCTGCCGCCCGGCACGCACCTCACCGGCGAGCGCCCCGCACAGGGCGATCACCGCGTCCGCCCGCCGCTCCTGTTCGCGGCGCGCGGCCCGGGCGAGCCGGGCACGGCGCAGCAGCGGCATTCCCACGACCCCCGCGAAGACCGGCAGCACCGAGGCGCCCAGCACCGCCAGCGCCACCCCGGCGACCGGTGCCCACCACTCGGG
>NZ_POTZ01001061.1 GCF_003236365.1 Streptomyces sp. NTH33
CCCAGGCCCTGAGCGAGAACCGCGGCACAGAGGTGAAGCGCCGCGCCCAGGCCCTGGCGGTCTGACCCGCACACCCGAAGCGGCGTGGGCGGTCCCTTTCGGGGGCGACCGGCGCATCCCACCGGCCGCCCACGCCGCCCACGCCGCGTACACGTCGCCGTGCTCGTACGCCGGCCACGCACCCGAACCGATGAGTCCCAGGGGGGATCCGCCATGTCCGACACCACTGCCGTCACCGGCGCCCGGGAGCGGCTCGCCGGTGCGCGGCTCTATCTGTGCACCGACGCCCGCCGCCGGCAGGGCGACCTCGCCGCGTTCCTGGACGCCGTGCTCGCGGGGGGCGTCGACGTCGTGCAGTTGCGGGACAAGGGATTGGAGGCGGGGGAGGAGCTGGAGCACCTCGAGGTGTTCGCCGAGGCCTGTGCCCGGCACGGGAAGCTGCTCGCGGTCAACGACCGGGCGGACGTCGCCCACGCCGCCGGCTCCGACGTGCTGCACCTGGGGCAGGGGGACCTCCCCGTTCCCGCGGCCCGCGCGATACTCGGCGGCGGCGTCCTGATCGGGCGGTCCACGCACACCGGGCCCGAGGCCGCCGCGGCCGCCGTGCAGGACGGCGTGGACTACTTCTGCACGGGTCCCTGCTGGCCCACCCCCACCA
>NZ_POTZ01001062.1 GCF_003236365.1 Streptomyces sp. NTH33
GTGCGGCATCGGCGGACGGGGGACGGGGGACAGGGGACGTGCGTACGTCTCGCGTCAGGCGAGCTTCGCGTCCAGGCTGATCGTCGTACCGGTCAGGGCCTGGCTGACGGGGCAGTTCTTCTTGGCCTCCTCGGCGGCGGCGACGAACGCGTCGTTGTCGATGCCGGGGACCGTGCCCTCGACGCTGAGGTGGATGCCGGTGATGCCCTCACCCGGCTGGAAGGTGACGTCGGCCTTCGTCTCGAGCTTGGTGGGCGGGGTGCCGGCGCCGGCCAGGCCGTGCGACAGCGCCATGGCGAAGCAGCTGGAGTGGGCGGCGGCGATCAGCTCCTCGGGGCTGGTCTTCCCGTTCGCCTGCTCGGCGCGCGACGGCCACGACACCGGCTGCTGGCCGATGCCGGAGGAGTCGAAGGTGACGACGCCGTTGCCCTCGAGCAGGTTGCCTTCCCAGACGGTGTGAGCGGTGCGCGTGGTTGCCACGGTTCTTCCTTGCCTTTCGACTGGGGACCTTTCGGCCAGGATCCCGTTGCCGGGTCCCGTACCCACCATCCGATCACATTCGCCCCGCGCGGACCCGGGGAACGGGCCGCGACCTGCCGGACGGTCCGGCGAATCACCCCCTGCTGTCAGGTCCTGTCAGGCGGCCCGCTCCCC
>NZ_POTZ01001063.1 GCF_003236365.1 Streptomyces sp. NTH33
GTCCGGCACCAGCTCGCCGATCCGGAGGAGCTCGGCGAGCTGGTGCCGGACACCGTGCTGGAGGGGGCCGGTCACGGGGCCTGTACCTTACGGGCGGTTTCGGTCCGGGGGGATTCCGCGCGGTACCGGGGGGAGCCGCGGCGGGACGCCCTGCTCGTCGCGCGGTTCGGAGCGGGGGAACAGGCGCTCGTTCTCGTCGCGATGGCCACCGGGGCCCGGGCCGCGCCGGGCGCGCACCGCGCTGCGGCCGAGGTGTGCCGGTGGATCGCGCGGGCCGTGGGCCGCAGTCACGCGCGGCTCGTCGAGGACATGCGGGCGGCCCGGCGCGGCGACCTGAAGTCGGGGCTGCACCGGCTCACCGACCGCAGCCTCGGCAGACTCCGCGCCGGTGCCGCCGAACGGGGCCTCGACCCGGAGGAGTACACGACCACCCTGCGCTGCCTGCTCCTGCCCGCCGACCCCGAGTGCCGGACCCGGGTCTTCTTCGGGGTCGGCGCGGGCGGACTGTTCCGGCTGCGCGACGGCGAGTGGCACGACATCGAACCCCGGGTGGCCGAGGCGAAGACACCCGGCGGACCCGTCGTCGGCTTCGGTTCACAGCCCCCCGAGACCCCCGGGGGCGACCGGCTCACCATGGACCTCGGCATCACC
>NZ_POTZ01001064.1 GCF_003236365.1 Streptomyces sp. NTH33
GTTCCACGACGGTCAGGTCCTGGTAGCCGGTGGCGGCCAGGGCCTCGAGGACGGGCGGGAAGTCGATCTCGCCGTCCCCGAGGGGCAGGTGTTCGTGGACGCCGCGGCGCATGTCCTCGATCTGGACGTGCTTGAGCCAGGGCGCGGCGGCGCGGACGCAGTCGGCGGGCGGGAGCGGTTCGAGGCACTGGCAGTGGCCGATGTCGAGGGTCAGGCCGAGGTGCCCGGGGTCGCCGAGGAGGCGGCGCAGGTGGTGGAAGTCGGCGAGGGTGGCGAGGAGGTGGCCCGGCTCGGGTTCCACGGCAAGGGGGACGCCGGCGGCACCGGCCGCCTCCAGGACGGGGGCCAGGGACTCGGCCAGCCGCTTCCACGCCGTGTCCTGGTCGGTGCCGGGCGGGATGATGCCGCTGAAGCAGTGCACGGCGTGGGCGCCCAGGTCGGCGGCCACGCGTACCGCCCGGAGCAGCAGGTCGGCACGGCGGGCGCGGTCCCCGGGGTCCGCGTCCAGGAGGGAGGGGCCGTGTTTGCGGCGCGGGTCGAGCACGTAGCGGGCGCCCGTCTCCACAGTGACCTCCAGGCCGAGCGCGTCCAGCCGGTGCGCGATCCGGCTGGTGCGGGTGGCGAGGTCGGGGGCGAGCGGGTCGAGGTG
>NZ_POTZ01001065.1 GCF_003236365.1 Streptomyces sp. NTH33
GCCCGCTGCCGCTCCTCCGGGACCTCTCCGTAGAGGGTGGTGCGGGGTTTGGCCGGGCACGGGCCGCCGGATCGTCTACGCCCTCGCCCAGAAGCGGGTGTGGCTGGTCGACGCGAGCGACAAGCCCACCCGTACCTTCACGGTCTGGCCGGGCACGGTGAGCCCGGACCCCGACTCCTACGCGATCTCCCAGCGCGTCCCCGCGACGACCGGCTCGGACGGCGTGCAGATCGAGCACATCATGTACTTCGCGGGCAAGTCGGGCGTCTTCATCGCCTTCAGCAACGCCGTCGACGGCTCCTCGCCCCCACCCCCCGCCTCCGGCGCCAAGACGGGCGGCATCCGCATGGGCAAGGACGACGGGGACGCCCTGTGGACGTTCGGCGCGAAGGGGACGCGGGTCGTGGTCGTCGAATAGCGGCACCGGCCTTCCCCTTTTCAACCGTCCCTTTCGACCGCCCCCTTTCGATCACTTCCTGAACAGACCGTTCCCGTTCGATTACAGTGACGAATTGTCGTACGTACGGACGGTGCCGCGAGGAGGTCTGGGTGGGTACGACGTCCGGTGCCGTCTGGGGGCGTGCCGAGCAGCAGGACTTCCGCAGCCGGGTGCGGGGGACGCTGCTCGGCACGCCCCCAGAC
>NZ_POTZ01001066.1 GCF_003236365.1 Streptomyces sp. NTH33
CCCCCGGGGAGTGGCGGGGGCTCCACCGGCTCCGTGATGCCGTCCGCCTTCGTGTCCTCCGCCTTCGTGGCGTCCGTCCTTGCGCCGTCCGTCCTTGCGCCGTCCGTCCTTGCGCCATCCGTCTTTACGCCGTCCGTCTTTACGCCGTCCGCCTTCACGTTGTCCGCCTTTGCTTCCTCCGGGCCGGCGGCTTCCTCCCGGTCGGCGGCTTCCTCCGGCTCCACGGTCCCCTTCGGCTCTGTGGCCCCCTTCGCCGCCTCCTTCAGCACGGCCCAGCGGGCGCGGCGGGCGCTGTCGTCGCCCTGCCAGGAAGCGGCGGATCCGGGCGCCGGCGGGTCGAGGGGCAGTACGTCGTACGACTCGAGGGCGTCGTCGTGGCCACGGGGCACCGGTGTGGCCCGTGGGAGCGGTGTCGCCGCGGGCCTCCACCGGAGGAGCGGGCCCCGCCGGCGTACGCGCCCGTCGACGGCCGAAGGCTCCGGACCCGTGACGGCCTCGCCCGCCCGGGGCTTGCCGATCGTCCCCCGGGCTCCGTCGCCCACCGGCGCCCGGGCCCCGCGGCAGCGCCACGCCCGCAGCGTCACCGCCGTCGGTACGGCCGCCGTCGCCGTCCACAGCAACGCGGCCCCGCCCACCTG
>NZ_POTZ01001067.1 GCF_003236365.1 Streptomyces sp. NTH33
GCCCCGCAAGGGGCGCGGCCCGCGCGGCGGGCGACCGTCCGGTACGGCGCACCCGCACGGCGGCGGAGGGCTCGGCAAGCCAGGCCGGCCCCGCGACGGATGCGACCGGGGCCGTGAGGCCCCGCCGGACGCGGAGCGCGAGCGAGGGGTCGGCCAGTCAGCACGTGGCAGGAACAGAGGGTGCGGGTCCGGAGGCTGCGACGGCGGCCGAGGGCGCACCCGCGGAAGACGGCGTGGCGGTGGCCGGGAGCGCCGCGCGGCAGAAGCAGGCCGCGGCCGAAGGCGCGGTGTCGCAGGCCGCGGCGGCGGAAGGGCCGGCCGCGGAGGCTTCGGCGGCCCATGAGCCCGGCACGCCGGCCGCGGGGGCGCCCCCCGGGGCCCGGTCCGGGCCCCGGCGGGCGCGGAGCGCGTCCGAGGGGTCGGCTTCCCAGCGAGCCGGCGCCGGGCCGCGTCGCGCGCGCAGTGCGAGCGAGGGTTCGGCCTCCCAGCGCGCGGCGGCGGCCGGCCAGTCGCCCACGCCTCCCGCGCCTCCCACGGCCCCGCGCAGCTCGGACGCCCCCTGGCACCACGCCCGTCCGGCGTTCGACGAGCCCGAGCCGAAGCCGAGGCGGAAACCCGAGGACGACACCCCCGAGAAC
>NZ_POTZ01001068.1 GCF_003236365.1 Streptomyces sp. NTH33
AGCTGGGGGTGACCTCCGTCGCCGACCTGTGCTGCGGCATCGGCGGCGACGCGATCGCGCTGGCCCGCGCGGGGATCCGGGTCCTCGCCGTGGACCGGGATCCGCTGACCGCCGCCGCGGCCCGCGCGAACGCCGAGGCCCTCGGACTCACCGGCCTGATCGAGGTGCGGGAGGCGGACGTGACGGAGGTGGACCCGTCGCCGTACGACGCCGTCTTCGTCGACCCCGCCCGCAGAGGCGGACGCGGGCGGATCTTCGACCCGGAGGCCTACTCGCCCCCGCTCTCCTGGGCCGTCGAGACGGCCCTCAGGGCACCGCACGCCGCCCTGAAGATCGCCCCCGGCATCCCGCACGAGGCGGTCCCGCCGCGGGCCGAGGCGGAGTGGATCTCCGACGGCGGGGACGTGAAGGAGGCGGTGCTGTGGTTCGGCACCGAGCCGGGCCTGGTCCGCGCGACCCTGCTGCCCGGCCCCCGCACCCTGCGCGGCCGCGGCCTGCCCGACCCCCGGGTCCGCACACCGGGCCGCTACCTGTACGAACCGGACGGCGCGGTCATCCGCGCCCACCTCGTGGCCGAGGTCGGGGATCCACGGCTTGTGGCGGTGGATGACGTTGACGTCCTGATGGGCTGCGTAT
>NZ_POTZ01001069.1 GCF_003236365.1 Streptomyces sp. NTH33
CCGCCGGAGCCAAGACCCTCGGCGTCTTCGAGACCGCTCTGCGAGCCCTGAACGTCTTCGGACCCGAAGTCATCGAGTCCTACATCATCTCCATGTGCCAGGGCGCCGACGACGTCTTCGCCGCCGCCGTACTGGCCAGGGAAGCCGGCCTCGTCGACCTGCACGCCGGCTGGGCCAGGATCGGCATCGTGCCGCTCCTGGAGACCACCGACGAGCTGAAGGCCGCCGACACCATCCTCGAGGACATGCTCGCCGACCCCTCCTACCGGCGCCTGGTCGCCCTCCGCGGCGACGTCCAGGAGGTCATGCTCGGCTACTCCGACTCCTCCAAGTTCGGCGGCATCACCACCAGCCAGTGGGAGATCCACCGCGCCCAGCGCCGCCTGCGCGACGTCGCCCACCGCTACGGCGTACGCCTGCGCCTCTTCCACGGCCGCGGCGGCACCGTCGGCCGCGGCGGCGGCCCCACCCACGACGCCATCCTCGCCCAGCCCTGGGGCACCCTCGAAGGCGAGATCAAGGTCACCGAACAGGGCGAGGTCATCTCCGACAAGTACCTCATCCCCTCCCTCGCCCGGGAGAACCTCGAACTGACCGTCGCGGCCACCCTGCAGGCCTCCGCCCTGCACAC
>NZ_POTZ01000106.1 GCF_003236365.1 Streptomyces sp. NTH33
CCCTGGGGCGGGCCGGTCACCGCGGGCTGCCGTGGGACGCGGGCGCGCAGTTCGCTGGGCGAGAGGGCGAAGACCTCCCGCACGGTCTCGTTGAAGGCGCGGATGGAGGAGAAGCCGGCGGCGAAGGCGATCTCCGCCATCGGCAGGGCGGTGGTCTCGATGAGCAGCCGGGCGGTCTGGGCGCGCTGGGCGCGGGCGATCGCGAGCGGGCCGGCGCCGAGTTCGGCGAGGAGCTGGCGTTCGATCTGGCGGGTGCTGTAACCGAGGCGGGCGGCGAGGCCGGGCACGCCCTCGCGGTCCACGACGCCGTCGGCGATCAGCCGCATGGCGCGGGCCACGGCGTCGGCGCGCTGGTTCCACTCCGGTGAGCCGGGGCTGGTGTCGGGGCGGCAGCGTTTGCAGGCCCGGAACCCGGCCTGCTGGCAGGCGGCGGCGCTCGGGTAGAAGGTCATGTTCTCGGGCTTGGGCGGCACCACCGGGCAGCTGGGCCGGCAGTAGATGCGGGTGGTCAGGACGGCGGTGAAGAACCAGCCGTCGAACCGTGCGTCCTTGGACTGGACGGCGCGCACGCAGCGCTCGCGGTGGGTGTGCATCCCCTTCTGCATGCCTCCAGCATCGGGCACCGGGCGGCTCGGGGCTGGCGGGATTCCGACATCGACGTCGGGTGTGCTGGGCGCGCGGGAATCGCCCTGGCGTCGCTAGTGGGCCTCGACCGGCCAGGTGAGCGGGTCGGAGAGCGTGTCGGTGCTCCATTCCGCGAGGCGGTCGGCGAGGGCGCCGAGTTCGTGTGCGGCGTAGTGGTCCGGATCCCATGCCGCGTACAGGGCGATGGTCAGTTGTCGTCCGGCCTGTGTCAGACGCGCGCCGTCCAGGCCGAAGCGGAGAGGTTCGATGACGATGGCGACTCCCTGTCCCGCGCGTGCCGCCGCCTGGGCGACGGGTGCGCTGGTCACCGTGTGTACCTCGACGTCCAGTCCGGCGCGGCGCACCGCGGTGTCGAAGACCGCGCCCACGGCGCTGCCCTTGCCGGGTACGACCGCACGCAGTCCGCGCAGCTCCCGGATGTCGATGGCCGCCCGTCCCGACCAGGGGCCGCCGGGTGGGCCCTGCACGTTCAAGGGGATCTCGACGAGCCGGCGTTCGGTGAGCTGGAGTGGTGCCCGCCGGGTGTTCAGGGCGATGTCCGCCGTGCCGTCCAGCACCTGCCCGTAGACGAGGTCGGGCACGGTGTCGCGGATGTCGACGAGGGGGGCGCCGGTGTGGGCGAGGAAGGGGGAGAGGACGTAGTGCATGGTGGTCGTGGGTGCGACCGCGGTGATCCCGACGTGTCTGCCGCTGTCCACGGCCCGCACCAGTTCGGCGCCGCGTTCCATGCGCGTCAGGATGTCCCGTGCGGCGGGGAGGAAGCTGCGTCCGGCGGGGGTCAGGCCGAGCCCGGTGGAGGTGCGGGTGAACAGGCGCGCGCCCAGTTCCTTCTCGAGCGAGGCCAACTGCCTGGAGACCGTCGGCTGAGTCACGCCGAGCCGCTCCGCGGCCTTCGACACGCTGCCGAGCAGGGCCACGTTCAAAAAATATCGAAGCACGGTCTGCTTCATCTCAACCTTACGATCTGCGGAAATACGGTTCAGGCATAGCGATCATACGGCTCCACTATTTGACCGGGCATACCCGCAGAGCCGTGAATACATCCAACCTCGCTCCGCCGCACTCGTGACCCGTGCGGTGGAGCGCCAAAGTGGTGAGGTTCCGTCCCCCGAGGAAATCCGTATGCCCAGCACGCCCACGTCGGCATCCGCCCGGTCGTCCCGCAGATCCACGACCGCTGCTTTCGTCGGCACCGCCATCGAGTGGTACGACTTCTACATTTTCGGCACGGCCGCTGCCCTGGTCTTCAGCAAGGTCTTCTACCCCGGTGCCGCGCCGGGCGCCGGCATCCTCGCCTCCTTCGCCACCATGTGGGTCGGCTTCCTCGCCCGCCCCCTCGGCGGCATCGTCTTCGGTCACATGGGCGACCGCGTGGGCCGCAAGAACACGCTGGTCATCACGCTCTTCCTGATGGGCGCCGCAACCTTCGGCATCGGCCTGCTGCCCACCTACGGGCAGATCGGCGTGGCCGCGCCGGTCCTGCTGGTACTGCTGCGTGCCCTTCAGGGCCTCGCGGTCGGCGGCGAGTGGGGCGGCGCGGTCCTCATGGCGACCGAGAACGCCTCGGAGGGGAAGAAGGGCTCGGCCGGCATGTGGGTCCAGCAGGGCTCGCCCGCCGGTTCGATCCTCGCCACGCTGATGTTCCTGCTGGTCGGTACGCTGCCCGACCACGCGTTCCTGTCCTGGGGCTGGCGTGTGCCGTTCCTCCTGTCCGCCCTTCTCGTCGCCGTCGGCCTGATCATCCGGATGAAGGTCGAGGAGTCCGCGGACTTCGAGGCCGCCAAGGAGAAGGACGCCGTCGTCAGGCTCCCGCTGCTGGAGGTCCTGCGCAACGCCCCGGGCATCGTCGCCCTCGGCATGGGCGCGTCGATCATGGGTATCGCCGCCGCCTACTTCAACAACACCTTCGTCCTGTCCTGGACCACCACCGAACTGAACGTCGACCGCCAGACCATGCTCGACGTCCTGCTGGTCATCGCGGTCCTGCAGTTCCTGCTCCAGCCGCTGGCCGCCAAGCTCTCGGAACGCTTCGGCGCGGCCCGTGTCATGGCGGGCGGCCTGCTGCTGTCCGTGCTCGTCGTGGTGCCGATGTTCCTGCTCATCTCGACCGGGCGGCCGCTGCTCATCACACTCGGCCTGATCCTGTCGACGCTCGGCACGGTCCTGTACTACGCGATGCTCTCGAGCTTCCTCGCCTCGGTGTTCCCCGCGAACGTCCGCTACACCGGCGTCTCGCTCGCCTACCAGTTGTGTTCCTCGCTCATCGGCGGCGCGACACCGCTGATCGCCCAGACCGTGCTGATCAACGCGGGCGTGACGGGCATCGGGATCTTCTACGGGGTGATGCTGGTGCTCACGCTGGTCTGCGTCATCGCGCTGGCCAGGCTCGCCGCGAAGCGCCAGGCGGCGGCCGAGGCCGCCGGCGGCTCCGGTCTGCGGATCACCGCCGCCCTCTGAACGCCGCACGGCGCGGCACGGCCCCGCCGTGTTCCCCCCGGACCCTCACAGACCCCTCGGACCGTCACAGGCCCTCGCCCGGGCCGGAAGGCACGCTGTCCCCACCCCACCCCGCAAGGAGCGCAACGCCCTCATGCAGATCGACGCGATCTTCACCAACGGCCGTATCCGCACCATGGACCCGGCACGGCCCACCGCCACACGCCTCGGCGTCCTGCACGGCCGCATCGTCGGACTGGACGAGGAGCTCGACGGCGTGCGTGCCGCCGAAACCTTCGACCTCGGCGGAGCCCCGGTCCTGCCCGGCTTCAACGACGCCCACCACCACATCCACCTCCGCGGGCGCCGGCTCGCATGGCTCGACCTGCGCGCCCAGGCGGTCGGCAGCCTCGACGAGCTCTACGAAGCCGTCCGGGAGCGGGCCGCCCTGCTCGGGCCGGACGAGTGGGTCTTCGGAGCGGGCTACGACCAGAACAAGACCGGCGGCCACCCCGTCGCCCGGGTGCTGGACGAGGTCGCGGGCGGCCGCCCGGTGTGGCTGGAGCACGTCTCCGGTCACATGGGCGTGGCCAGCACCGAGGCGTTCCGCCGGGCCGGCTTCGCGGACGGCCGCAACGTGCCCGACATCGACGGCGGCCATGTCGCGCGCCTGGAGGACGGCACCCCCGAGGGCCTGCTCCAGGAGAAGGCCATGCACCTGATCTACTCGGTGGTCCGCCCGCTGCCCACCGAGGAGGTCCTCGAACATGTGCGGCTCGCCTCGGACAAGGCCCTGTCGGAGGGCCTGACCAGCGTCACCGAGCCGGGCCTGGCCGCCCACGAGATGATCGGCGCCTCACCGTCGGACTTCCACACCTACCAGCTCGCCCGGGAGCAGGGGCTGCTGCGGCTGAGGACGACGCTGATGCCGTACGTCACCAAGTTGCACTACCTCGAGGGCTTCCGGGACCCGCGCGAGTGGTTCGGCCTGGACCTGGGCATCCGCACCGGCTTCGGCGACGCGTACATGCGCCTCGGACCGGTGAAGGTCGTCACGGACGGCTCCCTCATCGGCAAGTCGGCCGCCATGCACACCTGTTACCACGGCGAGCCCTCCAACAAGGGCTTCATGCAGTTCTCCCCGCAGGAAGTGCACGAGATCGTGGTCGCCGCCCACCGGGCCGGCTGGTCCGTCGCGGCGCACGCCATCGGCGACTCCGCCGTGGACGCCGCGCTGGACGCCTTCGAGGCCGCCCAGCTCCAGGCGCCGCGCACCGACCCGCGCCACCGCATCGAGCACTTCGGTGTCACCAGTGGGGAACAGGTCGCCCGCCTCGTCCGCCTCGGCGTCATCCCGGTGCCGCAGGGCGCGTTCATCTCCGAACTCGGCGACGGCATGCTGCGCGCCCTCGGCCCGGAGCGCGCCCGCCTGTGCTACCGGATGAAGTCCCTCCTCGACGCCGGGGCCGTGCTGCCCGGCTCCTCCGACGCGCCGGTCGTCACCGGGAACCCGCTGGTGAACATCCACGACATGGTCAACCGCGTCACCGCCGGCGGCGAGGTCCTCAACGCCGACGAGCGGATCGGCGTGGAGCAGGCCGTACGCGCCTACACGTACGGTTCGGCGTACGCGGTGAAGGAGGAGGGGGACAAGGGCACCCTGAGCAACGGCAAGCTCGCCGACCTGGTCGTCCTCTCCGACGACCTCTTCCGCGTCGACCCGGCCCGCATCCGCGACGTCACCGTCGGCGCCACCGTCGTCGGCGGCAGCGTCGAGTTCGACGACGGCGCCGTCACCACCGGCTGACGCGGCCGCCCGCGAACGCCGGCCGGTGCACCGCCCGGCCGGCGTCGGCGCGTCCGGCGACGCGAGGCCCTGGGGCAAGGGCGGCACGCCGGACCGGGCCGCCGTCGTCGCGGTCGGCCGGCCCGGCCGGCGAACGCCTGGCAGGCCCGAAGGCCGGCCGGGAAGCGACCTTCCGCACACGCGGCCCGGAGGGGGACGTGCGCAGCCCGGCTGCGGTACCTAGGGTGGGGGGTGCGGGAGTGCAGGTCCGTGACACAGCCTGGAACGCATGGCGATGCAGGAGGGCCGCGCGACGCGGTGCCCGGTCCGCCGCAGGCCCGGCCGCGACGGGCGGCGACCGGCGCGGACCGCGCGCACACCGTCGGGCGTCGGGGATGAACCGAGGGCGGTTCCGAACTATGAGGGATGTACATCGGCTCGAGTCCGTCCCGGGGAACCTGGGCAGCGACACCGTGCTTGCGGCGTGGGAACGGTTCGTGCAGGGCGAGGATCACATCCCGGGTGTCCGGCCCCTGGTGGCGATCTCCTGGCACCGCTGCCGGGAGCAGTACCGGGTCGATCCTCACCTCACAGAGGCTCCGGTGGCCGTCGCGGAGCCCGACCACACGCCCGAGCACGACGTCGCCCTCGCCGAGCTGGGTTTCCATGCCGCCTCCGTGGCGCATGAAGTGGGCAACCTCGGTGGCGTCGTCACCGTCACCGATGCCACTGGCCGGATCCTGGCCGAGTGGGGTGATCAAGCCACGCTCGCCAGGGCCCACGACTCCCGTCTGGCGCCCTGGTTCTGCTGGTCCGAGTGCGCGGTCGGCACGAACGCCATGGGTACGGCGCTCGAGGCGCACGGCCCGGTACCGATCAGGGGCGCGGAGCACTGGTGCCAGGCGTTCCACAACTGGGTCTGCGCGGGCATCGCGGTGCGTGACGTGGTGACCAGGGAACCGATCGCGGTCCTGAGCATCTGCTGCTGGCGCAGCCGGCTTCCCGCGTCCGTGGGGAGCTGGCTGGCGAACGCGGTCACCATGACCCAGCACCCGCTGAAGAGGCGCGCCCGGGACAGCGGCGCCGAACTGGCCGCGGCCTACACCCAGGCCAGGGCACGCTCCGGGGCGGCGCTCGCCGCGGTGGACACCGCGGGCAAGGTGGTGATCGCCGACGACATGGCGAGTGTGCTCCTGGGCGTCCCGGCGTCCACCCCGGCGGTCGATCCCACGCTGCGATGGAACGCCGGGCTGCCGGAATTGATCGCAGCCACCCGGTATGCCACTGGACAGGCGGTCCACAATCCCGACTGGGTCGGCTCGACGCAGATCTTCGCCCACCTCGCCGACGAGCCGACGTCGATCAGCATCCGGCCCGTCTTCTCCTCCGGACACCTGATCGGGCACCTGGTCTCGTTCGGTGCCTCCGGCGGAGCACGGTTGCCCCGGGCGGAGGGGCCCGCGCACCCTCGGGCGCAGCCGCGCCGGCTGGTCGCGGTGCGCGACAACCGGATGGTGCTGCTGCGGCTGCCGGAAGTCTCCTTCGCCGAATCGCGGGGGAACGACGTGTGGCTCTCCACCGATCAGGGGCGATTGCGAGCCGCCGCCCTGAGCCTGGACAAGCTCGACAGTGAGCTGGCGGACGCCGGCTTCCTGCGGGTGCACCGCCGGTACGTGGTCAACCTCAGCCGCATCCGGGAGATCGAGCGCGGGCTCAAGGGCGAGCTGTCCCTGGTCATGGACGACCGGACGAAGGAGATGGTGCCGGTCTCCCGGCGGAACGCGCCGGCCGTGCGTCGCGCGCTGGACATCTGAGTCCCCCAGTACGACCTCTGCTTTGGAAGGAAGTCCCGTGTCCGACAGTCCGGACGCCGTCGGCGGCGAGATGAACGTGGGGGGTGCGGGCGGCCTCGGCCTCTCCGCCCCGGCCGGGTACCGCGGTCGCCCGATCGGGGGCGCGAGCAATCGCGACTGGTGGCCGAGCCGGCTCGACCTGTCGATCCTCCGGAAACACCCCGCCGCGGCCGACCCCATGGGCGAGGATTTCGACTACGCCGCGGAGTTCCGGACGCTCGACCTGGACGCCCTGGCGCGGGACGTCGACGAGGTGCTGACGGCGTCGCAGGAGTGGTGGCCGGCCGACTTCGGCCACTACGGGCCGCTCGTGATCCGGATGGTGTGGCACTGCGCCGGAACGTACCGCGTCGACGACGGCCGCGGTGGCGCGAGCGCCGGCATGCAGCGTTTCGCGCCGCTGAACAGCTGGCCGGACAACCGCAACCTCGACAAGGCGCGCCGGCTGCTCTGGCCGGTGAAGAAGAAGTACGGCCGCAGGATCTCCTGGGCCGACCTGATGGTCTTCGCGGGAAACCGTGCCCTGGAGACGATGGGTTTGACGACCTTCGGCTTCGCCGGCGGCCGGGCGGACGTCTGGGAGCCCGACGAGGACGTCTACTGGGGTCCCGAGCGCGCCTGGCTCGGCGACGAGCGCCACGGCGGCGTCCGGGAGCTGGAGAGCCCCCTGGCCGCCGACCAGATGGGCCTCATCTACGTCAACCCGGAGGGACCGAACACCGTCCCGGACCCGCTCACCGCGGCCCGGGACATCCGCGACACGTTCCGGCGCATGGGGATGAACGACGAGGAGACCGTCGCGCTGATCGCGGGCGGCCACACGTTCGGCAAGACCCACGGCGCCGCCGATCCGGACGCCCACCTCGGCCCCGAGCCCGAGGGCGCCCCCCTTGAGGAGCAGGGCCTGGGCTGGAAGAGCAGCTGCGGCACCGGAAAGGGCTCGGACGCCATCTCCAGCGGGCTCGAGGGCACGTGGACGCCCACTCCGACGCGATGGGACAACAGCTTCTTCGAGACCCTGTTCGGCTACGAGTGGGAGCTGGAGCTGGGCCCCGCCGGTCTGTGGCAGTGGATCCCGAGGGACGGCGGCGGGGCCGGCACCGTGCCGGACGCCCACGACCCGTCGGCGACACACGCCCCGACGATTCTGACGACGGACCTCGCGCTGCGGCTGGACCCGGTCTACGAGCCGATCTCGCGGCACTTCCTGAAGAACCCGGACCGGCTCGCGGACGCGTTCGCCCGGGCGTGGTTCAAGCTGACGCACCTCGACATGGGTCCGGTCCAGCGCTACCTCGGGCCGCTGGTCCCCCGGGAGAGGCTGCTCTGGCAGGACCCGGTCCCCGCCGTGGACCACGAGCTCGTCGGGGCGGCGGACATCGCCGCGCTCAAGAGCCGGATCCTCGCCTCCGGGCTGTCGGTCCCCCAGCTCGTCTCGACCGCCTGGGCGTCGGCCTCGACGTTCCGCGTCAGCGACAGGCGTGGCGGGGCGAACGGCGCGCGCGTCCGCCTCGAGCCGCAGCGGGGCTGGGAGGTGAACGACCCCGAGACGCTGGCACAGGTGCTGCGCACCCTGGAGGGGATCCAGGAGTCCTTCAACGGCTCCCAGGCCGGGGACAAGAAGATCTCGTTGGCCGACCTCATCGTGCTCGGCGGAGCCGCCGCCGTCGAGCAGGCCGCCAGGACCGCCGGCCACGACGTCCAGGTCCCCTTCGCTCCGGGACGCACGGACGCCACGCAGGAGTGGACCGACGTGAAGTCCTTCGCCCGGCTCGAGCCGACCGCGGACGGGTTCCGCAACTACCGCGGCAAGGGCAGCCGGCTGCCGTCGGAGCACCTGCTGGTCGACCGCGCGAACCTGCTGGGCCTGAGCGCGCCCGAGATGACCGTCCTCGTGGGCGGCCTGCGGGTGCTGGGCGCCAACCACCGGCAGTCGCCGCTGGGCGTCCTCACCTCGGCTCCCGGGTCGCTGACCAACGACTTCTTCGTGAACCTGCTCGACATGGGCACGGAATGGAAGCCGACGTCCGCGGCCGCGGAAACCTTCGAGGGCCGCGACCGGGCCACCGGCGAGGTCAAGTGGACCGGCAGCCGCGTCGACCTCGTCTTCGGCTCGAACTCCGAGCTGCGTGCCGTCGCGGAGGTCTACGCGAGCGACGACGCACGGGAGAAGTTCGTGCGGGACTTCGTCGCCGCGTGGGACAAGGTCATGAACCTCGACCGGTACGGCCTCGCCCGATCCTCCATCGGGGCGGTCCGGCCCGGTTCCTCCCAGCGGTGGCACATCGGGTGCGAACGGTAGCCGGTCGCGGGCGAACGGCGTGAGCCGGCCCGCACCGGCGCCCGCCCTTGTCGGTGTGATCGGTCCGGCGTAGCGTGTTTCTTGACCACCAATTTAATCCCCCCCTTTTTTCGGTGTGGTTCATCCGGCGTAGCGCGCTCTTTGAATATCAGTTGCAGCCGGGCATCGGACGACGCGAAAAATTCGAGGTCGATTCGGAGAATCATTTTGCCGAGCGGAGGTGTGCAACCGGCCGTGACGTGCCGCCATCAGCGCGGCCAATGCTGAGTGGACACAGGAATTCGGGATAAGGAGAGTGAAGTCCCGATGACGACTGCGCAGGAGCGATCCGACCTGCTGGACAAGGTCGGATTGAACATACAGAACAAAGCAACGCTGGGCAAAGTGCTGGGAATCGGGAGCATCGGGCAGGCCACCGAGAAGCCGGACGGCCGCATGCAGGCCACCATTCGCATCCACCCGGATGAGCTGACCTGGGATCCCTCCATCCTGGTCATGCCCCATGGAGGCGATATCGAGCTCGAGCTCATCAATGACGACCTGAACACGCACTGCGCGCTCCTGCCGAGCAACGGCGACCGGAAGTTCATCTGGTTGGTGAACCATTCGCGAGGACGGGCCACCCTCAACCTCGACGGGCCGGGCTACTACTGGTTCAGCTCGCCCACGGGCAATGACGAGGGCCGGGGACTGACCGGAGCCATCGTCGTCCTGGGGGACGCTCCGCCGGAAGCCCGCCTCGACCGCCCCGACCAGCCTCGGCCGTAGAGAGGAGGAGGCAATGACTGTCGCATACGTGGACGCGGGTGAGGCCGTCGACCAGGGGACCCTGAACTACAAGACCCCCGGGGGAGATGTCGCGCCGCCGGTGGTGGCCGGCGTCACCTACGAGCGCATACTCAACGCCCGCGAGGAGCCCCAGAACTGGCTCACCTACTACGGCGCCTACAACGGGCAGCGGTACAGCCCGCTGAACCAGATCAACACGGAGAACGTCAAGCGCATCGGCCCCGCATGGGTCTTCCAGGCCGGTACGACCGGCCTGATCGCGGGCGCGTCGACCTACTCGTTCGAGGCCGCCCCGATCGTCGTCGACGGGGTCATGTTCGTCTCCGGCTGGGACGGCTGGGTCTGGGCCCTCAACGCGAAGACGGGTGTGGAGATCTGGCGGTACAAGCATGCGATCCCCTTCGACGTGTCCCTGTGCTGCGGGAACGTGAACCGTGGGGTCGCCGTGGCCCAGGGGAAGGTCTTCTTCGTCACGGCGAACGCCCGTGTGCTCGCGCTCGACGCCACCAACGGCAAGCGGGTCTGGGACAAGACCTACGGAGACGTCCGGGCCGGGGAGAGCGCCACCCTCGCCCCCCTGGTCGTGAAGAACATGGTCATCGTCGGGAGTTCCGGCGGCGAGTTCGGCGTACGCGGCCACCTCGACGCGTTCGACCTCAACACCGGCGAGCACCAGTGGCGCTGCTACACGGTGCCGAAGCCCGGGGAACCCGGCTCGGAGACCTGGCCCGCCGACGGCGAGGCCTGGGCACGGGGCGGGGCGAACTGCTGGATCACCGGCACCTTCGACCCGGAGACGAACCTGCTGTACGTCGGCACCGGCAACCCGGCGCCCGACTTCGACGGAGAGGTCCGCCAGGGCGACAACCTCTTCACCGACAGCATCATCGCCGTCGACGTGGACAGCGGTCAGGTCCGCTGGCACTACCAGTGCACCCCGCACGACCTGTGGGACTACGACAGCATCGCCGAGTGCATCCTGTTCGAGCAGGACGGGCGCAAACTGCTCGGGCACTTCGACAAGAACGGCTACTTCTTCGTCCTCGACCGCACGAACGGCGAGAGGGTCCAGATCACCCCCTTCGTGGACCGCATCACATGGGGCGCGATCACGAGGGACGGCCAGGTGACGGCCAAGGTGTACCCGGACAAGGAGGGAGAGCCGGTCCACTTCTACCCGGGTCCGGCCGGCGCCAAGGAATGGACCCACGCGGCCTACAGCCCGAAGACCGGACTCTTCTACGTCCCGGTCCAGGACACCGGTGCCACGGCCACCCGGCGGCGCCGGGAGTTCAAGGAGAGCATCCCGTACTGGGGCGCGGGCGTTCAGGTGGACATCGAGGACATGGCGGGGTCCATCAGCGCGTTCGACGCGAGCGGCGAGGAGAAGTGGCGCTGCCGCAACGACCTCCCGATGTGCGCCTCGGTGCTGGCCACCGGCGGGGACCTGGTGTTCGCCGGCAAACCGTCCGGGGAGTTCATCGCGCTCGACGCCCGCACCGGAGAGCATCTGTGGCAGTTCCAGTGCGGAAGCGGCCACCACAGCAGCCCGACCACCTACATGGTCGACGGCAGGCAGTACATCGCCGTGCCGGTCGGCTGGGGCGGATGGGCCGAAGGGTTCCTCCCCGGCATGCTCGGCGCGGGGCACGGAAGCGCCCTGATCACCTTCGCCCTTCCGGAACCGATGTAGCGCATGACCGGAGCCCGCCGCAGTCCGGGGGCAGAGAGGAGGTGAATCCATGGAGTCTCAGCTCGCTGTGTGGGAGACCCCCGAGTTCGACGAGATCGCAGTCGCGGCCGAGGTGACCATGTACATGGCTCGGTTGGAGGACTAGCGGACGTGGAGCGGCGCCGGACCAGGTCCGGCGCCGCCGACGGCTCGAAGACCCGGGTCCTCGGATCCAGGCCTGCAACGAACGGAGTGCCGACGTGTTGCTGCGAGTGCTGGGCTCGGCGGCGGGGGGCGGCTCCCCGCAGTGGAACTGCGGCTGCCCGGTGTGCGCCGCGGTCCGCTCCCGGGCCCGCCTCGCGCGCACCCAGTCGTCGGTCGCGGTCAGCGCCGACCGCCGCCGGTGGTTCCTCATCAACGCCTCGCCCGACGTCCGCGCCCAGATCGAGGCCTTCCCCCGCCTGCGTCCGCGCGACGACCGGACGACGCCGCTTCAGGCGGTGCTGCTCACCGACGCCGAGCTGGACCACACGCTGGGCCTGCTCCTGCTGCGCGAGGCCCGCGCCCTGCGGCTGTACACCACGCCGGCGGTGCGCGAGACCCTGTGCGCCGGCTCGGGGATCCTGCGCACGCTCGAGCGCTACTGCCCGGTCGAGTGGCGGGCAGTGACCCCCGGCGCCGACCTCGCCCTGGCGGACGGACTGTCCTGCCGGGCGTTCGACGTGCCCACCACCAAGCGCGACCGGTTCGGAACGGGGGCGGACCACGGCCGCGTCGTGGGCTACCGGCTGACCGACGAGCGCAGCGGGGGGACGCTGGTGTACCTGCCGGGGGTGCAGTCGCTGACGCCGGCGCTGCGCGGGGAGATCGAGGGCTGCGACTGCCTGCTGATCGACGGGACCTGCTGGCGCGACGACGAGCTCGTACGGCTCGGCCTGGCCGGCAGGACAGCCCGGGAGATGGGCCACCTGCCCATCGACGGCCCGGACGGCAGCCTGGCGCAGCTCCCGTCGTTGGGCGTGGGGCGGACGATCTTCGTGCACATGAACAACACCAACCCGGTCCTCCTGGAGGACACGTCCGAGCGGCGTACCGTGGAGAAGAGCGGCATGGAAGTGGCCATGGACGGCCTCGAGGTCCAGGTGTAGAGCCGTGACGACGACAACGACAACCACCACGGGAACCGGCGCCGACGGCTTCGTCGAGGCGTTGCGGGCCCACTCGCGGCGGTACCACGACCAGCACCCGTTCCACGTCCGGATGAACGCCGGCCGGCTGAGCCGCCGGCAGGTCCGGGGCTGGGTGGCCAACCGCTTCTACTACCAAGAGAACATCCCCCGCAAGGACGCCGCGATCCTTTCCAACTGCCCCGACCTCGAGGTCCGCCGCCGCTGGATCCGGCGGATCGTCGACCACGACGGCACCGCCGCCGGCGAGGGCGGCATCGAGGCGTGGCTGCGCCTCGGCGAGGCCGCCGGGCTGACCCGCGAGGAGGTCCTGGACCACCGGCACCTGGTGCCCGGGGTGCGGTTCGCCGTCGACGCCTACGTGAACTTCGCCCGGACCCGTCCGTGGGTGGAGGCGGTGGCGTCCTCGCTCACCGAGCTGTTCGCGCCCGACCTGATGGCGGCGCGGCTGGCCGCGTTCGAGCGGTGGTACCCGTGGATCGACCCCGAGGGCCTCGCCTACTTCCGCGCCCGCCTGGAGCAGGCCCCCCGCGACTGCGAGCACGCCCTCGACGTGGTCACCGCGCACTGCCTCTCCGCCGAGTCCCAGGCGCGCGCCGTCGACGCGCTGTCGTTCAAGTGCGACGTCCTGTGGAGCCTGATGGACGCCGTCGACCAGGCCTACCCGGAGTGACCATCATGGACCCGACCCCCACCGGAACGACCCGGACCACGACCACCACCCGGCCCGGCGTCGGGGTGTCCGGCTCGGACCGGCCCCGGCTGGCGCGCCATGTCCGGCTGAGCTTCTGCCGGACCAGGCAGCGTCAGGTCCTGCTGCACCCCGAGACGGTGGTGGTGCTGAACGACAGCGGCGCGGCCATCCTTAAGCTGTGCGACGGGCGGCACACCGTGGCCGAGATCGTGACCGAGCTGGGCGCGCGCTACCGGACCGTCCCCGACGACGAGGTGCGGCAGTTCCTGTCCCGGCTCGTCGCCCGGCGCTGGGTGGAGCTCGACGATGGATAGCCCGTTCGGGTTGCTCGCCGAGCTCACCTACCGCTGTCCGCTGGCCTGCTCGTACTGCTCCAACCCGCTGAACATGGGCGACTACCAGGACGAGCTGGCCACCGACGAGTGGCGGCGGGTGCTGGCCGAGGCCGGCGACCTGGGGGTTCTGCAGTGCCACCTGTCCGGCGGGGAACCGCTGCTGCGGCGCGACCTGGTGGAGATCGTGGCGGACGCCCACGACCTGGGCCTCTACACCAACCTCATCACCAGCGCCCTCGGGCTCTCGCGTCCGAGGGCCGAGCAGCTGCGGGAGGCGGGCCTGGACCACGTGCAGGTCAGTATCCAGGCCGACCAGCCGGCCCTGTCCGACCGGATCGCCGGGACCCCGTCCTTCCAGCGCAAGATCGAGGCGATGGGCGTGGTCAAGGAGCTGGGCTGGCCGCTCACCGTGAACGTGGTGCTGCACCGGTACAACATCGACCGCGTCGCCTACGTGCTCGCTCTGGCCGAGGAGGTGGGTGCCGACCGGGTGGAGCTGGCCAACACCCAGTACTACGGCTGGGCCTGGCGCAACCGTGACGCGCTGCTGCCGAGCCGGGCCCAGCTCGAGGCGGCCGAGGCCGTCGTACGGGCCGCCCGCGAGCGGTTGCGGGACCGCATGGACGTCATCTACGTCATCCCCGACTACTACAGCCGCTATCCGAAGCCCTGCATGGGCGGCTGGGCCTCCCGGCTGCTGACCGTGACGCCGAACGGTGACGTCCTGCCCTGTCCGGCCGCCCAGACCCTGCCGTTGCCGCGGGCCAGCGTGCGGGAGGACCCGCTGGAGCGGATCTGGGCCGGGTCCCCGGTGATGAACGCGTTCCGGGGGACCGACTGGATGCCGGAGCCCTGCCGGAGCTGCCCCCGGCGGGAGGTGGACTTCGGCGGGTGCCGCTGCCAGGCGTTCCTGCTCACCGGCGACGCCGCCCGCACCGACCCGGTCTGCCACCTGTCGCCCGACCACGACCTGGTCGCCCGGGCGGTCGAGGCCGCCAACGCCGGCTCGCGGGCCGGCGGTCCCCCGCTGGTCCCCCGCCCGCACCGGGATCGCCGGCCGGCCCGCCGCCCGGGTGGAGCGGACCGGCCCGTTCCCGGGGCCGAGTGAGTGGGCTGAGCAGCCTCGGTGAAGTCCGGTGCGACACCGCGCCCCGTAAGGGGCGCGGAGCTCTGCTGATATGCGGCTCCTCCCCCAAGCTCTTGACGAGCAGGGAAGACCCCCCTCGTGCGCGCGGCCGGCCCCCGCCGGCCCGCGGGATCGTCACCGTGCTGCCGGCGGAGCGCTCAGCCACCGAACACCAACGGCAGCGCCACAGCGGCGATGATCAAGGAGACTCCGCTCAGCAGGTCCGAGCGGATCCCGATGAGGCGCGCCGCGAACCGCCCGAGCTGCAGCCCGGCCAGCGACATCACCGCCGTGATGACGCCGAAGACGGCGGCCGAGAACCACGGCGAGAGCCCGAGCATCCCCAGGCTCGCCCCGGCGACCAGGTTGTCCAGGCTCAGCGTCAACGGGATGCCGAACAGCGCCCACGGATGGTCCAACTCGTCCGGCTCGGGGTTCCGGAGGGCCGAGATGACGAGGTAGAGACCGTACCCGCCGAGCGCGGCCGCGCCCACAAGATCGGCGATGCCCCCGACGGCCTCCCCGATCTCGCGGCCGATCAACAGTCCGACCAGGGGCATCACCGTGTCCCACAGCCCGAAGGTCAGCGCGACCTGCACCGCGCGTCTCAGGCCGAAGGGGACGGTGCCGAGCGCGATCGACACCCGGAAATTGTCGAGGCTGAGTACGAAACCCAGGGCCAGCATTTCCCAGATCATGGCGACGTCGCTGCCCGATGACGACCGGCGCCGACAGGAACGACTTTGCCTCGGCTAGTATCCGCCATAGCTAAATATGCTATATCGAATGATCTGCGAAAAACACCCGGTAAGCCGATTTACGGCAGATTTCCGACACCGCTCGCCCGACGGTGACCCGCAGGTCTGTCAGGGCGTCCGACGAGCGCATTCGCGGTGGGTCCGTCCGCTGAATTCCACCATCGCCGTTCGCCTTTTCGGCAGGGGACACCGGGGGTCAGCCGGCCTGCGCGGCGAACGCCTCGTAGGCCCGGTCGTCGAAGAGGACGAACCTGACCTCCTCGACGGCCGTGTCAGCCCCTCGCACCGCCTCCACGGCGACACGCGCGGCGTCCTCCAGCGGCCACCCGTACGCACCGGTGGAAATGGCCGGGAAGGCGATCGTCCGTGCTCCGAGCTCGTCGGCGACGCGCAGGGACTCGCGGTAGCAGGACGCCAGCAGGGACGGATCGCCGCCGGACAACCCATACACCGGGCCGACGGTGTGGATCACCCAGAGGGCGTCCAGCTCACCGGCCGTCGTGGCGACCGCCTGGCCGGTGGGCAGGCCCCTGCCGATGGGGGTCCCCCCTGCTCGAACGGAGTTGAGAGCTTGGGGGAGGGAGGCGCGCAGGGCGCGGCACTCGGCGAGGATCGCGGGGCCGCCCCGGCGGTGGATGGCGCCGTCGACGCCTCCGCCGCCGAGGAGGGAGGAGTTGGCGGCGTTGACGATCGCGTCGGCGCGCTGGCGGGTGATGTCGCCCTGGACGAGGGTGAGGGTGGTGGTCATGTTCGCCGCAGCCTCCTCCAGACGGCCTTCGCCGCATTGTGGCCCGACATGCCGTGCACTCCGGGGCCCGGCGGGGTGGCCGAGGAGCAGATGTAGACGGCCGGGTGCGGGGTGCTGTAAGGGAAGAGGGACGGTTTGGGGCGCAGCAGGAGCTGGAGGCCACTGGTCGCGCCGGAGGCGATGTCGCCGCCGACGTAGTTGGCGTTGCGGGCGGCGAGCTCGGGCGGGCCGGCGGTGGCGCGGGCGAGCACGCGGTCGCGGAAGCCCGGGGCGAAGCGTTCCAGCTGGCGCTCCACGGCATCGGTGAGGTCCCCGGTCCAGCCGCTCGGGACATGGCCGTACGCCCAGAAGACCTGCTTGCCGGCGGGCGCGCGGGTGGGGTCGGCGGCGCCGGGCTGGACCGTGATGAGGAAGGGGCGGTCGGGCGCGCGGCCCTCGCGGGACGCGGCGCGCAGCGCGGTGCCGATCTCGGCACTGTCCGCACCGATCTGCACGGTGCCGGCGACGCGGGGTTCCTTCGCGGTCCACGGCACCGGGCCGTCCAGCGCGTAGTCGATCTTGAAGACGCCGGGACCGTACCGGTAGCCCTCGTAGTACCGGCCGAGGCCGGCGATGCGGGCCAGTGCGGTGGGCGAGGTGTCGAAGACGTACGCCCGCGCGGGCGGCAGGTCGTCGAGGCGTTTGACCTCGTAGTCGGTGTACAGGGTGCCGCCGAGGTCCTTCAGGTACGCGGCGAGGGCGTCGGAGATCGCCTGGGAGCCGCCGCGGGCGACCGGCCAGCCGCGGGCGTGCGCCGCCAGCGCGAAGACCAGGCCGACGGCGCCGGTCGCGAAGCCGCCGAGGGGGGCTATGACGTGGGCGACGAGACCGGCGAAGAGGGTCTTGGCGCGCTCGTCGCGGAAGCGGCGCATCAGCCAGGTGGACGGGGGCAGGCCGGCCAGACCGAAGCGGGCGAGGGTGACCGGGTCGCGCGGGAGCGCGGTCGACGGCAGCGACATGAAGTCGCGGACCAGGGTGTCCCACCTGGGCAGGAACGGCTCGACCAGCCTGCGGTACGCGCCCGCGTCGCGCGGCCCGAAGGAGGCGGCCGTCTCGGCGACCGACCGGGACAGCACGGCGGCGGTGCCGTCCGGGAAGGGGTGGGCCATGGGCAGCTCGGCGTGCAGCCACTGCAGGCCGTAGCGCTCCAGGGGCAGGGCGCGGAAGGCGGGCGAGTTGATGCCGAGGGGGTGCGCGGCGGAGCACGGGTCGTGCCGGAAGCCGGGCAGGGTGAGCTCCTCGGTGCGGGCGCCGCCTCCGACGGTGTCGCGCGCCTCGAACACGGCCACGGAGAAGCCGCGGCGGGCGAGCTCCACGGCAGCGGTCAGTCCGTTCGGCCCCGCGCCCACCACGACCGCATCGAGCATCGACGACACCTTCGGACCCCTTCGTCAGCCGACGGCCACTGATGGCCAGGATATGCCGGGGAACCAGCACCCCGGGGTGCGGCTCAGGGT
>NZ_POTZ01001070.1 GCF_003236365.1 Streptomyces sp. NTH33
GACCAACATCGCCCTGCTGCTGCGCACCCACCCCGAGGTGACCCGCAACATCGAGCGAATCGTGTTCATGGGCGGCGCGGTGGCCACCGGAAACGCCACCCCGGTCGCCGAGTTCAACGTCTGGCACGACCCGGAGGCCGCGGCGGTCCTGCTCACCGCCGGGGTGCCGATCACGATGTACGGCCTGGGCGTCTTCCAGCGGGTGCTCGTGCCGGAGGCGGACGTACGGCGGCTGTGCGAGCGCGGCGAGCCCGCCGCCCGGCTGGCCGGGCGGCTGCTGTCCCACCGCTCCCCGGCCACCGGCAACGACGTCCCCTACGGCGGCCTCGGCGACGCGGGCACGGTGTGCTCGGTCGCCGACCCGGCCGGACTGACCACCCACCGGCTGCCGGTGGAGGTCAGCCTCGCGCCGGGCCCGGCCCGCGGGCAGACGGTCGTCGACCTCCGCCCGCGCCCGGGCGAGGCGGAACTGCACGGCGAGGCCCGCGAACAGCCCCTGGTGGACGTGGCGTTGGACGTCGACGCCGAGCGGTACGTCAAGCTGTTCCTGGCCACCGTGGAGGGGCCGGGGAACGACTAGCCGATGCCCGCGGGCAGCCCTTCCCGCTCATCCCACCTGCGGGCTGGGGG
>NZ_POTZ01001071.1 GCF_003236365.1 Streptomyces sp. NTH33
GGGGAAGGGGGTCGGCGGGAGCGGGAACGGGCCGGATGTCGACGCCGTCGCAGGACGTGTCACCGGAGGAATCGACCCGCACGCCGAGGACCTGCTCCCAGGCAGCCGGGAGGGGCCTCTCGCACCTGACGCTGACGGAGGCACCCTGGGCCCGGAGAAGACGACGAAGAACATCCGCGACGACGACGGCACGCACTTCGAGGGAACAGTGAAGCCGCACGACGGCCCCGACGGATCCCTCACTGCCCTCCGGAACAAACCCGTATTCCGCTTCCGCCCGCAGGATGCTGTCGACGAGCTGGACGAGGGCGGCGTCGGCGTCGGCATCGCGAAGGCTGATGTTGAGGAACCCGGGCCCGGTGACGGAGACGTCGTCGATGCCGTCGAGCCCGATGAGGTGGGTCCTGAGCACCTGGGCGACGCGGGGGGCGGACTGCCCGGCCGGCCGCGCGAGCTGGAGGGCGATGTTGGTCGCGTAGTCACCGCACCCGCCGGGCCGGGGCCGGGTGACCACGGCCCGCTCCGGCACGGTCACGTCCAGCTCCCCCACGTCGACAGCGCGACGGACCGCGCACAGCACGGTACGGGAGAGCTCCACGGGGGTCACGGGACAAGCGTAGGGG
>NZ_POTZ01001072.1 GCF_003236365.1 Streptomyces sp. NTH33
CGTCCCGCCCTGCGCCGTACCCTGCACCTGGCCCGCACCGTTCCCCGCGACACCGCGTCCCTGCGTGCCTTCGCCGAGGCGACGGCCGCCCTGCCGTGGGTGCTGCGCGAGCGCCGCGTACTGCCACCGCGGGTGGAGGCGCGGTTCCGGCTCCTGGAGGACAGCCAGCGACGTTCCACCGCACGCAGCTACACGGGATGAGCCCCGCGCACCGGACGCTCAGGACTCCGTCCACCGGCACAGCAGCCGGAAGCCGGAGAACAGCGCCACCGGCCACACCGCGGCGAACGCCCAGATCACCACCGGCTCCGAGGTGACGATCCCGGCCACCATCAGGCCCACGGCCACCGCCAGCAGCACCGCCACGGTCCACACCCGGGGCGCGTACGACGCCACCCGGGAGAGGTCCGGCCGTCGGCGCCCGCGTGGCGACCGCAGCCGCCGGACCAGACGGCGGTCACGGCTCAGGGCGCGCTCGATCTCGTTCAGGATCCGCTGTTCGCGTTCGGGGAGTCGGCTTGTCGACACGATGGCTCCTACGGGGGACTGCTCCTACGGGGACCGACCTGCCTGGAAGTCCCTTCCCGTGTGCCCCCGGCACCCCACGGACTAACCGGC
>NZ_POTZ01001073.1 GCF_003236365.1 Streptomyces sp. NTH33
CGCCCGCCCTCGCCTTCGCGCTCCACCGCGACCGGCCGGAGGCCCGAACCCTCGCGACGGCCCTCGCGCGGATCCATGTCGCGAACACCGCGGTGGAGCGGCCCCGGATCGGGCACGACGAGGGGACGGCCGAGGTGGACCTGCCGACCTACGCGTTCCAGGGCCGGCGCCACTGGCTGGAGCCCGACATGGCCCGCCGGCCGCGCGGCGGCGGCGCCGGGGGCGCCCATCCGCTGCTGGGCGCATGGATCGAGCTGGCGTCCGGCCGGGAGAGCTGGTTCGCCGGGGAACTCTCCGCCACCAGTCCCTGGTTCGTCGAGGGACACGTCGTCGCGGACCGAGCGGTGCTGCCCGGCAGCGCGATGCTCGAATGGGCGCTCGCCGCCGTCCGCCCCGCCGGGGAGACGGCCCCGGGCGGCTGGACGCTGCGTGACGTGACCTTCGACGCCTTCCTGCCGTTCCCCGGCGACGGCGACCCGGTCCGGGTGCAGGCGGTGGCCGAGGGGACGTCCCGCACCCGCCGCGTACGGTGCCTGAGCCGGCGCCCGGACGGCGCGGCGGAGTGGACCGAACACGCCACCGTGGGCGTCGCCGGTCCCTGCGACCGGCCCAGGCC
>NZ_POTZ01001074.1 GCF_003236365.1 Streptomyces sp. NTH33
GAGCCGGTATGCCGTCGAGGCGGAGGTACCAGCGGCCGGCGTGGCCGGTGACGGTGGTGGTCGACAGGGGGCGGACGTCGATGTTCCAGTAGGTGGACGGGGGCGCCTTCAGGGCGTAGACCAGGGCGGCGCGGATCACGGAGGGTTCGGCCACGGCGACGACGCGGCAGCCGTCCTCGACGGGCCGGGTGTCGAGCCAGCCGCCGACGCGGGTGATGAAGGACAGCAGCGACTCGCCGCCGTGCGGGGTGCCGCGCGGGTCGGCGAGCCAGGCGTCCACGGCCTGCGGCTCGCGTGCCATCGCCTCGCCCAGCGTGAGCCCGCGCCAGCGGCCCATGTCGCAGTCGCGCAGGGCGAGCTGGACGAGCGGGGCGTAGCCGAGGGCGTCCCCGGTGGCGCGGCTGCGCGGAGTGGGCGAACAGTAGCGCAGGTCGGCGGCGGCGAGCGGCAGCAGTTCGCGGGCGACCCGCCCCACCTCGTCCCAGCCCGCCCGGTCGAGCTGCCGGTCGTCCTCGAACCGCTCGGCGAGCGCCGGGGAGCCGCGCGCCGCGGCGACGAACGTGACCCGAACTGCCATGCGGGGATCGTGGGCCGGTGGGGTGAGCGGGTCAAGGG
>NZ_POTZ01001075.1 GCF_003236365.1 Streptomyces sp. NTH33
GTTTTCCCCTCCTTGTTTCCCCGTTTCCCCCTACCCTTCGGCCGGTTCAGGCGACGAGCTCGCCGAAGGACTCCTCCTGGTCACGGCCGAAGCTGAGGACCTCGTCCTCGCGCAGCCGGCGCAGGGAGCGCCAGATGCTGGACTTCACCGTGCCGACGCTGATGCCGAGGATGTCCGCGATCTCCGGGTCCGTGCGGCCCTCGTAGTAGCGCAGGACCAGCATGGTGCGCTGGAGTTCGGGCAGCCGGGCCAGCGCCTGCCACAGGACCGTGCGCAGCTCGGTGCCGCGCATGGCGTCCGTGTCGCCGGGCGTCTCCGGCAGTTCCTCGGTCGGGTACTCGTTGAGCTTGCGGCGCCGCCAGGCGCTGATGTGCAGGTTGGTCATGGTGCGGCGGAGGTACCCGCCGACCGCCGCCTTGTCACTGATCCGGTCCCACGCCCGGTACGTCGAGAACAGCGCGCTCTGCAGCAGGTCCTCGGCCTCGAAACGGTCGCCGGTGAGGTGGTAGGCGGTTGCGTACAGAGAGGCGCGGCGCTCCTGGACGTAGGCGGTAAACGCCGCTTCGGCATCTACAGTCTCCGACAGGGTGCGGCGCTCCCCCGAGC
>NZ_POTZ01001076.1 GCF_003236365.1 Streptomyces sp. NTH33
AGCCCTGACCGTGCTGCGGGGGCTGCTGGTCGGGGCCCCACGGCTGGCCCCAGGCCTGACCGCCGGCGGGCGCCGCGGCCGGGCCCTGGCCGCCCGGTCCGCTCGTCATGCCCGGCAGCAGGGGCTCACCTCCGTCGGAGGGCAGCACGATGCCTTCGCGCGCGGGCCGCGCCGAGGGCTCCTCGCCCTGTCCACTCTGCGTCACCGGGACTCCTGCGATTGGGGGACCTTCGGAATCGTCGGCTCACGCTACCGGGTCCCCGGAGCCTGGTGCCACGCAGCACAGGGCGAGACCTCTTTCCCTGTGACAGCAGTAACAAAACCCGCCCACGGGACGCTGTATATGCCCCACACACCTCACAAGGCCGTTCTCACGCCGCCGCCCGCACCTCCAACCGCGCCCCGAACTCCCTTACCACCGGCTCGTCCCGGAACGGAGCGAGCCGCTGCCGGAAGTCCTCCAGGTACTCCGCCCCCCGGTCGGACCGCAGCGTCCGCAGCAGCTCCACCGCCTTCAGCCCGGTGCTGCAGGCCTGTTCGACCTCACGTTGCTGCACCTGCGCGGTGGCGAGCAGCACATGGCCGATGGCCCGCCGCCGCACCCG
>NZ_POTZ01001077.1 GCF_003236365.1 Streptomyces sp. NTH33
GGTCAGCCGTGTACCTGGCCCAGCCACTGCAGGGTTCGCCGGACCTCGCCCGGAAGCGGGTGTCCCGGGCCGTGGCGGCGCTCCGCGTCGTGCAGCAGGCGCAGCAGGGTGTCGTGGGCGGCGGCCCGGTCGCCGAGGGCGAGCAGCAGGTGTCCGATGCGGCGGCGGAGCTCGAAGGGCAGGTCGGGGTCGGCGGCCGTGTACGGGTTCTCCGCGAAGCGGTTCTCGAAGTACGGCAGCAGGGCCCGGTACTCGGTGAGCGCCGCGGCCGGTTCGCCGAGCTGTTCGAGGCACTGCGCGGCGTCGTAGCGGAACCGGAGGGACTGCGGGTCGGCGGGGCCGGCCTCGGCGGCCCGTTCGTCGGCCAGGCGCCGCAGTTCGGGCAGGGCACGCCGGTACTGGCCGTCGTCCATCAGCGTGGCCGCGTACTGCTTGCGCAGCGTGCGGACGACCGGGGAGTGCTCGCCGTGCTGGGCGGCGGCGGCCGGGAGGATCGCGCCGAGGATGTCGACGGCCTGGGTGATGCGGCCCTCGCCGAGCAGCCGTTTGACCTCGTCGACGGCGGTGGCGACGTCGTGGTGGCCGCCGGCCCCGGCGGTGGGC
>NZ_POTZ01001078.1 GCF_003236365.1 Streptomyces sp. NTH33
GGCGAGCCTCAGCGCCGAACTGGCCCGCGAGGAGGCCGCCCCGGCGGCACACTCGGCACCGGCGGCGGACACCGGCCGGTTCCCCGCCGCACCCGCGTGGGACGAGGATTCGCTGCCCCTCTTCCCGCTCGAACCGCCCCGCACCGGCCGGGAACTCCTCGCCGACCACGTCACCGCGATGGTGTGCTGCGCCGCGATGGACACCGCGGGCGCCACCCCGGGCCTCGACTGGCTCGACGGCCCCGCCCTCCTGATCAACGGCGAGAGAGCAGCCGACCTCGGCCCCAAGGTGCTCGCCCTGGTCGAAAACGGTGATCCGGTGCCGCTGCGGGCCTGGTTGGTCGATTCGGGCATACGTCCGGAAAAACCGATACGACTGGTCTGACCTGCGCCAGTGCCGGGCCCACGGCCGCCTGACCGGATCTCCCGCTTCCACTTTCGGCCAATTCACAACGAATAGTGACAGCGTGCGTGCTTAATGTGGTGTGCTGGGACCGCCGACGCGTGTGGCAAACGCGTCCGACATACGACAGCCACCGACAGACCCGCACCGCCGCACGACAGACCACAGGGGCACGGCAGACCACGGGGG
>NZ_POTZ01001079.1 GCF_003236365.1 Streptomyces sp. NTH33
CCCGGATCCAGCGGATGCCCGGAGAGGGCGGCTGCACCGTCGGCAACGCCCTGGACCCGCTACCGCCACCGCACTGAACGGGGTGCCCGGCTCCGGCGAAAAGCCGCCTGCACCTTCCCCGCCGCCTCCGCGATGTCGCCCATCGCCTCTACCGTCCCTCAGAAGCGGACCGGGGCCATGAGTAGAAGTACTCAGGACCCCGGTGGGTGGTCAGTGCAGGAGCGGCGAACCGGGCAGCTTCCACGCCTGGGCACCCTTGCCTGCCGTTTTCGGTGTCGTAGACGACGGTGGCGTCCGACGAGTACCGCAGGCCCTTGTCGAGCGTGGCGGACGGAGCCGTGCACGTCCGCACGACGACCTTCGGAGTCACACTCCAGCCAAACCTCAGGCCAGCACACCCCAATCAATCGCGGGTCAGCCCATAAGCGGGTCGAGAACAGTTGGAGGACGCTCCCGCGGACCTCAGAGTGCGGTACGTGAGCTTCCGTCCGCCTTGTCATCGCTCGATGGTGTGACGTTGGGGCATCGCTGCCGGTCAGGCGTTCGGGGTTCGCTTGAGTTATGGCATGAGCATGCGCAAGCCGTACCCGA
>NZ_POTZ01000107.1 GCF_003236365.1 Streptomyces sp. NTH33
GGAGCTGTTCGGTGCCCGGATACAGGCGGCTGCGGGTCGCGACCACCGAGGGGCCGCCCGCGCCGGGACCCGCGCTGCCGCTGCCGCGTGCTCCGTGAGGCGCGGCACGACGGATACGGCACGCAAGGGGGATGCGGGCTCTGCCGGGGAACGACCGGCGGAGCAGCGTGGAGCGCACGCCGCATGGGCCCGTCCGGCCCTGCTCGCGCTGCCGGGCCGCCCTGCCCGGCAGCACGGCCCGGCAGACACCGGCACTGGGCCGCGGCCACGGCGACCTCACGCTTCACGGCGCACTCTCCGGCCCCGCCCGGCTCAGGACCCGGCCAGGGCCCTCCCGGCCCTGGGGGCACAGGGTCGGGAGGGCCCGAGTCGTACGTGCCGGACTCCTTCCGAGAAGTGCACCACGGGTTCACCGAGAGGGGCGGGCAGGCCCACCGCGGCGGTCAGTGTCTCCTCCAGTACGTCCACGGCGGCGCCGGCCAGCGGCCACGGCTCGTGCTCGACGGGCGTCTCCCAGAGCATCCCCAGCCGGCGCGTGTACGCCCGCCAGCGCGAGATCAGCCACACGTCCCGCTCCGTCGGCTCGATCGGGGCGCCGGGGCGGACGACCAGGCGGTAGGAGACCCAGCCCCGGCGCCTGGAACCGACGTAGGAGACGGTCTCCCCGTCCCTGGAGACACTGAGGGTGCCCAGGTGGTACGGCGCGCCGACGGCACGGGCCGCCAGCATCAGCGGGGAGGCGACTTCCAGGGAGAGGAACCACAGCCCGTCCCGTCCGTGCCGGTGCCGGACGTAGGTCCGGAGGTTGGTCTCCGCGAACGTCGGGAGCCCGGGCGCGGTGGCGGGCACGCCGGGAGGACGTACGTCCGCCATGACGAGGGGCGTGAGCCCCACCCAGGCGACCCCCTCGTACTCGTCCACGACCAGTTCCCCGGGCACCAGAGCCCGCACCGCCTCCGGCCGGAAGGGCCAGTGGACGAACGTCTGCGTCAGCCAGCCGGCCCGCAACGCGGGCAGGCGCACCCGCTGCTCGGCTCCGTACGCCACCACAGGCGGCGAGTCCCCGCGTACCGGCGGCGGAAACGCGGCACAGGCCGCGGGGGACCGGTGTCAGGCCATGTCCGCGCCGCGCAGCAGGAGCTGCGCCACGGCCATGCCGGCCACCACGATCGACGCCCGGAACGGCCACCGGCTCCGGCCGCCCGCCGGCACGGCCGTTCCCGCGACCGCGACGATCGCGGCCGCCGCCGCCAGCACCCGGCCCGGGAACGTCACCGCGCCGGGCGGCCCCGCGACCACCACGCCCACGGCCGCCATCATCACGAACGGGGCCAGCCACCGGCAGGCCGGGCGGCCCAGCCGCTGCGGCAGCCCGCGCACACCGGCCGCGAGGTCGTCCTCGATGTCCGGAAGCACATTGACCAGATGGGCCCCCACACCCAGCAGCGCGCCGGCCGTGACCGCCCACCAGGCGGGCCAGGACGGCGAGGGCAGGCCGAGGGTGACGAAGGCCGGCAGCGATCCGAAACCCACGGCATAGGGCAGCGGCGAGAGCACCGTGTGCTTGAACACCAGGTTGTAGGCCCAGCCCGCGGCCACCATGCCCGCCAGATGCGCCACTCCCGCGGCGGTGCCGCTCAGCAGCGACAGCGGCACGCACAGCGCCAGGGCCGCCCCGGCCGCGACGGCCACCGCCCGGGGCGTGAGTTCCCCCGTGGCCACCGGCTTGTCGCGCCGTCCGCAGGCCGTGTCGCGCCGGGCGTCGACCGCGTCGTTGCACCAGCCCACCGAGAGCTGCCCGGCCAGCACCGCCGCGGCCACCGCCGCCGAACCCGCCGCTCCGCGGCCCGCCGCCACGGCCAGCGCGGTCACGAACACGGTCACGGCGACCGCCGGCTCCGGATGGCAGGAGCGCAACAGCAGCACCGGGACACGGTGTGCCGCGGACGGAAGGGCATCCGGCTGGACGGCATCGGGCGGGTGGAGTGGCACAGAGGGACGTTAACGGGACGTAGGGCGGGAGGAAGGTATGACCGACATGCGTGTCCCTGTGATCGTCGATGACGTTCCCCTCCCGCCGCCCACCGTGCCGTGCCCGGCCTCCCTGCCCGGCACGGCGAGCACGATCGCCGCGGTCCGCACCGCGCTGCCGCCGCACCGGTACACCCAGGACGACCTCACCGAGGCGATCGGCGACCTGTGCCTCGCCCCGGGAGCCGACCGAGCCGTACTGCGCCGCCTGCACGCCTCCGCCGGTGTGCGCACACGCCATCTCGCCCTGCCGATCGAGCGGTACGCCGGCCTCGGCGACTTCGGGCGGAGCAACGACGCGTGGGTGGCCGCCGGACTGGAACTGGGCGAGGAGGCCCTCACCGGCGCGCTGCGGGAGGCGGGGCTCGGGCCGGCCGACGTCGATCTGCTGGTGTGCACCTCCATCACCGGCATCGCCGCTCCGTCGCTCGACGCCCGGCTGGCCGGGCGCCTGGGACTGCGGCCCGACGTCAAGAGACTCCCCGTCTTCGGCCTGGGCTGTGCGGCGGGCGCGGCCGGACTCGCCCGGCTGCACGACTATCTGCGGGGCCACCCCGACGACACGGCGGTGCTGCTCAGTGTCGAACTGTGCTCACTGACGCTCCAGCGGCACGACGACTCCCGCGCCAACCTCGTCGCCGGAGCCCTGTTCGGTGACGGCGCGGCAGCGCTCGTCGCACGCGGCAGCGGCAGCGCGGGTCCCGGCGCGGGCGGCCCCTCGGTGGTCGCGACCCGCAGCCGCCTGTATCCGGGCACCGAACAGCTCCTGGGCTGGGACATCGGCGCCAGCGGGTTCCGCGTCGTGATCGACGCCGGCGTCCCCGGGATCGTACGGGACCGGTTCGGCCGGCACCTGCGCGCCTTCCTCGCCGAACACGGCCTGACCACCGACGACATCGGGACCTGGGTGTGCCACCCGGGAGGCCCCAGGGTGCTCTCCGCCCTGGCCGACGCCCTCGGCCTGCCCGGCGACGCCCTGGACACCGCCCGCCGCTCCCTCGCGACCGTGGGAAACCTGTCGTCCGCCTCCGTCCTGCACATCCTGCAGACCGTCCGGGAGTCCCGCCGGCCCGAGCCCGGCACCTGGGGACTCGTCCTGGCGATGGGCCCGGGGTTCTGCTCCGAACTCGTCCTGCTGCGCTGGTGAGTGCTCCCATGCCCTGGTACACGCTTCTCGTCCTGGCCGTCGCCGCCGAACGCCTCGCCGAACTCGCCGTCGCCCGGCGCAACGCGGCCTGGACCCGTGCCCGCGCCGGCGTGGAACACGGCCGCGGCCACTACCCGCTCATGGTCGTCCTGCACACCGGCCTGCTCGTCTGCTGCCTCGCCGAACCCGTGCTCGCCCACCGGCCGTTCCTGCCCGCTCTGGGATGGCCCATGCTGGTGCTCGTCGCCCTGGCGCAGGCGCTGCGCTGGTGGTGCATCACCGCACTCGGCCCCTACTGGAACACCCGGGTCATCGTCGTCCCCGGAGCGCGCCTGGTCGGCACCGGCCCCTACCGGTTCCTGCGCCACCCCAACTACGTCGCCGTCGTGGTGGAGATCGCCGCCCTGCCGCTGGTGCACTCCGCCTGGCTGAGCGCGGCGGCGTTCACCGTGGCCAACGCGCTCCTGCTCGCGGTCCGCATCCGCTGCGAGAACACCGCCCTCACCGCGGCGGTGCCCGCGTGAGCGGCGGCCACGACCTGCTGATCGCCGGAGGCGGTCCCGCCGGTCTGGCGACCGCCCTGCACGCCGTGCGCGCGGGCCTCGACGTCGTCGTGGCGGAGCCACGCCGGGCGCCGGTCGACAAGGCGTGCGGCGAGGGTCTGATGCCCGGCGCCGTCCGGGCCCTCGGGGCCCTCGGCCTCCAGGTTCCCGGCCTGCCGATCAGCGGAATCCGCTACGTCCAGGGACCCCACAGGGCCCAGGCGGCATTCCGGCAGGGTCCCGGCCTCGGCGCCCGCCGCACCGGTCTGCACGGCGCCCTGCACCGGGCCGTCGTCGACGCCGGCGTCCCCGTACTGCCCCTGCGCGTGGGCGAGGTACGGCAGGACGACACGGGGGTGACCGTGCCCGGGACCGGTCTGCGCGCCCGGTGGCTGGTCGCCGCGGACGGCCTCCACTCGCCGTTGCGCCGCTTTCTCGGCCTGGAGGTGAGGAGCGGCACGGCGCCCCGGTACGGACTGCGTCGCCACTACGCGGTGCCTCCCTGGTCCTCCTGCGTCGAGGTGCACTGGGGGCCGTACGGGGAGGCGTACGTCACCCCGCTCGGCCCCGCACTCGTCGGCGTCGCCCTGCTGACGGCACGGCGGGCCCCCTTCGGCACCCAGCTGGACGCCTTCCCCGAACTGGCGGCCCGCCTTCCCGGCGAGGCGGCCGTCACCGCCGTACGCGGTGCGGGACCGCTGCGCCAGCGGTCCCGCGCCCGCTGCCACGGGCGGGTCCTGCTCGTCGGCGACGCCGCCGGCTACATCGACGCGCTGACCGGCGAAGGCATCTCCCTCGCCCTCACCGGCGCCCGGGCCCTGGTCGACAACCTGCGCCGCGGCACCCCCGGCCGCTACGAGACCGACTGGCACCGCGCCACCCGCCGCCACCGGCTCCTGACGGAGCTCCTGGTCGGAGCCCGCCGGCAGCCCGCACTCGCCTCACGCATCACCCCCGCGGCCGTCCGCCTGCCACGCCTGTTCGCGGCAGCGGTCAACGCACTGGCGTGATGCCGCGCCGCCCCGGGATCACACGCGCAGCAGGGCCTTGACGGCGCGGCGCTCGTCCATGGCCCGGTACGCCTCGGCGGCCCGGTCGAGGGGGAGGTCGAGGTCGAAGACCCTGCCGGGGGCGATCCTCCGGTTCCAGATCAGGTCGATCAGCCGCGGCAGGTACTGGCGCACCGGGGCCGGTCCGCCGTGGAGGTGGACGTGGGAGAAGAACAGCTCCTGGCCGTCGAGTACGACGCCGTGGGAGACGCCGACGTAGCCGACGTGGCCGCCGGGGCGGGTGGAACCGATGGCCTGCAGCATCGACTCCTGGGTACCGACGGCCTCGACGACCGAGTGCGCGCCCAGCCCGCCGGTCATCTCCTTGATCCTGGCCACGCCTTCGTCGCCGCGTTCGGTGACGATGTCGGTGGCGCCGAACGCGCGGGCGAGCCGCTGCCGCGGCTCGTGGCGGCTCATCGCGATGATCCGCTCCGCGCCGAGCTGCCCGGCGGCCAGGACGGCGAGCAGGCCGACCGCGCCGTCCCCGACGACCGCGACGGTCCTGCCGGGGCCGGCCTGGGCCGCCACGGCGCCGAACCAGCCGGTGCCCAGCACGTCGGAGGCCGCCAGCAGGCTGGGAATCAGGTCCTCGGAGGGCATGTCCGGGGTGGCGACCAGGGTGCCGTCGGCGAGCGGGACGCGCAGCCGTTCCGCCTGGGCCCCCAGCGTGCCCATCAGCTCGCGCCGGACGCAGGAGGACTGGTAGCCGGCCCGGCAGATCTCGCAGGTGTTGTCCGAGGCGAAGAACGAGCCGACCACGAACCGGTTGGGCTCGACGGTCCTCACCTCACTGCCGACCTCCTCGACGACGCCGACGTACTCGTGTCCCATCGGGGCCGGTCCCTCGACCGCCTCGATCCCGCGGTAGGGCCACAGGTCCGACCCGCAGACACAACTCGCAGACAAGCGGATCACCGCGTCCGTCGGCGCGAGGATCCTCGGATCCTCGCGCTGCTCCACCCGGATGTCGCCGGGGGCGTGCATCACGACACCGCGCATGGCTGCTGCTCCTCACGTGCTGGACCGGCCCGCGGAGCGCCGGGAGGCGACCGCGCTGTCACCCGTTCCGCCCGCCCGGGGCGGTCCGGGCCCGGGGCTGCGGCCCTCCGTCCGCGCCGCGGAGGCGGCGGGAGAACCGCCCCGTCCGGGTAACCGCCCCCCGCCCGTGCAGACAGGTTCTTATGCCCGTGGTGCGGGGCGAGCCGTCTGGACGATGAGGGAGCGGAGCTCCTCCACGGCGCGGGAACGCGCACCGGTCAGTTCGGGCGACGACAGCACGGCCGCGGTGAGGGGGACGGGGCGCGGCGTGCGGCTGAAGTGCTCGTCGACGGCGGTGATCAGGCCGGGGCACAGGCCCCACTCGCCGCCGATGACGACCATGCGGGGGTCCGCGAGGGAGACGGCCGCGGAAAGGACGCCGCCGATGGCCCGGACCAGTGCGGTGCGGACCCGCTCCGCCTGCTCGCCGCGACGGGCGAGGAGTCCGGCCAGTGCCGGGGCGTCGATGGCGGTGGAGGCGGGCCGGCGCAGCCCGAGGACGGCGAAGACCTCGGTGAAGGCCATGGCCTGCCCGTCCGGGCCCGCCGTGCAGAGGTGGGTGATCTCTCCGGCGAGCCCCCTGTGTCCGCGCCGGACGACGCCGTCGCTCACCACGGCGCAGCCCAGGCCCTCACCGAGGTGGAGGTAGACGAAGTCGTCGACGTCCCTGGCACAGCCGGCCCGGTGCTCGGCGCGGGCGGCCCAGTTGACGTCGTTGTCCACCAGGACGGGTCCGGTCACGGTGGTCGCCAGGACGGCGGAAGGGTCGAGGTCGCCGACGAGGAAGGGGGCGTCGGGCAGGTGCACGAGCCGGCCCGTCCCGCGGTCCACCGGGTCGGCGGCGCTGACCACCGCGAGGCGCAGCGGGCCGGGGATCCGCCCGGCCAGTTGTCCGGCTGCCGCGACGAGGGCTTCGGCGGCCACGCGGGGGCCCGCGCTCGCCTCCAGCGCGGTGCGGACCTGCCCGTGGACGTGGCCGAGGGCGTCGACCGCTTCGGCCACCACTCCGTGCGGGGTGATGGCGGCCACCAGGGCGGCACCGAGCCGCGGGGCGAGGGAGTAGTACGAGCCGACCCGTCCGCGTCCGGTGGTGCGTTCGCCGGTGTCCACGAGCAGGCCGGCCCGGGTCAGGCGCTGCACGCTGTCGGAGATCGTGGGCTTGGAGATCCCGGTGCGGGCGGAGATCTCCGCCCTGGTCAGGCGCGGGCGGGCCATGAGGGAGCGCAGCACGTTCTCGTCGGTCAGAGCGCGCAGCATCTCCAGCGACGGCTTCGGCGGAGTCATGCGCACCATTCTAGTAAGGACTCTTGCCTAAAGGTGGAGTGATGCCTACCGTCATGTTCAGTAAGGAGTCCTCACCAAAGGAGTCGGGCGATGACGCTCGCCGCTGAGCCGCACCACGCCGCCGCCCTGCCGCACTGGCAGCAGACCCCGGCGGACCTCACAGCCGCCATCCGCGAGATCAAGCCCGCTCTGCGGGCCCGTATCGAGGCCTCCGGCCGCACCCTCGAGGAGGTGTTCGCGTCCGTCGAGCAGCGCATCGAGGCCCGCATCGCCGAGATCGAAGCCGACCGGGAGCGCGGCGAGGAGGTGTGGCCCGTCCTGGACTACGACGCGATCGCCGGCAAAACCGTCACGCCGGCGGACATGGCCAGGCTCAAGAAGCGCGGCTGCCTCGTCGTACGCGGCCACTTCCCGCGCGAGCAGGCGCTGGCCTGGGACGCCGGCATCGTCGACTACGTCGAGCGCAACCGGTTCTTCGAGAACTACGCCGGGCCCGGCGACGACTTCTTCGGCAGCGTCGGCTCCAAGCCCGAGATCTACCCCGTCTACTGGTCCCAGGCCCAGATGCAGGCCCGCCAGTCCGAGCGCATGGCCACCGTCCAGTCCTTCCTCAACTCGCTGTGGAAGCACACCTCGGACGACGGCACCCGGTGGTTCGACCCCGACCGCGACGCGCTGTACCCCGACCGCATCCGCCGCCGCCCCCCGGGCACCGACTCCTCCGGCCTGGGCACCCACTGCGACCCCGGCACCCTGGACCTGTGGATGACCCGGGAGTACCAGAAGGCGTTCCGCCACCTCTTCGACGGCACCGCCGAGCAGTACGACCCCTGGGACGCGGCCCACCGCACCACCGGCCCCCAGTACCCCGGCTCCACCATGTGCTCCGCGTTCCGCACCTTCCAGGGCTGGACCGCCCTGTCGGACATGGACGCCGACCAGGGCGTGCTCCACACCGTGCCGATTCCGGAGATCATGGCCTACCTGCTCCTGCGGCCCCTGCTGCCGGACGTGCCCGAGGACTCCCTGTGCGGCGTGCGGACGAACCAGGTGTTCCCCGTCACCAGGCGCTGGCACCCGATGCTCTACCGGGCCCTGACTCCCCTCCCCGACGTCAGGGCCGGCGATTCCGTCTGGTGGCACTGCGACATGGTCCACAGTGTCGCTCCGGTCGAGAACCAGAAGGGCTGGGGCAACGTCATGTACATCCCAGCCGCCCCCTGGTGCCCCCGCAACGAGAAGTACGCGGCCTCCCTCAGGGAGGCGTTCGCCACCGGCTCGAGCCCGGCCGACTTCCCCGAGGAGCACTACGAGCGCTCCTGGGACGGCCGGTTCACCGCCGACCAGCTCAACGACACCGGCCGCCGGGGCCTGGGCCTCGCCTGATCCGGTGATCCGGGGCGAGCGGGCCGACCGAGAGGCGCCCGACGGCCGAAAGGCCGGTCGGGCGCCGTCAGGGGCAGGGCGCTTGCCCGAAAGCGGCGAGCGCGCGTCCCATGCGCGCGAGTGCCTGACGCAGGATCGTCGGTGAGGTCGCGAAGTTGAGGCGTACGCATCCCGCGCCGCCGCTGCCGAAGACGTGTCCGGAGCTGAGGGCGACGCGGGCTTCGTCGAGGAACATCCTCGCCGGTCCGGCGACGTCGCTCACGATGCCCGGGCCGTCGGACGGGCGGTCGTCGTGCAGCCCCAGCCCCGTGCAGTCCAGCCAGGCGAGGTAGGTGCCCTGGGGAGGGACGTACCCCACGCCGGGGAGGTGTTCGTCGACCAGCTTGCCCAGCAGGCTCCGGTTGTCGTCGAGCCCGAGCAGGAGTTCGTCGAGCCAGTCGGCGGCGTCGCGGAACGCTGCCGTGTGGGCGAGGATGCCCAGGTGGCTGGAGCCGTGGCCGACTTCTTCGGGCATACGCCGAAGGTCGTCCGCGGCTTCGGTGCCCGCGATGGCGAGGGCGGCCTTGAGACCGGCCAGGTTCCAGGCCTTGGACGCGGAGGTCAGGGCGAAACCGTTCTCGGAGCCGGGAACGCTGAGGAAGGGCGTGAAGACGGCTCCGGGCAGCACCAGCGGGGCGTGGATCTCGTCGGAGACCACCCGGACACCATGTCTGCGGGCGAGCGCGGCGATCGCCTCGAGTTCCGCGCGCGTATGGACGACACCGGTCGGGTTGTGCGGGTTGCTCATCAGGAATGCCGCGCGGCGGCCGCGGTGTCGTGCGCGTATGAACGCCTCTTCGAGGCTGCCGAGGTCGATCCGCAGATCGGGGCCGAGACGGGCCTCGATGACGTCCCGGCCGTCGTGCGCGACGAACGCGTAGAACGGCGGGTAAACGGGTGAGCAGACGACGACCGCGTCGCCGGGGCCGGTGATGAGGCGGAGGATCTCGACGATGCCCAGCATGACGTCGGGCACGATCGCCGTGTCCTCCACGCGCAGGCCGTCCCACCGCCATCGCGCGGCGGCGAACGCGGCGACGGCTTCGGCGTAGGCGGTGCCGTGGGGGTATCCGGTGTCTCCCAGCTCGACGGCCCGGTGCAGGGCGCCGGCTACGGCGGGTGCCAGGGGGACGTCCATCTCCGCCACCCAGAGCGGGAGGACGTCCTCGGGATAGGCGCGCCACTTCATGCTGGTGCGCTGTCGCAACTGTTCCAGGGACAGCCGGACGAGCGGATCGGTGCGGCCGTCGTCCCCGGATCCGGAGGCTGCCTGGTTCGTGGACTCACTCATGCGGTGCTCCCCTTGCCCGGCCGGACCGGGCCTGTGCGGTGGCGGTGTCGTGGTCCTGCCGGACGGTGCTGAGGTTTGCCTCCAGGGTGGCCGGAGGGGGGAGTGGCGCGCGCTCCGGCGGCCCCTTTCCCAGCACGGCCCGGAGAACCGACGCGGCGGGGAGGGGGCCGTCACGCCGACCCGTGCGCTTGGTGGCCGGGCGAGGCGGCAGGCCGGGGCCGCCGGTCCTGGAGCCGCGGCCGTCCACGATGATCCTCCCGTCGTCCGTGAGTCGAGCTGCCCGTGGACGGCGGGGTGGAAACACGCCTGCGGCGCCGCAGGCGCCCGAATCGGGACACAGCGTCCATGGGACCTGCGGACCGCGCCGAGCGAGGAGGCCTGCCGGCGCCGCGCGGCGCTCGGTGTACGGCTCGTGCAGCAGCTCGCGGCCGTCCGCTGGGGGGACGTCGAAGGCGGAGGCGTGCGAGTCCGCAGAATCCTGTGGACCCTGTACGCGCACCCCGTACGCCGATCTGCGTTCGCCCGCGTGGCGGTGAGCGGGGCTGAGGCAGTGCACCGAGGTCTGCCCGGCGTGCGGGACGAACAGGCCCTGCGGTTCGTCTGCCGCGACCTTGAGCCTGCTCGGCCGCGACTTCACCGCGGACACGGCGAACACGAAGCACGGGCCTTGGGGCAAGGCCGTCTCCTCCACCATCGCGCGATCGTCCGTGTGGGCTCGGGCGGGGCCGGCCGTCACAACCATCCGTTGCGCTGGGCCTGCAGGGCCAGCTGGAAGCGGTTCGCGGCGCCCAGCCGGGCCATCAGGACCTGCAGGCGGCGGAACAGCGTGCGGCGGCTGATTCCCAGTTCGCGGGCGATGACGTCGTCGCTCGTGCCGCCGGCCAGGAGCCACAGCAGACGGCGGTCGGCGGGGGGCAGACCGCCTGGGCGGGTCGTGTCGCCGTGGAAGGGCAGAGCGTGCTGCCACGACTGCTCGAACAGCGCGATGAGGGCGGAGAGCAGACCGCACGGCTGTACGACCAGCATGGTGGTGTGCACGTCGGCCTCTTTGATCGACAGTGACACCAGGGCGTACGCCTCGTCGATGATCAGGAGTTTGACGGGGACGGACGGCAGCACTCTGGCCTGCTCACCGGCGTTGATGCACGGTTCGATGACTTGTTCGAGGTGGTCCGGGCGTTCCAGTGACTCGCGGGAGTACACGACGCGCTGCGTGACCCCGCGAGCCAGCGTGGCCAGTGCGTCGTCGGTGGCACTGGCCACGGGGAAGTAGGGGGGCGACTCGAACTGCCGGATCTGGTGGCGGGCGCTGGCCCAGGCTTGGCGCATCCTGGGGCCGATCGCGTCGCCGGTGACGATCTCGACGAGGTGGTCGTCGTGGGCCGCGAGCCGGTGGCGCCGGAACGAATCGAAGGCGCCCGCGACCGCGATGCGGGATTTCTCGACCGCGGCCACGCGTCGCCGGGCGAGGACCTCGAGGCCGGCCGCCGGTGCCACCGGCGCCACCACGTCCTCGTCCTTCTCGGCGGCACCGGCCAGGCCGGCGTCGACGAGCTCGCCGTACGCCGTGGCCAGGCCGGGGCCGTCCAGACCGGCCGCGGCGGCGATCTCGCTCAGCGGCGCAGGGGCCAGCTCCAGCAGGGTGAGGTAGACCCGGCACGCCGCCTGACCGATGCCCAGGAGCCGCAGTGCCTCGCCGAGATTCGCGTTCGTCACGAGCCACATTATCGACGGCCGTGGCCGGCCAGGCGTGGCCGATCTGTGCCAGTGGCACCACTGGGCACCATACGTGGGCGTCACGGGATAACGTCGCCGAGCCGTCGGCACGTGGCGGCGCTCGACTCCCAGGAAGGCGGACGCAGTGGCGAAAGGCCGCAAGAACGGTTTGTACTCAGGGATCTCCGAGGAACTGTCCGCGTTGATGCGGACGGGGTGGGCGGACACCGAGAAGCGCGAGCTGACGCTCCAGGAGCAGGCCCCCTACGCGGCCGCGCGCCGGGCCGCGCTCTCCGCGCGCTTCCCGGGCGAACGGCTCGTGATCCCTTCGGGGAACCTCAAGGTCCGTTCGAACGACGACACCTACCCGTTCCGGCCGTACTCGGGCTATGTGCACATGACCGGCGACCAGGCCCGGGACGGTGCCCTCGTCCTCGAACCCCGCGCGGACGGCGGCCACGACGCCTACTGCTACCAACTCCCGCGGGACATCAGGGACAACGACGAGTTCTGGACCGGTGCCACGGCAGAACTGTGGATGGGCCGGCGCCGCTCCCTCGCCGAGGCGGAGCGCGTGCTCGGCCTGCCGTGCCGGGACGTCCGCACGGCGGCCGGCGAGCTGGCAGCCGCCTCCGGCACACCGACCCGCATCGTCCGCGGTATCGACCTGTCCCTGGAGGCCGCCGTCGCCACCGAGGCGGAGCGCGACGCGGAGCTGGAAGAGGCCCTCAGCGACCTGCGCGTCGTGAAGGACGAGTGGGAGATCAAGGAGATCCGCTCGGCCGTGGACTCCACGGTGCGCGGATTCACGGACGTCGTCGGTGAGCTGTCGCGGGCGATCGCGTCGTCCGAGCGGTGGATCGAGGGCACCTTCTTCCGCCGCGCCCGCCTCGAGGGCAACGCCGTCGGCTACGGCACGATCTGCGCCGCGGGCGAGCACGCCACGATCATGCACTGGACCGACAACGACGGACCGGTGCGTCCCGGGGAGCTGCTCCTGCTCGACGCGGGCGTGGAGTCGCGCACCCTGTACACCGCCGACGTCACGCGCACTCTGCCGATCAGCGGCACCTTCAGCCCCGTCCAGCGCAGGGTCTACGACGCGGTGTACGAGGCCCAGGAGGCGGGCATGGCGGCCGTCAAGCCGGGCGCCGCGTACCGTGACTTCCATGAGGCGGCCCAGCGTTCCCTGGCGGCGCGGCTGGTCGAGTGGGGTTTCATCGAAGGGCCTGCCGACCGCGCGTACGAGCTGGGCCTCCAGCGCCGTTTCACGATGGCCGGTACCGGTCACATGCTCGGCCTGGACGTCCACGACTGCGCGCAGGCCCGGACCGAGGAGTACGTCGACGGCGTACTGGAGCCGGGCATGGTGCTCACCGTCGAGCCCGGCCTGTACTTCCAGCCGGACGACCTGACCGTGCCCCAGGAGTGGCGCGGCATCGGCGTACGCATCGAGGACGACTTGCTCGTCACCGCCGATGGTCACGAGAACCTGTCGGCGGGCCTGCCGCGGTCGGCGGATGAGGTCGAGGCGTGGATGGCCCGGTTCGCGGGCTGAGCGCATCGAGAACCGGGCCAAGGGCAGGGCCGCCGTCCGGTTGTCTGCACCATGCCCGCCGAGCGCCTGGTACGTGCGTCGGGCTCAGCCCAGTAGCTGTCTGATCGCCGTCACCAGTGCCTTGCCCGTCTGCTGGACCGCCGTTCCGGCGACCAGTGCGGGCAGGGAACGGACTGCTGTACGCAAGGCGGGGCGGAAGCCGTCGCTCTTCGCCCCTGTCCGCCGCCCGGTGCGGGCTGATCCTGTTCGTCTCGGGGGTCATGTACGTCGGGATCCGGCCGTGCGTGGAGCTCCCTACGGCCGGATCCCGGTGCTGCCCGGGACCGCGCTGGGGCCGTTCCACCGGCGATTCGCCAGGGCTGGAGGCCATCGGCCTGTCGCTGCGGGGACACGTGTGCAGCCGTCCTGGCCGTGGTCGGCGGGGCCGTGTACATCGTCGTGGCCGTGCTCGTGGACAGCGGGGAGGAGATCGTCGCCTCGCAGCGGGGGTGCCGGTAGCGCGACAGCCACCGTACGTTCGCCGGCAGCACCGCCTCCGGCACCCCATCCGCTCAAAGCCCCACCCGGCCTCGGCGTGGGCCCGGCGCGTCAACTCGAACGCTTCGGCATCGCGCGGCGTGATCCGGTCGTCGGCACGGACGCCGACGACCACGGCCGAGCCACCCGCGCAGCGCAAGAAGAGATCCGGAGCATGCCGACGCTCACGCGTGCCGTCATGCCAGTGCAGCCAGAGCGGTTGGAACGCGATCCCCACCACGGCCGTACCGGAACCGCGTTCTCGAACCCGGCTGTCGCGCAGTCCAGCAGCGGACGCCACCGACACCCGCGTACGGCATCCACGCACTACACCTCGACGTACGGCACAGCCTCGTCCGCCTCAGCCGGTACGGCCATCACCCCCCCGATCGAGCCCTTCGGCGCCCGCTGGTACTTCGTCAGCCGTCGCCGACCCGCTGTGTCGGAGTCGGGTTCGTGGTCTGCTGATGGGACAACAACGTGGCAACGGCTTGCACGGTGTCGGGTGATCGCTGGATCCACGGCTCCGGGGCGCTGCGGCTCGTCGATGAGGGTGGTACACCACCCACGCTTGCGCCACGCCGGCATCTCGTTCCGGCTGGCCTCCGGCGTCGACCCCGCGGAGTGCGCACGCCGAGCCGGGCAGAGCATCCAGGTCCTTTTCCGCTACTGCGCCAAGTTCCTGGCCGAAGCGCGCAACCACGCCAACAGCTTGATCGAGGAGTCCATGCGGCGGTGGGAGGAGCCGACGGACGATGCGGAGGGTGCGTTGGAGGACACCCTGGCCCGGAAATGCCCCGGAACTGCTGGTCGAAGCTGGGATACCGGTGGGAGATGTCGGGAGTGAGGCGGCATTTCGGCTCGCTGCTCACGTGTGCGCCGAGAAGGGCGCCTGACGGGCATCTACCCTGGTCAGGCGCCCTTTTTCCGTGTCTGGAAGAAGCCGAGCCTCTTTGGTGAGTACGACACCAGGAGGTTCTTCGTCTGCTGGTAGTGGTCCAGCATCATCCTGTGGTTCTCGCGGCCGATTCCGGACTGCTTGTAGCCTCCGAAGGCGCTGTGCGCCGGGTACTGGTGGTAGCAGTTCGTCCAGACGCGGCCCGCCTGGATCGCGCGGCCGGCGCGGTAGGCGGTGTTCGTGTCCCGGGTCCATACGCCGGCGCCGAGGCCGTACAGCGTGTCGTTGGCGATCTTGATGGCGTCGTCGAAATCGTCGAACGATGTCACCGAGACCACCGGGCCGAAGATCTCCTCCTGGAAGATCCGCATCCGGTTGTCGCCCTCGAAGATGGTCGGCTGGACGTAGTAGCCGCCCTTCAACTCGCCGTCGTAATCGACGCGTTCACCACCGGTCAGGACCCGTGCGCCCTCCTGCCGGCCGATGTCGAGGTAGGAGAGGATCTTCTCCAGTTGGTCGTTGGAGGCCTGGGCGCCGATCATCGTGCCGGTGTCGAGGGGGTGGCCCGGTGTGATGAGCTCGGTGCGGGCGACCGCTGCCTCGACGAACTCGGCGTAGTGACCGCGCTGGATCAGCGCCCGGGACGGGCAGGTGCACACCTCGCCCTGGTTGAGCGCGAACATCGTGAAGCCCTCGAGCGCCTTGTCTCGGAAGTCGTCGTGCGCCGCCGAGACGTCGTCGAAGAAGATGTTCGGCGACTTGCCGCCGAGCTCCAGGGTGACCGGCTTGATGTTCTCGGAGGCGTACTGCATGATCAGCCGCCCCGTCGTCGTCTCGCCCGTGAACGCGATCTTCGCCACCCGCGGGCTGGAGGCGAGCGGCTTGCCCGCTTCCACGCCGAAGCCGTTGACGATGTTCACCACGCCGGGCGGCAGCAGGTCGGCGATCAGGCTCATCCAGTAGTGGATGGAGGCCGGGGTCTGCTCGGCCGGCTTGAGGACGACCGCGTTGCCCGCGGCGAGCGCGGGCGCCAGCTTCCAGGCCGCCATGAGGATCGGAAAGTTCCACGGGATGATCTGCGCGACCACACCGAGCGGCTCATGGAAGTGGTACGCCACCGTGTCGTCGTCGATCTCGCTGAGCGAACCCTCCTGCGCCCTGATCGCGCCCGCGAAGTAGCGGAATTGGTCGATGGCCAGCGGGATGTCGGCCGCCAGCGTCTCGCGTACCGGCTTGCCGTTCTCCCAGCTCTCGGCGACCGCCAGGCGTTCGAGATTCGCCTCCATACGGTCGGCGATCTTCAGCAGGATGCCGGAGCGCTCGGCTGCCGACGTCCGGCCCCAGCCCGGCGCGGCCGCGTGCGCCGCGTCCAGCGCCCGCTCGACATCCTCCCCGGTTCCGCGTGCCACCTCCGTGAAGGGATGCCCGTTCACCGGCGACGGGTTCTCGAAGTACTGCCCGCGGGCCGGTGGCACGTACTCGCCGCCGATGAAGTGGTCGTAGCGCGTCTGGTAGGAGACGATCGCGCCCTCGGTGCCGGGCGCCGCGTAACGGGTCATCCTGGTCTGCCTCCCTCAGCAGCGCTGCCCGCCGTCGGGCAGCTCTCGGCGCGAGGCTAGGGACGCCGACGTTGCAACGACGTTGCGCGACAGGCGCGCAAGCGGGCAGAGCGCGCAGGGCGGGCGCCGGGCCGTCAGCGGGGTGCCGGGCGGGACCATTCGGGCGGTGCCGCCAGTTCAGCCTCGAGCGCGGCGAGCCGGAGCCGGGCTGTCGCGCTCGGCTGTACGTCGACGAGGGCCCGCCACACCTCCGGGTCGCCCTCGCCCCACGGTGTGTGTGCCCAGTCGGCCAGCAGGTCGGGGTCACGGCGGGCGATCAGCGCGCCGCGCAGCCCGTCGGCGAGACGTTGTCGCAGCCGCACCACCGCCGGGGCCCGCGAGGTGAGCAACAGCGGACCGGCGTAAGCGGACGCGGCCGACGCGACCGCCCCCGTCTCCAGCCGCCGTTCCACCACCGCCACGTCCGAGCCCACCGGAACGGTGAGCCGGTACGGCCGCGAGGCGAGCAGACCCGGACCGAGCACCCGGCGCAGCCGGGCCAGCTCGGCCCGCAGCGTCACCGGAGTGACCGACTCGTCCTCGTACAGCGCGCACAGCAGCTCGTCCCCCGTCAGGCCCTCCGGGTGACGGGTCAGCAGCACCATGATCTCACTGTGCCGGCGACTCAGCCGTATGCCGCGACCGTCCACCGTGAGTTGCGCCTCGTCGCGGCCCAGCGCGGCCAGCTCGGGCGCCCCGGCGGCGGCCCTGCGCGGGCTGAGCAGCGCCAGCTGGGACTCGGCGGCCCGCGCCACCGCCTGTACGAAGCCGAGGCTGTGCGGGTGCGCGAGCCCGTCCCCGCCGGTGATGTCCACGGCGCCGAGCACCTGTCCGGTGCGCGGATCGCACACCGGGGCCGCCGCGCACGTCCACGGTTGGAAGCGCTGGATGAAGTGCTCGGCCGCGAACACCTGCACCGGCCGACCCACGGCGACCGCGGTGCCGGGCGCGTTCGTCCCGACGGCGGACTCCGCCCAGCGGGAGCCCGGCACGAAGTTTATCCGGTCCGCTCTGCGCCGCGTCGCTGGATGGCCCTCCACCCACAGCAGTCTGCCGTGGGCGTCGCACACCGCGAGCAGGTGCTCCCCGTCGGCGGCGAACGAGCCCAGCAGCTCCCGGAACAGGGGCATCACGGGGGCCAGCGGATGCTCCGCCCGGTAGGCGCCGAGGTCGCCGTCCGCGATCTCCACACGTGCGGTGACGTCCGGACCGACACCGGCCCGCGCGGAACGCCGCCACGAGTCGGCCACCATCGGACGTACCGGGCGCGGCACCGTGCCCACCTCGGTGAATGTCTCGTGCGCCCTGCGCAGCGCCCGAACGCGCTCAGCAGGGTCTGTCCCCGGCTTCAGGGCCACCCAAGGATCGGTCAAATCGGCCTCCCCGGACGACGATGCGACCGGTGGCATTGTCACCCTCGGTGTGCGCCCGGACAACCTCTGCGACCGGGCTCGCCGTCAGGCGCAGGTGACGTGGATGATCACACGGTCGAGCGTGTAGGCCGTGGGCCGGCTGGACGCCGTGCAGGGGGAGCCGCTCGCAGGCTGCCACTCGGCGGGCGGGTAGTCGACGACGGCCTGCGTCCGCGCGCCGGCCCGCGCGGTGGGGAGTAACGCGTAGGGGACGGTGGCGAGGGCGGCCCCCTTGAGCAGCCGTCGTCTGCCGGGGAGGGGCGGGAC
>NZ_POTZ01001080.1 GCF_003236365.1 Streptomyces sp. NTH33
GCCGGGGGACGTGCGCGTTCCCGGGCTGGGCGACCTGGGGGACATCGGCGGTCTCCTCCCCGGCGGCATCGGCAGGCTCATCGACGCCAAGGCGTCGGTCGGCTTCACCGTCGACACGGCGCCGACCCTGCTGGGCGGGCTCGGCTGGTCGGCCGGGATCCTGCTGATCGCCCTGCTCGCCTCGCGCCGTACGCCGTTGCCGCGCGGCTGGGACGTCGTGCACCGGGTGGTGCGGCCGGCCGTGTCCGCGCTGGTCACGGTGGTGATGGTCGCGGTGGCGGCGGGCCTCGCGGCGGCGGCGTACGCGGCGATCGGCGACGACCGTCCCCGGCGCATCGCGGGCGCCGCGCTGCTCGGCACGCCCAACGGGGTGTGGCTCGGCGTCCCGGTCGGCCTGTTCGTCCCCTTCGACGGCCACGCGACCGGTGAACTGGCCAAGCTCCTGCCCGACCCCCTGGACAAGCTCCTGACCGTGCACTCCGGCCAGCCGGTCACGCTGTCCCGGCTGGCCGACCTGGACGGCCGGGTGTGGCTGCTGGGGGTGGCCGCGGTGCTGTCGATGCTGCTGGCGGGGGTTCTGGCGG
>NZ_POTZ01001081.1 GCF_003236365.1 Streptomyces sp. NTH33
GACACCACCCCCCTGATCGCCATGACCGGCCTCAGCCTGCTGGTCCTGGGCGCCACGGCCCTGAGCATCGTCCGCAAGAAGAGGACGACCCAGGACTGACACCGCCCGACTGACATCCGAAGTGGGGCACCACGGCATACCGGGCTAGCGTGGGAGGAGAGACGGAGACATCGAGCGGATGCCCGGCACCGGCCGGTGGAACGGGATGCGACATGACCGTGCAAGCAAGCCGGACAGCCCCCGGCACAGCGCCCACCAGGACCCACGGCGCCCGCGCCGCGGCCGAACGCGTCCTCTCGGGCGACGCGATGACCCTCCCTCTGGGCAACCACCGGCTCGAACTGCCACCGGGGGACCAGCTCGCCTACCTCGCGGGCCTCGGCGTCCTCGCCGCCCTCGACCTCATCGAATGGCCGATCGCCCTCGCCATCGCCGTCGGACACGAACTGGCCCGCAGCCACCACGGCAAGACCCTGCGCGAGTTCGGGGACGCCCTGGAACAGGCGTGACCCGCACCCGCGCCGGGGCCGGCCGACGGCGCCCGCGGCACCGGACCAGCCACTGACCCAGCCCCCGAACCCCC
>NZ_POTZ01001082.1 GCF_003236365.1 Streptomyces sp. NTH33
CTGCAACACGGGCGGCTCGCCGGACCGCGAGCTGACGTACCTGACCCTGCTGCAGCGGCAGCGGGCGGCGGCGGTGGTGCTGACCGGCGGGGCCGTGGAGGAGGCGCCGCACGCGGCGGCGGTCTCCGCGAAGCTGCGCAAGCTGGCGGACGCCGGGACGCGCGTGGTGCTGTGCGGGCGCCCGCCGGCGCCCGGCACCGGGGCGATCGCGCTGGCCTTCGACAACCGCGGGGGCGCACGGCAGCTGACCGGGCACCTGATCGGCCTCGGCCACCGGCGGCTCGGCTACATCGCGGGGCCCGAGGAGCGGACGACCACCCGCCACCGGCTGGAGGGACACCGGGAGGCCCTGGCGGCGGCGGGCGTCGAGGACGACCCGCGCCGCACGGTGTACGGCCGCTACGACCGCCGCTCCGGCTACGAGGCCACCCTGGAACTGCTGCGCCGCGACCCGGACCTGACGGCGGTCGTCGCCGCGAACGACTCCGTCGCCCTGGGCGCCTGCGCGGCCCTGCGCGAGTCCGGGCTGCGCATCCCGGAGGACGTCTCGGTGGCGGGCTTCGACGACCTGCCCTTCAGCAT
>NZ_POTZ01001083.1 GCF_003236365.1 Streptomyces sp. NTH33
CCGCCCGTCCAAGGCCGCCCGCACCCCGGACCGGCTGCCCCCGATCACGGTTGTCGGCCTGCTGATCCCGCTGGTCGTGGGCCTGCTCGTATGGTCCCTGTGGCGGCAGGGCGCCTTTCCCTACCAGTGGGCGCCGCTGAAGCTGTTCACGCCGGACGACTGGTGGTGGGGCGGAACCGTCTCCCCGAAGGGAACGCAGGGCCGCGAGGCCATGGTGGTCTACGACGGCGTGTTCTTCGCCGTGCTCGTCTACGCCGTCGGCCGGCTCGGCAGCTGGCCCGACGTCGTACGGCACCTCGTGGGCCGCCGCCCGCAGCCCGCCCGGGCCCTGTTCGCCGCGGCCGGCGCCCTGATCGCACTGAGCCTGGTGTTCCCCGGCGCCTTCCCGGTCGTCGGCTGGGACCCCCTGCCGGTCGTCGACCCCGTGTTCTCCCTGGTCGTGCTCGTCTCCGGCGGCTACGGCCTGTTCGCCTCCCAGCTGTTCACCAACACGCTGTACGCGCTCATCGCCCTGCTGGTCGTCTGGCCGTTCGCCCGCCTCGGCGGCTGGTGGACGTACGCCGGGGAACTCGCCGCCCGCC
>NZ_POTZ01001084.1 GCF_003236365.1 Streptomyces sp. NTH33
GGCTGCGCCTGGTCCCCGCCGACGGCAGCGGCGTCCGCCCGGCCCGGGGCACCGGCGCCCTGGCCGCGGCCCGTGCCCTGCTCGCCGCCGGCCGGATCGTCGCCGTCAAGGGCCTCGGCGGCTACCACCTGGCCTGCGACGCCACCGACGCCCGCGCCGTCGCCACCCTGCGCGCCCGCAAGGAACGGGGCGGCAAGGCGTTCGCGGTGATGTGCCCCGACCTTGCCACCGTCGAGCGGATCGCCGACCCCACCGACCGCGAACGGGCCGCGCTCGCCGGCCCGGTGCGCCCCATCGTCCTGCTGCGCCGCAGTGCACGGCCGGACGGGCTCCGCCTGTGCGACGAGGTCTGCCCGGGCAGCCCCCACGTCGGCGTGATGCTGCCCTACACCCCCCTGCACACCCTGCTGTTCGGACTGCCCGGTGACCTCCCCGGCCCCCGCGCGCTCGTGATGACCAGCGGCAACCGCTCCGGCGAGCCCATCGTCACCGACGACGAGGAGGCGCTGACCCGGCTGGCCGGACTCGCCGACGCCTGGCTCGCCCACGACCGCCCCATCGCCT
>NZ_POTZ01001085.1 GCF_003236365.1 Streptomyces sp. NTH33
GGCCGGGGCCGCTCTGGTCGCGGGTTCGCTGCTCGCGCTGTTCACGGTCAAGCACTCCCAGGCGCTGTTCCTGGGGCTGTGCCTGGCCGCCGCGGGCGTGCTGGTCGCCGTACGGCGGTGGACGCGGCGGCGGCCGGCGGGGCACGGGGTCCTCGTGGTCACGGCGGTGGCGTGCTGTGCCGTCGCCGGCACGGTGCTGCTGGCGCGGGCGCTGCGTTACCCGACCGGGAACGACAGCCTGCAGGACCTGCTCACCGGTCACTACGCGCTGCCCGACCGCGCCCGTCCCTGGCGGGAGCTGCTGCACCTGGAGGCCGGCTTCTGGCTGGAGTGGCTGCGCCGGCAGCTGTGGCAGCCGCTGTTCGCGGCGCTGCTCGCCGCGGGCGCGTGGGGTGCGCTGCGGCGGCAGCGGGCGTTCGGCCTGTACGTGGTGGCGGCCGCGTTCACCGGGATCCTCACGCAGGCGGCGCATCCCGACATCACCGTGTGGGGCGAACGGCTGATCGTGCTCGCCTGGCTGCTGCCGGTGGTGGGAGTGCCGCTGCTGCTGGAGGGGGTGGC
>NZ_POTZ01001086.1 GCF_003236365.1 Streptomyces sp. NTH33
ACCGACGACATGGACACCCTCGTCCGGCAGGCGGGGCTGCTGTCGGAACTGGCCGAGCAGGGGGAGATCGCCGGCATCCACTTCGAGGGGCCGTTCATCTCGCCGTGCCGCAAGGGCGCCCACTCCGAGGCGCTGCTGCGCGACCCGGACCCGGCGGAGGTGCGCAAGCTGATCGACGCCGCGCGCGGCCGGGCGAGGATGATGACGCTCGCCACCGAGCTGCCGGGCGGCATCGACTCCGTACGGCTGCTCACGGAGCACGGCGTGATCGCGGCGGTCGGGCACACGGACGCGACGTACGAGCA
>NZ_POTZ01001087.1 GCF_003236365.1 Streptomyces sp. NTH33
GTATCCGACGTCGTGTCCGCCGTTGTACCCGCCGCCGCCCCCGCTGTCGTGTCCGCCGGGCGGGGTGAACGCGGGCTGCTGGAGGCTGGGCAGCTGCTGGGTGGCCGGGGCCGCCGCGCCACCGAAGTCGTTGCGGAAGAGGTTGTCGAACTCGGCGGGCGTCTGCCGTCCGCCGCCCGCCTGGGCGTCCACGGGCGCGATGAACTGCGTCGCCTCGGCGTCGGGGTGGTGTCCGGACACGCCGCCCTGGGGCATATGGCCCGGGAACTGCGCCGACGGGTTCCCGCCCGCCTCGGGCGGCAAGCCCCCCGGCGCCACGGGCGGTATGTACTGCGTGGCCCCTTCGTCCATCGCCGCGTTGTTCACGGGCGGCAGGAACTGGGTGGCCCCTTCGTCGACCGCCGGACCGCCGGGAGCACCGTGCGCGGGAGCGCCGGGGCCGCCGTGCGGGGCGCCGTACCCGTCGTACCCGCCGTACCCGGCCGCGTGCGGCGCCGAGTGGGCGGTGGGGGCACCGTAGGACCTGTCTCTTATACCCCTCTGACGCTGCCGACGAA
>NZ_POTZ01001088.1 GCF_003236365.1 Streptomyces sp. NTH33
GTCGATGCCCAGGGACGGGGCGACGTACTCCAGCTCGCGCAGGAGGGTCTGGGAGGAGCCGAGGGGGCCGCCGCCGGCGAGGAGTTCGTCGTTGGACAGGGGGTGCGGGAAGTCGAGGGGGACGTAGGCGCCGGCGTGGTCGTAGTGCCAGACCAGGTGGGACTGCTGGGCGGTCGTCTCGAACATCTCCAGCAACTGCTCGTAGTCGCCGCCCAGATCGTCGACCGGGGTCAGCGGCAGACCGCAGACCTGCAGGAGGTAGGCGCGGCGCAGGAAGTGCAGCGCGTCGTAGTCGAAGCCGGCCACCGGCGCCACCTCCCCGGACAGACCGGGCATGTACTGGTACACCGGCACCGGCGGAAGCCCGTTCTCGGTGAGCACCTTGTTGTACTGCGCGAGTTCCTCGGCGAACGGGTTGTCGGGGGTGTGGCACAGCACGTCCACGAGCGGTACCAGCCACAGGTCGCAGGCCAAAGAGGGCTCCTTGGGGAGGGCGGGGCTTCAAGCACGTTCGGTGGTGATCGGTGGTGATCGGTGGTGAAAGGAGTCTAGAAG
>NZ_POTZ01001089.1 GCF_003236365.1 Streptomyces sp. NTH33
GTGGCAGGGCGGGCTGCGGGGCGAGAGGGGTCCGCAACGTGCGCGAAACATCGCTGTGGTGGGATGCTGCACAGGTGCCCGACCGCCTTCCGCGGCGCGCGGACGCGGGCGGTCCGACCGGCAAGGATGGGAAGCGGAAGATGGACAAGCAGCAGGAGTTCGTGCTCCGGACGTTGGAGGAGCGCGACATCCGGTTCGTACGCCTGTGGTTCACCGACGTGCTCGGCTTCCTCAAGTCCGTGGCCGTGGCCCCCGCCGAGCTGGAGCAGGCCTTCGACGAGGGCATCGGCTTCGACGGGTCCGCCATCGAGGGCTTCGCCCGGGTCTACGAGTCCGACATGATCGCCAAGCCCGACCCGTCCACGTTCCAGATCCTGCCCTGGCGCGCCGAGGCCCCCGGTACGGCCCGCATGTTCTGCGACATCCTCATGCCGGACGGCTCCCCGTCCTTCGCGGACCCGAGGTACGTGCTGAAGCGGGCCCTCGCCCGCGCCTCCGACCTCGGCTTCACCTTCTACACCCACCCCGAGATCGAGTTCTTCCTGCTCAAGGAC
>NZ_POTZ01000108.1 GCF_003236365.1 Streptomyces sp. NTH33
GGCCACGGCGATCAGCTGCTTGGTCTTCTCCGGCAGGGCCCGAAGAGATCATGGAGGCCATCTGGGTCGCCGCCGAGATGCGCGCCGGCGGCGCCTACGCCCATTCCACCCTGGCCCTGTACGCGATGGACGAGACGTCGCCGCATCCGCACCAGTGACGGTGTTCCGCCGAATGTTCCGCCGACGCTGTCCCGTCGACGCCCGCCCGGCAGTGGCACGGGGCAGTGGCACGGGGCAGTGACACGGGGCGGCGGCAGCGCCCCGGGCTCAGGTGCCGGCGCGCTCGTGCCCGGTCAGCCACTCGGCCAGGACGGCCGCCTGGCTGTGGTCCACGTCCTTGGTGGCGGTCAGCAGCGTGAGCCGGTCATGGGCGGCGAGGTCCAGCAGGTGCCGGGCCGCCTCCCGGTGCCCCGCGTCGCGCAGTTCGGCGCGGTAGCGGCGGCGGAACTCCGCGAAGCGGGCCGGCTCGTGGCCGTACCAGCGGCGCAGTTCGCTGGACGGGGCGACCTCGCGCAGCCACTCGTCCAGGTGCGCGTCCTCCTTGCGCACGCCCCGCGGCCAGACCCGGTCGACGAGAACCCGCTTGCCGTCCTGCGGCGAGGTCTCCTCGTAGACCCGGCGGCAGGTGATCCGTTCGGTCATGACGCCATCTTGCCGGTCAGGCCGCATGGTGCCGGTGGGTGCTGAGCCGGTGCACGTTCTGCACCGCGAGCTCGTCACGTGCCTGCGTCGGGGTGAGCCGGATGCCGATGTGGTAGTCCTGGACCAGCATCCAGCCGAGGGAGCCGGCGGCGATGGTGCAGGCGACCCCGGCCGAGGTGAGCGCGAGGCCGAGGACGGGCCCGGTGGCCGGGCCGTTCCAGTGGGTGACGTATGTCCCCAGGGTGATGGCGAACAGCACGAGCGCGGCCACGTTGAGGCCGGCGTGGGTCAGACCGACGGTCTTGGCGGCCGAGCCGCGGGGGATGCCGAAGGACCAGTCGACGAACCCCGGGAGCGCGGCGAGCAGCGCGCTGCCGACGCCGACGACGTTCAGCGCGATCGCCAGGTTGAGCCAGAACTGGGTCCCGGTGGCCGCGTACACGGCGAAGCCCGCGAGGGTTCCCGTGTAGAAGGCGACCGGGAAGCCGATCAGCATGGGGTGGAGGGGGTGACCGGCGACCGTGGCTTTGCTGTACATGGAGCCTCCTGAGTGGTCCCCGTTCGAACGTGTCGAGCGCTCCCTCCCAGCGTCCCTCCGCCGGCAGGATCCGCAACCGCGCCGGGCACGGCGGCGGACGCCGCGGGACGAGGCGCCGAGCGGTGACGGGCGACCTCCCTATGCGTGCTTCAGGCGCCGGCTCAGTTCGTCGATGTACTGGTCACCGTAGGCGGCCGCGACGTCGTCGAGGTCGACCAGTGGGGGAATGTCCATGACCGGCTGCCGCTCGCTGAGGTAGAGGACGGTTTCCTCGATCACCCGCTGCTCGTCGTCCTCCGCCACGTGGAGCAGGCTGACGACGTCCGGGCTCGCCTGGAAACGCGACTCCATCACGCCACCGCTGTACCGGGCGCGTACCAGGTAGTCGTGGTCACCCATGGGCTGGATCTGAAATTGCTCGGACATGGCCGACGAGTACCCGTGGTGCCGTCGAATATCCGGTGTCCGGTGTCCGGTGGTCGGGGAGCGCGGGTGCGGGCCGGCGCCGGCCGGTGCTCCGGGCCGTGCCCGGAAGCCTTGGCGGCCGGCGCCGGCCCCGGGGTCAGAGACGGCCGCCGGGGAGGACCGTGAACGTCGCGGGACCGGCCGGCAGGTTCACCGTGTACTGGCGCAGATAGGTGTCCAGGAACGGTGAGCGGGCGCCGGCGGTGGCGGTGTCACGGGCCGGGTCGTCCAGGGCCAGCCTGAGCTGCGCGCCCTTGACCATGATCGTCTCTCCGGAGGGCGTGGCGCGCCACGAGCCGGTCTGGATGGAGCCGATCTCCACGGCCAGGACGTGCCCGGCCGCCAGGGTCCAGTCGGTCGCCTTGAGGTCGACGGTCATCCGGCCCGGGCGCAGCAGGGAGACCTGCTCGTCGAACATGACGGCCTTGCCGTCCGGAGCGACGTCGTACAGCTTGAGCATGACGTTGCCCTCTCCCTTGGCGGTCAGGGAGACCTGCGGGGTGCCGGTGACGCGCACGGCCCGCTCGACCGGCTGGGACCACACGAAGAAGCTCGACGTGACCTTCCCGGCCTTCTGGAGCTTCGTCAGTCCCTTGGCCAGGCCCTTCGGCGCGGCCGGGTCGAGCGCGGGCGCGTTCTCCATGTCCCACTTCCCGGACGGCTGTGCGGTCGCCGGCGGCACCGGCTCGCCGGACGCGGCCAGGGCCGCGCGGGCGGAGGCGCCGCCGTCGTCCACGTACGAGCCGCCGCCGAGCGGGAGGGTGACGGACCGCTTCACGACCGGCCACGTGCTCTGGGCGCGCCAGGCACCGGTGGAGTCCTCCACGGCGTAGGCCGGGTAGCGGACCTTCGGCTTGAGGTCCTTGAGGTACTGGTCGTAGAAGGAGAGGGTCTCGTCGTACCAGCCCTCGCGGCCCATGGACAGGCGCCCGTCGCCGGTGCGGTCGCCGCCGCGCACGTGCTCCCACTGGCCGAGCCACCCGCGCTCGGGGCCCACGTGGTTGTCGAGGTACTCCTGCATCTCCTCGGGCTTGGTGTTGTTCTCGACGAAGCCCTGGGTGACGAACAGCGGAGTGCGGCTTCCCTTGGCCAGCTTCGCCAGGTCACGGTCGGTCCAGTGCTTGTCCCACTGGTCGGCGATCTTGTACCCGGCCGCGTTCTGCGTCAGGCACTCCGGGTGGGTCTCCTCCCACCGGGCGTTGGCCTGGTAGCGCGCGTCGTCGTCCGTCATCGGGGCCATCGTGGCGATGGAGTTGTAGGCGTTGGCGGTACCGGTGACGTTCGGGCGGGGCACGCCGTTGGAGTAGATGTACTGGTACATGTCCCACACGGGCTCCTGGGCGACGACGGCCTTGAGCGCCTTCTGGCCCAGGTTGTTGCCGATCAGGCCCGTGACGGCGTCGTAGGACTTGCCGTACATGCCGACCGCGCCGGTGCTCCACGGCTGTTTCGCGGCCCAGTCGATCGCGGCCCTGACGTCGGCCTGCTCGCCGGGACCGGCCCAGTCGAGGCAGCCGGTGGAGCCGCCGAAGCCGCGCAGGTCCACCATGACGAAGGCGTAGCCGCGGGCGAACAGGTCGGTGCCCTCGATGAAGTCCAGGAAGCGGGACGAGGGGCCGGTGTGCTTCCAGCCCTCGGGTCCGGTCTGCCCGGAGTGCGCGAAGTACGGGCCGACCGACAGGATGACGGGCACCTTCTTGCCCTTGGCCAGTGTTTCGGGCAGCAGGACGTCGGCGTGCAGTTCGGTGCCGGAACCGTCCGAGGACGGGAAGTAGTGCTGCGTCCAGAGCGAGCCCTTGGGGACGCGGTCGTTCTGCTCGTGCGTGACGGGGGCGGTCGCGGTGGCGACCGCTCCCGTCCGGGCCTGTGCCGGAGCGGCGGCGGGCCCGGACGCCACGCCGGGCGCCGCGGTGGCGGGGCCGGCGAGCGCACCGGTCAGTGCGAGGGTGGTGACGACTGCTGAGGCGGCCCAGGCCGCCGCACGACGTCTTTTCACATGCTCCTCCCGGGGTGGTGGGAACGGGGCGGTGCAGGTGGTGCGGTCGAGCAGCGGCCCCCGACCCGCCGTCGGCGGACGGCGACGGGCGGCCGCGCGCAGGCGGGAGCTGATCCCGGGCGCGGGCCGGAGCCGACGGCGACGGAGCCTATGATCAGCGTTGAAACGCGTCAACAGGGCCGTACGTGTCGTATGTTGCTGACGCGGCTGCTCCTCGTGCGCTCACCGGCAGCTCAACTCCCGTCACACAGCTGCCGGTTGCACTGTTTCGGCTGCCCGGCCCGTGCACCGTCCCCGCCGCGTCGAAAGTTGACGGTCCGGCACCCGTTGCGGGGACGGCGCTCTGCGGCCGGCCCCCTCGGCACTGGTGCGCACGCAGGGGGGGAGGGGGACGGGCATGGCGACGCCCACGGAACCGGCCCGATCGGCGTCACCGGCGCCATCTCGCCGCCGTCCTGCCGTTGTACGTCCTGCCGTTGTACGTCCTGCGCCGGCCGGTCGTCCTCGCCGGCGGCAGGCGCGGTCACCGGTTCTGCACGACGGGCACTTCCAGGCGGAGTTCGTAGCCGCCGTCGGCCGTGGGGCCGGCGGTGACGGTGCCGCCGAGGAGTTCGGCGCGCTGTCCCAGGCCCGCGAGGCCGTGGTGGGCGCTGGGCAGGGGGAGCGAGGGGCGCGTGGGAGCGGTGTTGGTGACGGTGGCGTGGACCGTACCGTCCACACAGCGGACGCGGACGGTCGCCGTCGCGCCGGGGGCGTGCTTGCGGACGTTGGTCAGGGCTTCCTGGACGGTGCGGTAGACGGCGCGCTGGACCGTGGGCGGAAGGTCCTCGGGCAGGTCCGTCTCCAGTTTGGCCTCGATGCCGCTGCCGTCGACCAGCCGCCGCAGGTCGGCGAGGGACGGCTGGGGGGTGAGTTCCGTGGGGCGGATGCCGGAGGCGCGCAGCACGCTGACCATGTGCCGCAGTTCGTCCAGGGTCTGCACGCTGAGCTGCCGGATCGTGGCCGCGGCCTGTCTGGTCTCGGCGTCCCGGCCGCCGACCTGGAGGGCGCCGGCCTGTACGGCGATGAGGCTGACCTGGTGGGAGACCACGTCGTGCATCTCGCGGGCGAGCTGTGCGCGTTCCCGTGCCAGGACGCTCTGGGAGGCGAGCAGCCGTTCGTGCTCGCGGGCCTCGGTGATCTCGGCGAGCCGCAGCGACAGTTCGCGCCGGGCCTGGACGAGCTGGCCGAGGAAGACGGGGGCGGCGGCGGTGGCCAGGGTGTAGCTGAGGTGGACGAGGTTGCGGGTGCCGGCGAGCTGGGACGTCTTCAGGGTCCACCACGGCCAGGGCAGGAAGTCGGTGATCCCGTAGGCCAGGGCGCAGCCGACCAGCAGGACGCGGTGGCGGCTGAGCGAGGACAGCGTGTACAGCGCCGCCGTCGTGGCGAACACCGCGTCGGTGATCAGGGCGGTGGGGATCGTGAGCACGAAGGTCGTCAGCGGCAGACGACGCCGCAGGGCGAGGGCGCACGCGCCGAGCAGCGCGCAGGCCAGGGCCGGCTGCTCCTTGACGTCGACGTTCACCCAGGCGTCCGCCAGCGAGGCCCCGGCGAGGGCGGCGTCCAGCAGCAGAGCGGGCGGCCGTCGGTCGTTCATCGGCCGTCCTCGTCCCGCGACGGCTCGAGCAGGCCCGCGCGTTCGGCGATCAGGACGGCCTGCACACGGCTGCCGACCTCCAGTTTGCCGAGTACGGCGCTGACGTGGCCCTTGACGGTGCCGGTGCTCAGGTGCAACCGCTTGCCGATGTCCGTGTTGCCGAGTCCTTCGGCCATGAGGACGAGGACCGCTCGCTCGCGCCGGGTCAGCCGGGCGGTGAGGCGGGCGGCGGGCTCGCGCACACCCGTGCCGAGATAGGCGTCCACCACCGTGCGGGTGACCTTCGACGACAGCACCGTCCCGCCCTCGGCCAGGGCCCTGACGAGATACGGAAGCTGCTCCGGGTCGGTGTCCTTGAGCAGGAATCCGGCGGCGCCCGAGCGCAGCGCGGTCGCCACGTACTCGTCGGCGTCGAACGTGGTGAGCATGGCCACGACCGGGGGCTCCGGCATGCGGCGGAGGTCGGCCAGGACGGTGAGTCCGTCCACGTCCGGCATCCGGATGTCCAGCAGGACGACGTCGGGGCGTGACTCACGTACCGCCCGGACGGCCTGGCCGCCGGGGACCGCCGCCACCACCTCGATGTCGTCCGCCCTGTTGAGGATGTGGGTGAACCCCCCGCGGATCAGGGCCTCGTCGTCGACCACCAGTACCCGGATCAACCAGCGCTCCGCTCGTCGCATGCCCGCGTGCGATCCGTACCCACGCCGGGGCCGTCCCCGAACGGACGGGAGGCGTCTGCCCCCCGATCGGCCGTATGCTTCACGCTCCCGGTCAGTCGGCCGGGTTGCTTCGGCCGGTCGGCGGGGTGCATTCGGCAGGACACCGGGGTGACGGCGCCGGGTGCGCGGCAAAGGCTGAGAGCATGACGCAGAACGTATCGTCGGCTGTGCCGACCGGGCTGTCCCCCGAGCCTCAGGCCGAGCGGGAGGCGAATCATTCCTCCGTATCCCCCTCCGCCTCCGTCGGCACGCCGTCGGCGGGGCGGCTGATCGGTATCGACCTGGCCCGCGGACTCGCCGTCTTCGGCATGTACTCGGCCCACGTCGGCCCCGACGTGACGGTCGGCGGGCCGGTGGGGTTCCTGCTGGAGACGGCGCGGGGCCGCTCCTCCGCCCTCTTCGCGGTGCTCGCCGGCTTCTCGCTGATCCTCATCACCGGCCGTCCGCGTCCGAGGACGGGACGCGCCGGCCGTCAGGCCGTGGCGAGGATCGTGATCCGCGCCGTCGTCCTCATGGTGCTCGGCTACGCCCTGACCGCTCTGGGCACCGGAGTCGAGGTCATCCTGAGCTTCTACGGACTGCTCTTCCTCGCGGCCCTTCCCCTGCACCGGCTGCGGGCCAGGACGCTGGCGCTCGTCGCCGCCGCGGAGGCACTCGTCCTTCCCCAGGTCCTCTACGTGCTGCGGAAGTCGATGGAGGAGGGGAACTGGGCGGACGCGGTCATCGCCGGGGACCCGCTGGCCCGGATCACCGGTACCCGCGGAGTGGTGGAACTCCTGTTCACCGGCGAGTATCCGGCCCTCACCTGGATGCCGTTCCTGCTCGCGGGCATGGCGGTGGCCAAACTCGACCTCACCGGGCCCGGCGTACGCTCCCGGCTGGCCCTCGCGGGCGGCGCCCTCGCCCTGCTCGGCTACGGCGGTTCCTGGCTGGCGCTGCGCCTGGTGCCCCACGCTCTCTCCGTCATCGCGCACGCCACGGGCAGCGGGTCGGCGTCGTCCGCGTGGTGGTCCGACACCGTCGGCGAACCCGGGAGCCGCATCCCCCCGGCCTGGCTGCTGGTGGCCGCGCCCCACAGCCAGACGACCTTCTCCATCCTCGGCAACACGGGCGTCGCCCTCGTCGTGCTGGCCGTCTGTCTGACCGTCGTCGGCACGATGCCCCGTCTCACCCGCCTGGCCAGGCCGGTCTCGGTGGTCGGCATGACGGCGCTGACCGCCTACGTCCTGCACATCGTCGCCCTGTGGCTCTTCACCGACGTGTGGGAGGTGCCGGCGATCGAGGACGACACCATGGCCGCGCTGCCGGTGCTCCTCGCCTTCATCGTGGCCGCCACGCTCCTCGCGGCCGCGTGGACCCGCCGCTTCCGGCGCGGCCCCCTGGAGCACGTACTCCATGTCGCCACCCGCCCCGCGCGGCACGTCCCATGAGGTGGATCCGGCGGCATGCGCGCCGGTGCGGAGAGGGGGCCGGCACGAGGGCTACGTCCGTCCGTACAGCCGGTCGAGGCCGACGAGGACGACCTGCCCCCGGGCTTCGACGGCGCGCAGGGCGGGGCTGAAGCCGACGCCGCTGTAGCAGGCCGGCCGGGCGCGGGTGACGTCCTCGCCGCGCCGGGCGAGGAGGTCGAGGATGCCGCTGAGACGTTCCAGGTGCTCCAGGTCCATGGCCTCGTCCCACCGGGCCAGGCCCACCGACAGCAGGCTCCCGTTGCGGGCGGCGCCGTGGCCGCGTACGACCACTTCCGCCGCCACGTCCGTACCGCCGGGGTGCGCCGGGTCGGCCAGTGTCCCGCGGGTCGCCGACCCGGGACGGGCGCCGAAGACGTCCGGACCGGCGAAGCGGAGCACCCAGTCGCGGCAGATCTGAGCGAAGTGGGGCCGCGCCACCAGGGAGTCGAAGACCGGGCGGGCGTGCTTCCAGACCGCGACGGGGCCCTGCTGTTCCAGGGCCGACCGGTAGGGGCGTACGGCCGCGTGTTCAAAGGCCAGCAGTGGCTCGGCGACGCGCAGCCTGATGAGAGCGGGCCGGAAGGCGTCGGCCTCGCTGTGCAGCAGGCCGTGCTCCCGCAGCAGCCCGAGACAGCGCGCGGTGTCGGTCAGAGGGGCGCCGAGGCAGTCCGCGACCTGGCCCTGGGTCGAGCAGCCCGAGGCGACCGCGCTGAGGGCGGAGTGGCACAGGGCACGGTCCTTGAGGTCGATCTCCTCCTGGAGCAGGTGGTACGCCTCGCGGAACAAGGGTTTGCCGGGGTTGAGCACGCTCCTGGCCACCCACGCGTCGAAGTCCTCCCGCCCCGCGGGCGCGTCGTCTCCGACGTAGTCGCGCCGGTACGCGGGGGTTCCGCCGACGACGGCGTGCACGAGCAGGGCGAGGCCGGGGTCGTCGATGCCCCAGAACCGCGCCGCCTGCCGGTGGTCGAGCGGGTGCACGGTGAGGTGCAGATCGCTGAGCTCGCGCAGCGGGGAGGCCGTGCTGAACAACCGGTGCATCAGGGGCATGGAGCTGCCACTCAGCAGGAGACGGGCCCGGCCGGGCCGTCCGCCGTCGTGGCGCCGGTAGGCGCTGTGCAGGACGGAGGGAAGCGAGGGGCTCTGCCGTACCAGGTCGGGGAACTCGTCGATGACGACGGGCGTCGGACGCCGGTCCCCGAGTGCCAGCAGGTCGTCGACGGCGTCCTCCCAGCCGTGCCAGTGAGGCGGGGGAGAGGTGTTCCCGTGGCGGGCGAGTTCGTCGGCGAGGTGGCTCAGCGACTCGGTCTCCGTCCCTTGCTGAGCCCCGAAGTAGAACCCTCCCAGGGCGCCGGTGAGCGCCCCCAGCAGGCAGGTCTTGCCCTGTCGGAGCCGCCCGCCCACGACCCCGAGGCGGGCTTCGGGCCGGCTGTCGCAGGCGAACGCGGCGAGTGCCTGCCACTCGGCCTCCCGGTCGAAGACCCTCTGCGGCTTGTCCGGGAGAAGGGGGTCGGACGACGACACGGCCATTCCCCTCGTCAGGCGGTGCTTCCGCTTCCAGTACAACGCCGCGGGCCGGGCCCCGCGACACGCGCGGCGCCCGCGCACCGGGGCCGTACGGCCCCGGCCGGCGCCGGGAGGCGGCGGCCGGGGCACCTCGGCTCCGGCTCACGCCGCGGGGCATCGGCGCCGTGGCACCGCCGCGTTGCGCACCCGGCTCTTCCGGCGACCGGCACCCTCGCGCACCGCCGGCGCGCCCCGCGCCCGGGGGCGGTGGCCCCGCGCGTCACGGCGGCGGCCCTGCGCGTCACGGCGGCGGGGATCAGCGCGGCGACCCGGGGCGGACGTCCTGGGCGGCCACGTCGTCGACGGCGTAGTCGATCATCGGCCGGACCGTGACGACGCCGTCCACGCCCTTGGCGAGCCGTTCGGCGATCCGAGCGGTGCTGTGGCGCTCGACCTCGCCGCGCAGGGTGACGACACCGTCGTGCACCTGTACCTGCACCTCCATGCCGCCCAGCCGCAGCATCCCCTTCAGCACGTCGTCACGGATCTCCTCGCGGATCTCCTCGTCGGGACGCAGGAAGACCCGGAGCAGGTCCGAGCGGCTGACGATGCCGACGATGCGGTCCGTCTCGTCCACGACCAGCAGCCGCCTGACCCGGTGGTGGTCCATCGTGCGGGCCGCCTGGGTGACCGGCCAGTCGGGGCGGGCGGTGACCACGGGGGTGGTCATCAGCCCGGCCGCGTTCTCCGCGCGTGCCTTGGACCTCTCGTGGGGCCATCCCGGAGGCGCCGGCTGCCCGCCGTACTCGTCCGGCTGCTCGGTCTGCCTGCGGAGCAGGTCCGCCTCGGACACCAGCCCCATCGGCGCCCCGCGTGCGTCGGCGACGGGCACGGCGCTGATGCCGCGGGCGGACAGGACGGATGTGATCTCTTTGAACGGGGTGTCCGGGCGGACGGTGACGACGTCGCGCGTCATCACCTCACCGACCGTGCTGTGACGGGTCATCGTCTCAGCTCCTTCCCGCGTGCCGGTCACGCAGTGGACGGCTTGAAGATCCCCTTCTCTTGAAGATCCCCTTCTACTGTGCCCCTCCACGTCCCTGCCGCCGCCAGGGCCGATGGTCCCCCGAAAAGCATCCGGAGGACACCGCGCACGAGGTCGCGGCCGGCGGTGATACGGGGCGGGTGGCATGACGGCGGCTCACCGCCGCGGTACGCCCCCGGCGTCGTCGACGCGGGAGCCGAGGCGGTTCGTGACGTCGACGACGCCGTCGACGCTCTCGCACAGACGTACTGCGAGGGGGACGAGGCTGCTGTGCGGCACGGTGCCGGTGGGTGTCACCCGTCCGTCCTCGACGTGGACGGTGACCGAGGCGGGGTCCAGGCCGAGGGTCCGGGTCAGGACATCGACGGTGATCTCCTCGCGGATCGTGACGTCCCGCCGCAGAAAGACGTGCAGCAGGTCGGCGCGGCTGATGATGCCCACCAGCCGGTCGGCGCCGTCCACGACGGGCAGCCGTTTGACGTGGTGGCGAGCCATGGTGCGGGCCGCCTCCACCACCGACCACTGCGGCCGGGCCGTGACGGCCGGGCTCGTCATCAGCCCCTCGGCGGTCCAGGCGCGGGCCTTGTCGCGTTCCGCGGGGGACAGGTGCGCGCCGGCCGGGTGTCCCCCCGGATCCGGTTGACTCTGCTGTTTGCGCAGCAGGTCCGCCTCCGACACGGCGCCGAGCGGGTGGTCCTGGTCGTTGACGACCGGTACCGCTTACCGCTGTGATGCCGTGCTCCGCGAGGCGCACGGCGATGTCCCTGAAGCCCGTGTCGCGCCGTACGCGCACCACGGCTGTCGTCATGAGGTCTTCGACCCTTCGGTGCACCATGCCCCGCTCCCTCCTCGAGTGCTGACGGCGCGGGTTCTCCTTCCGCTGCCCGCCCCGCGGGAGAGGCCGCATCGTCCGCGAGTCCCGGACGGGGCGGGCCGGCGGAGCCGGATCAGCCGGCCGGCTGGAGGAGCAAGGCCCGGATGTCGTGCGGGAGTTGTTCCACCGCCGCCTCCAGGTGCCCGGGCGAGACGTGCTCGCGTACGGCGGCGGTGACCGCGGCGGCGATCCGGGGGACGTCCTCGGCGGCGACCCTGGCTTCCTGGACGAAGCGGTTCACATAGCCCTCGCGGTCGTACTTGACCGGTACGGCGCTGGGGTTCCAGCCGTCGTAGTAGACGCCGCGCACCAGTTCGGGGAGCTGTGCGGCGAAGTGGGCGGCCACGTCCACGGTGAGCCTGTCGCGAAGCGTGTGCAGCCAGGTGCGCAGGACCCGGTGGGCGAGGTGGCGGTCCTCGGTCCCCAGGGCTCCCGCCACGGCTTTGAGCCAGATGTTCGCGCTGTGGATGGCGTGCTCGAAGTCAGGCGGGCGTGTGGTGGGCATGGATGTTCACTTCCGGGGTTCTGTTCGCGGCTTTCATAGACTTCGCCGGATACCGCGCCTCCGCACGCGCTGTCCGCGCACGGTGAAGGTCGGCCGGAGAAGCGGCGGGGGCGCGGCGCCGGCCCGGAGGCGTCTCGCGTGCGGGTCGCACCTCGCACGCGATCGCTTCTCTCGTTTCCTGCCCAGGGCTCCATGCTAGGGCGGCGGCGAGCGGTTGGCAGCACGGAGTCCGGGACGGTGACGCTCGCCGTGCGCGGGAGACCTCGGAACGATAAGTGTGGATAAGCGTGGACGGGGGCTGTCAGGTGCGAGGAGGCCGCTATGACTGCCATGAAGCGATCGGCGCCACAGGAAGCTCCGGAGATCCGGGTGGAGACCCACGGGCAGATGCCGCCCGGCGCCGGTGAGTACGCGCGGGAGAAGGTGGGGGCGCTCACCGGCCGGACGCGGGAGCCGGTCCTGTTCGCCCGCGTCAAACTGACCCACATGGCCAACCCCGCCGTGGAGCGGCCGGCGATCGCCCAGGCCGATCTGGACGTCAACGGGCGCCAGGTCCGCGCACACGTCGCCGCCCGCACCATGACCGAGGCCGTCGACCTGCTGCAGAACCGGCTCGCCGTGCGGCTGGAACGCCTGGAGCAGCACTGGGAGGCCCGCCGCGGCAAGATGCCCGTGCCGGGCCCGCACCAGTGGCGTCACGGCGCCGAGCCCACCCACCGCCCCGACTACTTCCCGCGCCCGGCCGAGGAGCGGCAGGTCGTACGGCACAAGTCCTACTCGCTGGCCCGGGAGACGCCCGACGAGGCGGCCTTCGAACTGGAGACGATGGACTACGACTTCCACCTCTTCACCGACATCGGCACCGGAGAGGACAGCGTCCTGTACCGGTCCGGCCCGACGGGCTACCGCCTCGCCCAGGTCCACCCCCGGCCCCACCTGGTCGGACCCGTGGCCGTGCCGCTCACCGTCAGTGACCTGCCCGCACCCCGGCTGACCCTCGCCGAGGCCAGGCAGCGACTGGACATCGGCGGACTCCCGTTCGTGTTCTTCGCCGACGCCGCCACCGGCCGGGGAAACGTGCTGTACCACCGCTACGACGGTCACTACGGCCTGATCGCCCCCGTCGAGTGACGGCCGGCCGGCGCACTCTCCCCCGATCCCGGTGACGGGCCGGGGGCCCGGCACGTGCTCAGTGCCGGACCGCGCCGTGGTGTGCCGGGGCCATGTGGTCGGTGAACCAGTCACGGGCGAGGTCGGTGACCTGCTCCAGGGTTCCGGCCTCCTCGAAGAGGTGGGTGGCGCCGGGGACGACCGCGAGCCGGTTCTCGCACCGCAGCCGGGCCTGTGCCTCGCGATTGAGTTCGAGCACGAGCCGGTCGTGGCCCCCGACGATCAACAGCGTGGCCGCGGTCACGGCCGGCAGCCGCGGCCCGGCGAGATCCGGCCTGCCGCCGCGGGAGACGACCGCGGTGATCCGCGCGTCCGGCTCGGCGGCGGCCCAGAGCGCGGCGGCCGCGCCGGTGCTTGCACCGAAGTACCCGGCGGCCAGCCCCTGGGCCTCGGGCTGTTCGCGCAGCCAGCCGGTGGCGTCCGTGAGCCGCCGGGCGAGCAGTTCGGTGTCGAAGACGTTGGCCCGGTCGGTCTCCTCCTCCTCGGTGAGGAGGTCGAACAGCAGGGTGCCCAGCCCGGCCCGGTTCAGGCCGGCCGCGACGAACCGGTTGCGCGGACTGTGCCGGCTGCTGCCGCTGCCGTGCGCGAACACCACGACCCCGATCGCGTCCTCGGGCACCGTCAACTGCCCGCGCAGCATCAGCGCGCCCGCGCGCACGTCCGCCTCCCGGTCCTCGGGCACGGCGTGACCGGGCGGAGTCCGGCGGGTGCTCACCGGGCGGGCGAGCGCCTCCTCCAGGCAGGCGACGACCTCGTCGTCGGCGGTCTGGGAGAAGTCGGAGTAGAACTGCCCGATCGCGTAGAAGCTCCGCGGAGTGTGCGGGCACACCAGCTCGTCGGCGTCCGCGCCCAGCCGCGCGGTCCAGTCGTGCGGCGCCACCGGAACCGCCAGCACGACCCGTGCGGCCCCGCGGGCGCGGGCGATCCGGCAGGCCGCGCGCGCGGTCGAACCCGTGGCCACCCCGTCGTCGACGACCAGGACCGTGCGGCCCGTGAGCGGTGCCGGCTCGCGTCCGCCCCGGTAGCGCCGGGCACGGCTTTCCAGCACCACCCGCTCGCGTGCCTCGACCCCGGCCAGTTCGTCCGGCGTGATGCGCGCGGTGTTCCTTATCTCCTCGTTGATCACACGGACGCCGCCCTCGCCGATGGCCCCCATCCCCAGCTCCGGCTGGAACGGCACGCCCAGTTTGCGCACCAGGCAGACGTCCAGCGGCGCGCCCAGCGCCTTGGCGACCTCCGCGGCGACCGGGACCCCTCCGCGGGGCAGTCCCAGCACCAGGACATCGGAACCCTCGAGGTGCTTCAGCCGGGCAGCCAGCTGTCGACCGGCATCCCGGCGATCCATGAAGAACACGATCCGGCCTCCTGGTCCCAGGGGAACGCTGTGAGCAGCGCGATGTGTGTCCGTACCTCCATCGTCGCCCCAGCGGGGAACGGATGCGCACCGCTGCGGGACGCGACCGCTCCCGGCCTCGGGCACGGGGCGGGACGCTGTCCACCCGGCGGAGGCCGGCCCGCCGAGTTCCCTGCCTGCCGCAGCACTCCTGACGGCACGTCACCCTGCCGCGCCGGCGCCCTCGACGGACGTACGCCCATGGCCCGCCGCACCGCTGTGAGAGGCCCCGGTGTCGCATCCGCGGGGTGGCGGCCGGTCGGCGTGGGCGGGCGGTCGTCCGCGGCCGGGTCGCTCCGCCGAGCGAGGACGTGCACCATGGAACGTGCCCGTCATGGCACCCGCAGGGACACCTGTGCGCATCGTGAAACCGCCGTTTCCCGCCCGGCGGAGCCGACAGTGCATTGGGGAGCGAGCATGAGGCTTTCCTTCCTCGAACCTCTCTACAAGCAACCCGGTCCGTTCGCGTCCGTCTACCTGGACACCTCCCGCGACACGGCCGTCGGCGATCCCGACGCCGCCATAGAGCTGCGCTGGCGGCACCTCCGGGACGCCCTGATGTCCGAGGGAGCGGATCAGGACTCGATCACCGCGGTGGCGGACACCGTGGGCAGCGACACGGAGATCCCCGGGACCCACGGTCAGGCCGTGTTCACCGCCCACGGGCGACTGGCCCTGCTGGACGAACTGCCCGCCCCGCCGCCACGGGACACGGCGCACTTCGGAACGCTGCCGGACACCATGCCGTTGGTCGTCCAGCACACGCCCGGGATCCCGTACCTGGCGGTGCACGTGCGGTACAGCGGCCGTCACTCCACGGACGCCACCGGCACCGTACGGATCGAGGCCGAGGCCGGCACGTGGCCCCTGACCAAGGTCACGCCCGGATACCGTCTCGGCGAGGAGATCCCGGTGAGCGACTGGCTGAACGCCGCCGGAGAGGTCGGCCGGGAGTTGGAGGGGTACGCGCGGCGCGTCGACGTCGAAGCGGTGGTCGTCGCCGGAGACGTCTGGGCCCGCGGCATCCTCGTCCGCCGGCTTCCCGCCTCCCTGCGCGGGCGGGTCGCCACCGTCGAAGGCGCCGGTGAGTCCGAACCGGGGCGGGCCCTGCTGGAACAGCGGCTCGAAAGCCTCTTCAGCGGACGCATGGCCGCGCACGACCGGGCCCTGCTCGACGGCTTCCTCGCGGAACGGACCCGCGACGGGGCAACGGCGGAAGGTCTCTCCGCCACGGTGTCGGCCCTGCAGCGCGGCGGGGTCAAAGCCCTGTTCCTCAACGACCACCCCGAGTCGCCGCTCCGCCTGTGGGTCGGCTCGGAACCCGGCCAACTCGCCCTCACCGAAGAGGAACTGCGCTCCTACGGCATAGCGGACGTCCACGAGGAACGGGCCGACGCGGCCCTGACCCGTGCTCTGGTCGGGACGAGGGCCGAACTGGTCGTGGTCCCCGAACAGCGGGTGCGGCTGAGCGAGGGCGTGGGCGCCCTGCTGCGCTACGCCGGCCCCGCGTCCCCCGCATGACGGCGGGACGCCGGTGCCGCCTCCGGCCCGCTCCCGCGGCCGGCCCATGAGCGCCGGCCGCTCGGGCGACGGCGGAGGAGGATCGTCCCCGCTCAGGGCGCGGCGGGGAGCATCGGTTCGCCGAGCCGTCGGGCCGCGGTGTACCAGGCCCGGGTCAGCGCGCCGCGGGCCAGGTCAGCGGCGTCCATGGTGATGTCCAGGCGGCCGAGGACGGGCACCACGACGCTCGCGAGGCGACTGAGCACGACAGCACCTCCAGTCCGGCGGAAGTTCCTGTGGCCCCGTTGATACCGCGGCGGTGAACGTCATGCGCTCGCCTCGCGCCGTGAGCACTCCGGGTGGCTGTCGACCTTCATGCGCTCGGCCGGACGGCCGCGAGGGCGTCCGGAGCGGTCGGCGGCCCGCGAACCGCGGTTCCGGGGCCGGCTGTCGCGTAGGCGGGCCGGCGTCGTGTCCAGGCGGGCCCGGGCACCAGTGCCGTGCGTACAGGGTCAGACGACCGTGTCGACGAACATGAGGACGGCGACCGCGAGCAGCACGTAGGCGAAGAGGCGCTGAAGTGTGTTGCCCTTGATCTTCTTCGACAGGCGTTTGCCGTCCCAGGCGCCCAGGATCGCCGCCGCGGTGAACGGTGCGACGACCGCCCAGTCCAGTTGCACGCCGGTGCCGGCCCGGGCGCCGAGCGCGGCCAGCGAGTTGACCGTGATGACCAGCAGGCTGGTGCCGACGGCCCGGCGCATGGGCAGACTCAGCACACTCACCAGGGCCGGCACGGCGAGGAAGCCGCCGCCCACGCCCAGGAACCCGGTCACCGCGCCGAGCCCGGCGCCGGCGGCACCGGCCTTGCCGGGGCTCACCCGGCCGGACGTCCCGGTGCGCGCGGGGCGCAGCATGCGCAGGGCCGCGAGCGCCGCTATGACGGCGAAGGCGACCGTCAGCACGGTCTGGGGCAGGTGTCCGGCGGCAGCCCCGGCGACCATCGCGGGCACGATGCCCGCCGCCGCGAACAGCAGTCCGGTGCGCCAGGCGACATTGCCGTCCCGGGCGTGTCCCACGAGTGCCGTGACCGACGTCAGGGTGACGATGACCAGGCTGGCCGTGGTCGCTTCCGCCGGGGTGAAGCCGAGCAGGTAGATCAGGGCGGGCACCGCCAGCACGCTGCCGCCACCGCCCAGCCCACCGAGGGCCAGGCCGATGACGGCACCGGCGACGAGCGCGAGGAGCAGAGCGGTCATGCTATCGAGCCGTGGTTCCCGCGTTCGTCGACGACCGGGTGGCCGGCGGCGGCCCACGCGCTCATGCCGCCCTTGACGTCCACCGCCTCCACACCGCGTTCGGCCAGCAGCCTGGCGGCCCGCTGCGAGCGGTTCCCGCTGCGGCAGATCACCACCAGCGGCCGTCCCCGGGCCGCGCTCGGCAGCGCCGATCCCGCCGTCAGGCGGGACAGCGGCGCGTGCACGGCGCCGGGCGCGTGTCCGGCGTTCCACTCGCCCTGCTCGCGCGCGTCCAGCAGGACGGCCGGGGCGTCGGCGCCCTGAGTGCGCCGGTGGGCCTCGTCGACGGTGACGCGGCCCTCGCCACGGCGGAAGAGGAACATCGCACAACCTCTCGAGAAGTCGGAAGGGACGGGGCGGAGGGCGTTCAGCCGGTGACCACGGTCAGTCCGGCGTCGGCGGCGGAGCCGAACCCGTCGTCGACGGCCACGACGTCCCGCCCGGCGGCGTCCAGCAGGGAGGCGGCGATGGCGGCCCGCATGCCGCCGGCGCAGTGCACCCACACCGTGCCCGCCGGTACCTCGCCGAGCCGCTTGTGCAGCTGGTGGATCGGGATGTGCACGGAGCCCGCTACGTGTCCGGAGGCCCGCTCGGAGTCGCGGCGCACGTCCAGCACGACGACGCCGTCCGTGCCGTGCTCGGCCAGGCCGGCGAACGTGGACCGGGGGAAGGAGGCGAGGGAGCCGTCCTCGGGCACCCACTCCCGCGGTGTGCCGGTCGCGGCGGCCGCGGGCCGGTCGACGCCGACCCGGACCAGCTCCCGCTGGGCGGCGGCCAGTTGCTCGGGGGACTCGGCGAGCAGGGTGACCGGCTTGCCCCACGGGATCATCCAGGCCAGGTAGGTGGCGATCTTGCCGTCGGCCTCGAAGTTGAACGAGCCGGCGACGTGGCCCTCGGCGAACGCGACCCGGTTGCGCAGGTCCACGACCCACTCACCGGCCGCGAGCCGGGCGGCGATCTCGGCGGCGTCCGCGACGGCGGGGGGAGTCAGGTCCACCGGGGCGGGGC
>NZ_POTZ01001090.1 GCF_003236365.1 Streptomyces sp. NTH33
GCCCTGCGGCACGCACGGTCCGCCCTGCGTGACAGCCGCGCCGAGGACGGCGTGGCCGAGGAGGCACCGACGGCGCCCCCGGAGAACACCGCCGACGACTCGACGTCGACGCCGCACCCCCCGAAGCACCCGGGCGACGCGGCGACGGCGGGAGAGCCGCCCAGCGGCAGCCGTGGCGAACCGCGGCACCCGGCGGGAGCACGCCCTGCCGACGTCGCACGCGAGGCACTGCGCGCTGCCCTGGCCCGCCGCGAGGCACGGACGGAGCAGCCCCGGACGGAGCAGCCCCGGACGGACCTCGCGACCCCCGCCTCCGCGGCCGGAACCGACGCCGTCACACCCGCGTCCACGGCCGGGCCCCAGGCGCCCGCGCCGTCGGCGGGCGGGACGGCCGGCGCCGTGACCTCCGCGGCCGGCGCCGCGCGCCGGGCGGTCCGGCAGGCGGCCACCGGCTTCCCGGACCGCGGCGGTGCTCCCGTCCGCGGGGCGGGTGCGGATGCCCGTGACGTGCGGGAGCCGGCTGCCGGAGCATTCCGCGCGCCCGGGGCGGCAG
>NZ_POTZ01001091.1 GCF_003236365.1 Streptomyces sp. NTH33
CTCGGCGACCACGTCCTCGACGCCGGGGCGGCGGCGCGGGCGCTCGGTTCGCCCCACGCCGGCCTGCTCGCGCAGCCGACCCTGAACCCGCTGCTCGCCGCCGGCCGCACCGCGTGGACGGACGTGCGGCGCGCGCTGACCGAGTGGGTGACGGTGCCGTCCCACCAGGAGGCGGTCGCGCCCTTCCTGCACCCGCTGTCCTCGGTGACCCTGCACCTGCCCTTCGAGGTCGCGGACTACGTCGACTTCTACTCCTCCGAGAACCACGCCCGCAACGTCGGACGGATCTTCCGC
>NZ_POTZ01001092.1 GCF_003236365.1 Streptomyces sp. NTH33
CACCGACGACACCACCCCACGCCGCGCACCCTTCGCCCTGATCCTCGACCAGCTCGACGACCAGGCCGCACACGCACTCCGGTCCCGGCCCGAGGTCCTCGACGCCTTCGCCAAGGCCTGCGGCGCCCTGACCGTCGGCGTCTTCGAGTACACGGTCGACCTCGCATGAACGACGAAGAGCAGGACCACGCGGCATGGCGCACCGAACAACACCGCCGCGCCCAGGCCCACGCCTTCACCTGGGCCGAGGAAGCACAGACCCACTACGAGAAGGCCATCCACGACGAGGACGAGGCCCGACGCCGCAGCAGCAGCGGTATGGCCTACCGCACCGCCGAACTCCGCCAAAGCGCCCAGTTCCACGGCGTACGGTCCACCGAAGCCCTCAAGCTCGCCCACATGTGGGCAACCGTCACCACCGCCCTCGCCGCGCCCAACCCCCAGCCCGGCGCCGTGGAGCTGCATACCGGCTCCTCGCTGATCAGCTCGGAGTGCCGCGGGGGCCACACGCCATGAGCACGGCCCCCCTCACCGAGCCCCGAGC
>NZ_POTZ01001093.1 GCF_003236365.1 Streptomyces sp. NTH33
GCCAGGTAGAGGTAGCCGGCGGCGGCCCGCGCGTCCGGCGCGGGGGGCGGCCCTTCGAGGAGGAGGGCGAGGGGGGCGATCAGCAGGCCGCCGGCGGTGAGCTGCCAGCCGGTGAGCGCGAGCGGGCCCGCGCCGGGCGGGCGGCCCCACTTCTTGGTCAGCACGGTGCCGGCGGACATCGAGGCGGCGGAGGCGAGGGCGGCGAGCACGCCCACGGGGTCCGGCGTCCCGGCCGCCTTCAGCACGACGAGGCTGACGCCGAACGCGGCCACGACCCCGGCGAGCAGCGCCCGCGCGGTCGGCCGCTGCCCCAGCAGCAGTGCGGACAGGCCCACGACGAACAACGGGCCGACCGAGCCGACGGCGGCCGCCATGCCGCCCGGCAGCCGGTAGGCGGACAGGAACAGCAGCGGGAAGAAGGCGCCGATGTTCAGCGCGCCGAGCACCGCCGACTTCCCCCACCAGGCGCCCTTCGGCAGCACGCGGGCCGACGCGAGCAGCAGCAGTCCGGCGGGCAGGGCGCGGGCCAGGGCGGTGAGGAGG
>NZ_POTZ01001094.1 GCF_003236365.1 Streptomyces sp. NTH33
ACGAGGGCGGGGCCGGGGGTGCGGTTTCCAGTGGTGCCGGTCATGGGGACCTCCTGGTACCAACATCCGTTGGCCGGCGCTCATCGGCAACGGCACGCCCACGACCCGCGTCCCGCACACACGCCTAGGGCGCCCACCTCGCCCACGTACGGCGGTGCGCGTACGTGTGGCGGGGTCGGCGCCCTCGGTGTGCGTGTGCGTGCGGTGTGGTCAGGCCTTGGTCTTGACGTCCACGTTCCGGCTCACGAAGCGGTGCTTGTCCTGGGACCTGTCCAGGACCATGACCAGGCCCGTGATGATCACGAACAGGGCGAGCGGGATGCCGACGTAGAGCCCCAGCGTCTGGGCGACGCTCAGGCCCGGGCCGGGGTCGTCGCCGTCGTCGCGGGTCAGCGCGAGCGCGGGGGACGACATGAGCAGCATCATCAGCGTCGTACCGGCGGCCAGGGCGCCGGCGCGCAGGGCGTTCTTCTTCTCCACGGTGCCAAACGTAGCGAATGCCCGAACGGGGCGTGCGCCCGGGGTGCCGTATGCGGCC
>NZ_POTZ01001095.1 GCF_003236365.1 Streptomyces sp. NTH33
CGGCTCCTCCGTCGCCTCCCCTCCCGGCCACCGCTGAGCCCGGCCGGACGAGACGCATCCCGGACGCATCCCGGACGAATCGAGGCAGCAGATGACCGCGACCCACACCGCACGCCCGGGCACGGCGAGGATGGCCTGGGCCACCGGCCTGACCGCCTTCGCCGCGGTCATGCTGGCGATCACCGGCGTGCTCGACATCTTCCGCGGGATCATGGGCATCGCCCAGGACGACGTCTTCGTCACCACGCGCGGCTACGTCTTCCAGTTCGACCTCACCGGCTGGGGCTGGACCCACCTGGTCCTCGGGGTGCTCGCCGTGGCCGTCGGCATCGGGCTGTTCCAGACGGCGATGTGGGCGCGGGTGGCCGGCGTGGTCATCGCCGGGTTCATCATCCTGGCCAACTTCCTGTCCCTGCCGTACCACCCCCTCTGGTCGGTCGTGGTGATCGCCTTCTCGGGCTTCATCATCTGGGCCCTGTGCGTGGCACGCCCCGAGGCTGGCTCGTATACACATCTGACGCTACCGACGAATAGCC
>NZ_POTZ01001096.1 GCF_003236365.1 Streptomyces sp. NTH33
CCCTCCGCCTCCCGCAGCGCGCCCGTGACCCGCTCCAGGGTCGGCGCGCTCAGCCCCTTGGGGAGGGTGGCCGGGCCCGGGGCGCGCAGCGTCGCGAGGGCCCGGTCGACCTCCGCCTGCCCGCCGGCCTCCCCGACCGCCGCGCGGAACTCGGCGTACCGCACCAGCCGGTCCCGGAGCGTGGCGAAGGTGAACGGTTTCAGCACGTACTGGACCACCCCCAGCGAGACCCCTTCGCGCACCACCGCCAGGTCCCGCGCCGAGGTCACCGCGACCACGTCCGCGTGATGGCCGGCGGCCCGCAGGGAACGGGCCAGCTGCAGACCGTGCACGTCCGGCAGGTGCAGGTCGAGCAGGAGCAGGTCCACCGGGGTGCGGTCCAGCATCCGCCGGGCCTCCGCGCCCGTGTGCGCCGTGCCGACCGCGACGAACCCCGGCACCCGGCCGACGTACATCACGTGCGCGTCCGCCGCGACCGGGTCGTCCTCGACCACCAGGACGCGAATGGGCTGCTCGCTCGTCATGCCCCTCGCCC
>NZ_POTZ01001097.1 GCF_003236365.1 Streptomyces sp. NTH33
GGGGCGGGGGTACGCGGAGACGGGGCACGTGGACGCCGTCACCGTGACGCCGGGGCTGGTCCTGGCGTACGTGCAGGGGAGCCGCCCGCGCCCCTACCGGGTGCAGGTGCGGCTGCGGACGCTGGACGACGCCGACTGGGACCGCTTCCTGGACGCCGCCGCCGACCGCCCGGGACACATCGCCGCCCTGCTCGACAAGGAGATGCCCCGGTCCCTCGCCGACTGCGGGGTCCCCCTGCTCCCCGGCCTTGGCGAGCTGGAGCCCCACTGCAGCTGCCCCGACCGCGGCCACCCCTGCAAACACGCCGCCGCCCTCTGCTACCAGACCGCACGCCTGCTGGACGCCGACCCCTTCGTCCTGCTGCTGCTCCGCGGCCGCGGCGAGCGCCGACTGCTCGACGCCCTGTCCCGGCGGAGCGCCACCCGAGCGGCCCGCGCCGCGCGGCAGAAGGAACCGGAGCCGCTGCCGGGGGTGCGCGCCAGTGACGTACTGGCCAGGCGGGACGGGCGACAACTCCCGCCGCTGCCC
>NZ_POTZ01001098.1 GCF_003236365.1 Streptomyces sp. NTH33
GGGTCACGGGCGGCCCCGGCGGCTTCAACGGGGTCACGGGCGGCCCCGGTGGCTCCGACGGGGTCACGGGCGGCCCCGGCGGGGCCGCGGGGACGTCCGGTGGCCCCGCGGCCGGCGCGGGCCCCGCCCCGGTGGACCCGGAGGCCGCGCGGCGGGCCGCGATAGAGGCACGGGCGGCCGGGCCGTTGCCGCTGCCGGGTGCGGAGACGGGGCCCGAGGCATCGGGCGAACTCGCCCGGCGGGCGCCGGAGACCGGCAAGGACATCAGGGCGGCACGGGCCGGGGCGATCGCCGCGTACCGCGCGGGTGCGAGGGCGGCCGCCCGCGTGCAGGAGGCCCAGCAGAGCGCACGTGCCGCGCTGCCCGGCGCCCGTCCGCCCGCCGAGGACGAGACCCGGGCCGGAGCGGCCCCCGGAACAGGCACGGACCGCGAGGGTCATCCCGCCCCTCCGGGCCGGATAGCCGACCCCTACGGCGTCCGGGCCCGCGCCTGGAACGGCACCGCGGCCCACACCGGGACCGGCC
>NZ_POTZ01001099.1 GCF_003236365.1 Streptomyces sp. NTH33
GGGCGGGGGGTGAACAGGCCGCAGAGGAGGAGCTGGGGGAAGATCACCGCCGGCATGAACTGGACCGCCTGGAACTCGGAGGCGGCGAAGGCGGAGACGAAGAGGCCGAGCGCGGTGCCGAGGAGGGCGTCGAGCAGGGCGACCAGCAGGAGCAGCCAGGGCGATCCGGTGACGTCCAGGCCGAGGAGCCACAGTGCCAGGCCCGTGGCCAGGGCGGACTGGATGATCGCGAGGGCGCCGAAGGCGAGGGCGTAGCCGGCGATGAGGTCGCCCTTGCCGAGGGGCATGGCGAGGAGGCGTTCGAGGGTGCCGGAGGTGCGTTCGCGCAGGGTGGCGATGGAGGTCACCAGGAACATGGTGATCAGCGGGAAGATACCGAGGAGCGAGGCGCCGATGGTGTCGAAGGTGTGCGGGCTGCCGTCGAAGACGTAGTGCAGCAGGAGCAGCATCAGACAGGGGACCAGCAGCATCAGGGCGATGGTGCGGGGGTCGTGGCGGAGCTGGCGCAGTACCCGGGCG
>NZ_POTZ01000109.1 GCF_003236365.1 Streptomyces sp. NTH33
CGCCCCTCCCCCTCTCGGTCCGCGCCGGGTGCGGCTGGTCTTCGTCGGGCTGATGCTCGCGCTGCTCCTCGCCGCCCTGGAGCAGATGATCGTCGCCACCGCGCTCCCCAGGATCGTCGGTGAGCTGCACGGCCTGGACCGGATGTCCTGGGCGATCACCGCCTACCTGCTCACCGCCACCGTCGGACTGCCCGTCTACGGCAAGCTCGGCGACCTGCTGGGCCGCAAGGGCGTCTTCCAGTTCGCCATCGTGGTCTTCGTCGTCGGCTCCGCGCTCGCCGGGCGGGCGCAGACCATGGACCAGCTGATCGCCTTCCGCGCCGTGCAGGGCGTCGGCGCGGGCGGACTCATGATCGGCGTCCAGGCCATCATCGCGGACATCGTGCCGCCCCGGCAGCGCGGTCGGTTCATGGGCCTCATCGGCGCCGCCTTCGGCCTCGCCTCCGTCGCCGGACCGCTGCTCGGCGGCTACTTCACCGACCACCTGTCCTGGCGGTGGTGCTTCTACATCAACGTGCCCTTCGGCCTGCTCACCCTGGCCGTGGTCGCCGTCGTGCTGAAACTGCCCAAGCCCCGGGTCAAGGCCCGCTTCGACGTCCTGGGCACGCTGCTGCTGGCCGCCGCCTCCACCTGCCTGGTGCTGCTGACCAGCTGGGGCGGCACCGAGTACGCCTGGGACTCGCACGTCGTCCTGGGGCTCGGCGCGGGCGCCGCCGCCGCGGGCGTCCTCTTCCTCGTCGCCGAGCGCTTCGCCGCCGAACCCCTCATCCCGCTGCGGCTGTTCCGGGACTCCGTGTTCAACGTCACCGGTCTGGTCGGGCTCGTCACCGGCGTCGCGCTGTTCGGCGCCGCCAGCTACCTGCCCACCTTCCTGCAGATGGTCGACGGCGCCTCGGCCACCGAGTCCGGGCTGCTGATGCTGCCCATGATGGGCGGCGTCGTGGTGGCGTCGATCGTCTCAGGGCAGCTCATCAGCCACACCGGCCGCTACCGGATCTACCCCGTCCTCGGCAGCGCCCTGTCCGCCCTCGGCATGTGGCTGCTGTCCCGCCTGGAGGTCGACACGCCCCGGCTGCACTACAGCGTCTGGATGGCCGTCCTCGGCGCGGGCGTCGGCCTGGTGATGCCCGTCCTGGTGCTCGCCGTGCAGAACTCCGTGCGCCCCGCCGACCTCGGCACGGCGACCAGCGCCAACAACTACTTCCGGCAGATCGGCGGCAGCGTCGGCGCCGCCGTCTTCGGAACCCTGTTCGCCGACCGGCTCACCGACGCCCTGCGCCACCGCGTCCCCGCGTCCGTGGGCGGCGCCCTGCCCGACCCCGAGTCGATCACCCCGCAGGGCGTGCACGCGCTGCCGCCGGTCCTGCGCGACGCCTACGTGCGCGCGTACGCCGACGCCATGCCGCGGATCTTCCTCTACCTGGTGCCGGTGCTCGTCCTCGGCCTGCTCATCGCCTTCTTCCTCAAGGAGAAACCGCTGGTGTCCCACAACGCCCACGTGACCGACCCGGAGACCGCGCCGCCGACCGCCACCGTGCCGCGGGCCCGTTCGCCCTACGCCGCCGGTGTGCCCGTCTGCGGCACCGTGCAGCACCCCGACGGGACCGTCGTGCCCCGCGCGGCACTCACCCTGATCGACGTCGGCGGACAGCAGATCGGCCGGGGCGCGAGCGGCGACGACGGGCGGTACGCGCTGTCCACGCCGGGCACCGGGTCGTACGTCCTGATCGCCGCGGCCGGCGGGCACCAGCCGCAGGCGGTCTCGGTGACCGTCGGCGAGCGGCCCGTCGAGCTCGACGTCGTCCTCGGCGGCGCCGGACGGCTCGCGGGCACCGTGTGCACCGCCGACGGCAGCCCCGTGCGGGACGCCACCGTCACGCTGACCAACGTGCACGGCGAGGTCGTCGCCACCACCCGCAGCGGGCGCGAGGGCGGCTACGTCATCACCGAGCTGGTCGCCGGTGAGTACACGCTGGCCGCGAGCGCGCCCGCCTTCCGTCCGGCCGCGCTGCCCGTCACCGTGCACGCCTCGCGGGAGACCCGCCAGGACGTCGAGCTCGCGGGCGGCGCCGTGCTGCGCGGGACGGTGCGGGCCGGCGGCGGACGGCCCGTCGAGGACGCGCGCGTGACCCTTCTCGACGCCGCGGGCAACGTCGTGGACACGCTCACCACCGGACCCGACGGAACGTTCCGGTTCGTCGATCTGTCCTCCGGCGAGTACACCGTGATCGCGGCCGGCTACCCGCCCGTCGCCACGGTGTTGCAGGTCGCGGGCGGAGGACGCACGGAACGCGATCTTCAGCTCGGACACGAGGACTGAGCCGCAGGCAGGGGGCGCACGTCCGCGCGCCGGTGCGCCCCCGCTGAAACCAATTCCTGTGTTGCCGCACATCGTGACGGGCCGTCGCCGTACCGTGGTGCCCGGGGGAGCAGATCTTGCGGAGCCGTGGGGAGAGGGGCCTGTGCCATGGACCGTGGCACCGAAAGGGACGTACCTCCCGGCCGCGGAGCCGGGAGCGGCGCGGTGGCGGCGGACGCCGCGGCCGGCCGTGTCCCGCTGGCCGTGGTCGTGGTCGACGACGACGGCCTGGTGTCGCACTGGAGCAGAGGCGCGCGGCGGATGTTCGGCACCGCCAAGGAGGAGGCGATCGGACGGCCGGCCGTCGACCTGCTGCCCGTCTCCGGCGCCCTGCCCGACGAGGCCGACGACGCCCCCTACCGGTCGTACGCCGGCCACGACGGGCTCGGCCCCGGGCTGGAGTCCTCCCTCGACGGGCGGCTGTCCTACGCGACCGCCGGGCGCGCCCGGCTCACCGCGCCCGAACGGGACCGGGTGGACGTCCTGTGGTGGGCGTATCCGCTCGTGGGGCCGGGGCGGGAGCGGCTGCTGGTGCTCGCCGCCGACGTGGACGGGCTGCGCGGGGATCCCGGGCACGAGGACGGGGGCGCGTTCGAGCGGATCGCGCCCGCCTTCGCCCTGCACACCGACTTCCCCGGCGCCGAGGAACTGGCGCGGCGGCTGCCCGAGATCCTGCCGAGCATGAGCGTCGGCGAGAGTGCCCGGATCGTCGCGCAGGTCCTCGAACTGGGCTATCCGGTCCTGGAGTTCAGCCAGAACGACCGGGTGCCGGTCACCCCCGACTGGGGCGTGCCGCGGCGGGCCGGGCGCAGGGCGCGTCGCGAGCGGGCCGCGCGGGCCGCCGCCCGGGGCCTGCCCGTGCCGGCGGAACCCGCCGACGACGAGGGCGAGGACCTGGAGTACGCCGCCGTCCGCGAGCGCCTGGAGTTCCTCAACGAGGTCAGCGGCCGGATCGGCACCTCGCTCGACCTCGCGCGGACCATCGTCGAGGTCAGCAAGGCCGTCGTACCGCGCTTCACCGACGTGGCCTGCACCTACCTGCGGGAACAGGTCGTCGCCGGCGAGGGGTTCCCCGAGGGCGTGCCCGACACGACCACCATGTGGCACCGGGTGGCTCTGGAGCACACCGACGAACCCGGCCGCTGGGACGACGTCGTACCGGTCGGCGAGGCCATGCCGTTCCCGGCGGACACGCCGTTCTTCCAGTGCATGACCTCCGGCGAGCCGGTGCTTGTGCCGCGGATCAGCGAGGAGATGGGCCATGCCATCGCCTCGCAGTTCGAAAAGCGTGACCTCCGGCCGATGATCACCAACCGCTCCATGCTGGTCGCACCGTTGAAGGCGCGCAACGTCGTCCTCGGCTTCATGGCCTTGATGCGCCATCCCGAGCGACCCGAGTTCAACGACATGGACCGGGTCACGGGCGCCGAACTCGCCGCCCGTGCCGGCCTCGTGCTCGACAACGCGCGCATGTACACCTACCAGGAGACCGTCGCCGAGACCCTCCAGGACAGCATGCTGCCGCACATTCCGGCGCGGATGGCGGGCGGCGACATCGCCACCCGTTACCTGCCGGGCACGCTGCTCGGCCGGGTCGGCGGCGACTGGTTCGACTCGGTCAAGCTGCCCGGGGCCCGCACCGCCCTGGTCGTCGGCGACGTCATGGGGCACGGCCTGAACTCAGCGGCGATGATGGGACAGTTGCGCACCGCCGTACAGACCATGGCCGCGCTCGACCTGCCGCCCGCCCAGCTGCTGCGCAACCTCGACGACCTCGCCCAGCGGCTCGGCGACACCTACCTCGCGACCTGCCTGTACGCCGTGTACGACCCCATCGCGGGCGAGCTGCACCTCGCCAATGCGGGCCACATCCCGCCGGTCCTGGTGCGCGCCGACGGCCGCAGCGAGCTGCTGGATCTGCCCACGGGCGCGCCCATCGGCGTCGGCGGGGTGCCCTTCGAAGCGGTACGTGTGCGCGTGGCGACTGGTGACCGGCTGGTGATGTGCACTGATGGGTTGGTCGAGGTACGCGGTGAGGACATCGGCGTCGGGCTGGCCACGCTGTGCGAGTCCGCCGCCCATCCGGCCGCGTCCATGGATGACGCCTGTGACACGATCATCCGTGCGCTGAACACGCGCGGGGGCCGCAAGGACGATGTGGCCCTGCTGATGGCGCGTCTCAACGGCATCGAGCCCGAGGGCGTCGCTGAGTGGCGTCTGGCCCGCGACCCGGCCGAGGTGGGCCGGGCCCGCGCCGTGATCCGCGAACAGCTCCACGAGTGGGGCCTGGCCCGTCTCGCCGACCCCGCCGCGCTGATGGTCAGCGAGCTCGTCACCAACGCCGTACGGCACTCCCGCGGCCGCCCCGTCGAGCTGCGCCTCGTCCGCGGCGACACCCTGCTGTGCGAGGTGGAGGACGACGACCACGACCTGCCCACCTTGCTGAGCGCCGGCCCCACCGACGAGTCCGGCCGTGGCCTGCGCGTGGTCAGCACCCTGGCCCGCGCATGGGGCGCCAGCCGCACGGGCACCGGAAAAACGGTCTGGTTCGAGCAAACCCTGCCCCGCCGCTGAGGGAGGCGAGGGGGCCCGCCCCCAGCGCGGGGGCTCCCGTCCCGCGCTCACGCGTGCGCGTGGGGCATGAGGTGTGCGTCGAGCGGTTGTCGGGGCGGGGCGGGGGCAGTGCACCGTGGGCGTCCGCCGGTTTCGGCGGAACTGCTGCTGTGGCAGAGGGAGTCGGGCATGAGTGCGACGCGTCGGTACCGGCAGGTGTGGGAGGGGTTCTGGCGGGAGGCCTCCGGAGAGCCGGGGACGGTGTTCTGGGATGCCGAGCCCGCGGTGACCGCCGGGGTCCATCTGCCGCTGTTCGAGCCGTACCTGGGCGCCCCGGGACTGCCCCTGGTGGACCTGGGGTGCGGCAACGGCACCCAGACGCGTTTCCTGGCCGATCGCTTCCCGCACGTCGTGGGCGCCGACATCGCCGCGGCGGCCATCGAGCACGCCCGGCACGGCGACCCCGCCGGACAGGCCGCGTACCGGGTGCTGGACGCCGCCGACAAGAGCGAGACGGAGACCCTGCACGCCGAGCTCGGCGACGCCAACGTGTACATGCGGGGCGTGCTGCACCAGTGCGAGCCGGACGACCGGCAGACCCTCGTCGGCGGGATCGCCGCCCTCGTCGGCGAGCGCGGCCGGGCCTTCCTCGTCGAGCCGTCCGAGGCCGCCCGGCCGATCCTGGGCGGACTGGCCCAGGGCCCCGCCGGGCCGCCGCCCAAGCTCGCGCCGGTCCTCCGGCACGGCATCGCGCCCGGCGAAGTCGCCGACGACGCGGTGCCGGAGTACCTGCGCGCGGCCGGCCTCGCCGTCCTCGCAACGGGTGAAGTACCTCCCACCACGACCGAGTTCACCCCCGACGGAACCCGGATCGTGCTGCCGTCGAAGTGGTTCGTGGCCGGGCTCCCCCGGTGAGCGGCCCCGCCGCCCGGTCGCACTGCGTGTCAGTGGGACGGCGTATTGTCGCATTGACGTAGTTTGGAGGGGGGTGGGGGCTTTGACGATCCCTACAAGCTGTAGGGTTGCGTTCACCCCACCGCACCCCCCATACAGAGACGAGAGGTGGCCGTGTGACCGTCGCGCCCGAACCGGACGTCAGTGTTGTCGTCATCGTCTACAACGACGAAGAGCGGCTTCCGGCGGCTGTTGGTTCCGTCCTCGAGCAAACACTTCGCAATGTCGAGGTGGTCATCGCCGACGACTGCTCGACGGACGGCTCCCACGAGGTCGCGCAGGCGCTCGCCGCGGCCCACCCCGGCCGGGTCCGCGCGATCCGGCTCCCGGAGAACAGCGGCGGCTGCGGAGAGCCCCGCAACCAGGGCGTCAAGGCGGCCCGCGGCCGGTACGTGATGTTCCTGGACAGCGACGACACCCTCGAACGCAACGCGTGCCGCAACATGATCGAGGCCGCCGACCGCACCGGTGCCGACCTCGTCTCCGGCCTGTGCGTCCGGGTGTACGCCGACAGCCGGCACGGCAAGCGCACCCCCTGGTACCCCTGGCTGTACCGCCGCACCCGCACGCTGGACTCCGTCGCCGAGCTGCCGGACCTGCTGGTCTTCGACACCCTGTCGACCAACAAGTGCTACCGGCGCGCGTTCCTCCTCGACCACGGGCTCACCTTCCCCCGCGGCATCCACTACGAGGACCTGCTCTTCTCCGCGCAGGCCTACCTGGCCGCCCGGCGTATCACGCTGATCCCCAACACGGTCTACCACTGGAACGTCGTCGAGAAGACCGCCGTCAAGTCGATCAGCAACCGGCGTGGCGAGATCAGCAACTTCGCCGACCGGGTCGAGATCCACCGCCGTATCGACGCCATCCTGGACCGCCAGGGCCAGGACCGGCTGAAGCTGTGCAAGGACATCAAGTTCCTCAAGCACGACCTCGTGCTGTACCTGCGGGAACTGCCCTTCCTCGACGACGGCTACCGCCACCGCTTCGCCGAACTGGCCCGCGGCTACATCCAGGACTTCCCCGAGGCGGCCTACGCCGAACTCGACCGCGTCCACGCCATCTGCGCCCAGCTGCTGCTGCGCGAGGACTGGGCCGACCTGATGCCGGCCATCGACACGCTCATCAACCGGCACAAGATCTCCGCACCGCTGGCCGAGCGGGACGGCCGGATCTACTGGACCGACCGCTACCTCGACGACCCCGAGATGCGCGCCGTCCTGGACGTCACCACCCTCGGCTACCACGCCCGGCCGCTGAACCGGATGGCCCTGCGCAACAAGCTCACCGAGTACACGGCACACGACGGCGACATCGTCCTCGCGGGCGAGGTCGTCAACCCGCTGCACACCATCGCCCCGGACGCCGGGCTCAGCGCCGAGCTGGAGTTCCGCGCCCGCCGCCGCAGCCTGCAGACCTTCCGCTTCCCGGCGCCCACCCCGCGCCACCGGGGCGACACGATCGCCTGGCGGGCCGAGGTCCCGCTGGCCCGGCGGCTGAGACCACTCGGCATCGTCGACGAGGTCTGGGACGTCCGGCTGCACCTCACCGCGGACGGCAAGCGCACCACCAGCCGGCTCACGGTCGGCGCCGTCGACCTGGAACACGCCGAGCCCGTGCCCGTACGGCCCCGTCTCACCCGGCTCATGGCCGACCGGATCGAGGCCCAGGTGTCCGCCAAGGGCCACCTGGCCTTCCGGCTCACCCAGCACGGCCGGGCCGCCCGCGCCGGCCGCGCCGCCGTGGAGCGCAACCTGCACGGCCGTCCCGCGCGGGCCGTCAAGGGGGCCTACCGCACCCTGCGGGCCGTACGGCGGGACCTGAACTCCGGCACCCGCAAGCTCCAGGTCTACGACCGCATGCTGCGCAGGCTGCCCGTCCGCAAGGGCACCGTCGTCTTCGAGAGCCACCTCGGCAAGCAGTACAGCGACAGCCCGCGCGCCATCTTCGAGGAACTGCGCCGCCGCAAGGCGCCGATCACCCCCATCTGGTCGTACGCCGGTGAGCGCCCCGAAGGCTTCCCCCAGGGCGTGGAACTGGTGCGCCGCTGGTCCTGGCGCTACCTCAGGGCACTCGCCCAGGCCGAGTTCTGGATCGACAACCAGGGCTACCCGTTCAGGCTGGCCAAGCGCCCCGAGACGACGTACATCCAGACCTGGCACGGCTCCGCGCTGAAGCGGATGGGCTTCGACGAGCCCGCCCACCGGATGATGTCCGAGCCGGAGCAGCGCTCCTACCAGCAGGCCCTGGACCGCTTCGACCACTTCGTCGTCCGCAGCGAGCACGACGTACGCACCCTCGCGCGCGCGTACCGCATCCCCGAGGACAAGCTGCTGCGCACCGGCTATCCGCGCAACGACGCCCTGGTCCGCGTCCGGGAAGGCGCGCCCCTGCCCCCCGAGGCACGGCGGACGGCCGAACGGCTCGGCCTCGACCCCGGCCGGCGCGTGCTGCTGTACGCGCCCACGTTCCGCGCCCGCCCCGACGGCCGCGTACGGGACTTCGCGTTCCCCTTCGACGTCGAGGACTTCACCGCCCGCTTCGGCGACGACTACACCCTGCTCGTCCGGGCGCACTACCTGAACCGGCTCACCCTGCCCCCGTCGGTGGCGGGACGCGTGATCAACGTCAGCGCCGAACCCGACATCACCCCGCTGATGCTGCTCGCCGACGCCCTGATCACCGACTACTCCTCGGTGATGTTCGACTACGCCCTGCTCCAGCGCCCCATCGTGTTCTACGCCCACGACTGGGAGGAGTACGCCAAGGACACCCGCGGCACCTACTTCGACCTCCTCGCCGAGGCTCCGGGCCCCGTCCCGCGCACCGAGGAGGAGCTGTTCGCCGCGATCGACGACCTGAACACCGTACGGACGACGTACGAGGCGCGGCTGAAGGAGTTCGTGGACAAGTACGGCGAGTACGACCGCGGGGACGCCGCGGCACAGATCGTGGACCGTTTCTTCGGCACCGCGGGAGAGGCCCGATGACCCAGCGCGACATCTTCTTCGTGGCCAACGAGGTCAACGAGCTCGGCGGTGTGGGCCGCTGGCAGACCCAGATGGCCAGGCTGCTGGCCGCGCGCGGCCACCGGGTCACCGTCGTCGGCATCGCCCCGGCCAACCACCCGATGGACCTCGGCGACCAGCCGCCGTTCCGCACCGTGACCCTGTACGCCCGCCGCCCGCCCGGCCGGCCCAGGCCGCACCGCCTGCTCGGCCGCGTCGACCCGGCCGTGCGCCGCCACGAGACCCACCTGCGGACCGCCGCGAGCCGGCTCTCGGCGCTGTTCCAGGCCGCCCGGCCCGGCGCGATGATCGTCGTCACCCAGGTGTGGGCGATGGAGTGGGTGGCCCTCGCGGACACCGCCGGGCACCCCGTCATCGGCATGACCCACGAGTCCTTCGAAACGGCCCGCAAGTCGTCCCGCTTCGGTCGCGTGAAGAAGTACTACAAGGACGTCGACCGCCTGCTGGCCCTCACCCAGGAGGACGCCGACCGCTGGGTGGCCGAGGGCATGAACAACGTCGGCTTCATGCCCAACCCGCTGCCCTTCGCGCCCGGCACCCCCTCCCCGCGCACCGAGAAGGTCGTCACGAGCATCGGCCGGCTCTCCCACGAGAAGGGCATCGACCTGCTCCTGGACGCCTGGGCCGAGGCCGCGCCGAAGCAGCCCGGCTGGACCCTGCGCATCTACGGCAGGGGAGAGGCCGAGGCACAGCTCAGGCGGCAGTGCGCACGGCTCGGCCTGGAGGACTCCGTCGACTTCGCCGGACAGACCGACGACGTGCCCGGAGCGCTGCGCGCCTCCTCCGTCTTCGTCCAGTCCTCCCGCGGCGAGGGCTTCCCCCTGGTCCTGCTGGAGGCCATGGCGACCGGTGTGCCCTGCGTGGCGTTCGACTGCGCGCCCGGCGTCCGCGAGATCGTCACCCACGAGGAGGACGGCCTGCTCGTCCGCCCCGGCAACACCGTCGAACTCGCCCGCCACCTCGTCCGGCTGATGTCCGACGAGCACCTGCGCGACACGATGGGCGGCCAGGCCCTGCGCAGCGTCCACCGCTTCGACCCGGACGCCATCACCCGGCGCTGGGAAGCCCTCTTCGACTTCCTGGAACGCTGAAGCCCCCAGCCGGACGAAGCCGTGGGGCAACCGGCTCCGTACGGGGCGTAGCCGGTTGCCTCCGGGGCGCGTAACGTGGCACGGCATGAAGATCCTCATCAGCGCCGACATGGAGGGCGCCACCGGTGTCACCTGGCCCGCCGACGTGCTGCCGGGGACGCCGCAGTGGGAGCGGTGCCGGGCGATGTTCACCTCGGACGTCAACGCGGCCGTGCTGGGTTTCCTCGACGGGGGCGCCGACGAGGTGCTCGTCAACGAGGCGCACTGGTCCATGCGCAACCTGCTGCTGGAGCGGCTGGACGAGCGGGCGCAGATGCTCACCGGGCGGCACAAGTCGCTGTCCATGATGGAGGGCGTGCAGCACGGCGACGTGGACGGCATCGCCTTCGTCGGCTATCACGCGGGCGCCGGCATGGAGGGCGTCCTCGCCCACACCTACCTCGCCAACCAGATCACCGGGGTGTGGCTGGACGGCGTACGGGCCAGCGAGGGGCTGCTCAACGCGCACGTGGCCGCCGAGTACGGGGTGCCGGTGGTGCTGGTCACCGGCGACGACGTGGCCTGCGAGGACGCGCTCGGCTACGCGCCCGGGGCGCTGAAGGTGGCCGTCAAGGACCACGTGTCCCGGTACGCGGCCGTGTGCCGCCCGCCCGCCCGCACCGCCGCCGACATCCGGGCGGCCGCCAAGGAGGCGGCCGCCCTGGCGGTCCGTCACGAGCCCCGCGAAGCCGGCCCGTTCACCGTCGCCGTGGAGTTCGACGCCGAGCACCTGGCCATGGCCGCCACCGTCGTGCCCGGAGTGAGCCGGACCGGGGAGCGCAGGGTGGCGTACACCAGCCCCACCATGTACGAGTCGATCCGCACCTTCAAGGCGGTCACCACGATCGCCTCGGCCGCGGTGGAGGAGGAATATGGCTGACGCGCAGGCGCTGGACGAGGTCGTCGACTTCACGTCCGGCCTGATCCGCATCGACACCACCAACCGGGGCGGCGGTGACTGCCGGGAGCGCCCGGCCGCCGAGTACGCCGCCGAGCGGCTGGCCGCGGCGGGCCTGGAGCCCATACTGCTGGAGCGCACCCCGGGGCGGACCAACGTCGTCGCCCGGGTCGAGGGCACCGACCCGTCGGCGGACGCGCTGCTCGTCCACGGTCACCTGGACGTGGTGCCGGCGCGGGCCGGGGACTGGAGCGTGCACCCGTTCTCCGGCGAGGTCCGCGACGGGGTCGTGTGGGGCCGGGGCGCGGTCGACATGAAGAACATGGACGCGATGATCCTCGCCGTGGTCCGCGCCTGGGCCCGGCAGGGTCTGCGTCCCCGGCGCGACCTGGTGATCGCCTTCACCGCCGACGAGGAGGCCAGCGCCGAGGACGGCGCCGGCTTCCTCGCCGAGCGGCACGCCGAGCTGTTCGAGGGCTGCACCGAAGGCATCAGCGAATCCGGGGCATTCACCTTCCACGACGGCGCCGGCCGCCAGATCTACCCCATCGCGGCCGGTGAGCGCGGTACCGCCTGGCTGCGGCTGTCCGCGCGCGGGCGGGCGGGCCACGGCTCCCGGGTCAACCGGGAGAACGCGGTGACCCGGCTCGCCGCCGCCGTCGCCCGGATCGGTGCCCACGAGTGGCCGCTGCGGCTCACCCCGACCGTGCGCGCGGCCCTCACCGAACTCGCCGCCCTGTACGGCATCGAGGCGGACCCGCGGGACGTCGACGCGCTGCTGGACAAGCTCGGCCCCGCGGCCCGGCTGGTCGAGGCGACGCTGCGCAACAGCGCCAACCCCACCATGTTCGAGGCGGGTTACAAGATCAACGTGATCCCGGGGGAGGCCGTCGCCCACGTCGACGGACGGTATCTGCCCGGCGGCGAGGAGGAGTTCCGCGCCACCCTCGACCACCTCACCGGCCCGGACGTGGACTGGGAGTTCGAACACCGTGAGGTGGCGCTCCAGTCACCCGTCGACTCGCCCACCTTCGCGGCGATGCGGACCGCCGTCGAGGCGTTCGCGCCCGAGGGGCACGTGGTCCCGTACTGCATGGCGGGCGGCACCGACGCCAAGCAGTTCTCGCGGCTGGGCATCACCGGCTACGGGTTCTCGCCGCTGAAGCTGCCCGAGGGCTTCGACTACCACCACCTGTTCCACGGAGTCGACGAGCGCGTCCCCGTGGAGGCGCTGCACTTCGGCGTCCGCGTCCTCGACCGCTTCCTGCGGACGGCCTGACCAGTGGGGGAGAACGTGCAGAGCCTGCCGTACGGTTCCTGGCCCTCGCCCATCGACGCGGCCCTCGCCGCCGCGCACGACGGCAGACCGGAGTTCGCGGGCTTCGTCGGCGACGAGGTGTGGTGGACCGAACCGCGGCCCGCGGAGGGCGGCCGGCGGGCGCTGGTGCGACGGCGTGCCGACGGCACGGAGGAGTCCGTGCTGCCCGCGCCGTGGAACGTGCGCAGCCGTGTCATCGAGTACGGCGGCCGGCCCTGGGCCGGGGTGCTCCAGGACGGCGTGCCGCTGGTGGTGTTCGTGAACTTCGCCGACCAGCGGCTCTACCGCCACGAGCCCGGCGGCGAGCCGCGCCCCCTCACGCCCGTCTCGGCGGTGGGCGGCGGACTGCGCTGGGCGGACCCGCAGGTGCGCCCGGAGTACGGCGAAGTGTGGTGCGTGCTGGAGGAGTTCACCGGGGACGGGCCCACCGACGTACGGCGCGTCCTGGCCGCCGTACCGCTGGACGGCTCGGCGGCCGGCGACCGGGCCGCCGTGCGCGAACTCACCGACGACCGGCACCGGTTCGTCACCGGCCCCCGCCTCTCGCCCGACGGGCGGCGCGCGGTGTGGCAGGCCTGGGACCACCCGCGGATGCCGTGGGACGGCACGGAACTGGTGATGGCCGAGGTCGCCGGGGACGGCACCTTCGGCGAGCCCCGGACCCGCGGGGGCGGCCCCGGCGAATCCATCCCCCAGGCCGAATGGGCCCCGGACGGCTCACTGCTGTACGTGAGCGACCGCAGCGGCTGGTGGAACCTCTACCGCGACGGTGAGCCCCTGTGTCCCCGCGAGGAGGAGTTCGGCGGGCCGCTGTGGAAGCTGGGCGGGCGCTGGTTCGCGCCGCTGGACAGCGGGCTGATCGCGGTCGTGCACGGCCGGGGCGCCACCGCCCTCGGCATCCTCGACCCGGAGACCGGCGAGGTCGTCGACGCGGCCGGGCCCTGGACCGAGTTCGACGCCACGCTCGCGGCGCACGGCGAGAAGGTGGTGACCGTCGCCGCCAGCCCGCGCAGCGCCTACGAGGTCGTCGAGCTGGACACCAGGACCGGCCGGGCCCGGGTGGTCGGCGCCGCCCACGACGACCCGGTGGACCCCGCCCACTACCCCGAGCCGCAGATCCGCACCTTCGCCGGACCCGACGGCCGCGAGGTCCACGCCCACGTCTATCCGCCGCACAACCCCGGGTGCGTGGCGCCCGGCGCCGAGCTGCCGCCGTACGTCGTGTGGGCGCACGGCGGACCCACCAGCCGGGCGCCGCTCGTGCTCGACCTGGAGATCGCCTACTTCACCTCGCGGGGCATCGGCGTCGCCGAGGTGAACTACGGCGGCTCCACCGGGTACGGCCGGGAGTACCGCGACCGGCTGCGCGAGCAGTGGGGCGTGGTCGACGTCGAGGACTGCGCGGCCGTCGCGCTCGCCCTCGCCGAAGAGGGCACCGCCGACCGCGCCCGGCTCGCGATCCGGGGCGGCAGCGCGGGCGGCTGGACCGCGGCGGCGTCCCTGACCACGACCGACGTGTACGCCTGCGGCACGATCCTCTACCCGATTCTGGACCTGACCGGCTGGGGCACGGGGGAGACCCACGACTTCGAGTCGCGGTACCTGGAGTCCCTGGTCGGGCCGCTCGCCGAGGTGCCCGGCCGGTACGCCGAACGCTCCCCGGCCGAGCACGCCGACCGCCTCACGGCGCCGTTCCTGCTGCTGCAGGGCCTGGACGACGTGATCTGTCCGCCGGCGCAGTGCGAGCGGTTCCTGGCCCGGCTGGCGGGCCGGGGAGTGCCGCACGCGTACCTCGCCTTCGAGGGCGAGGGACACGGGTTCCGCCGGGCCGACACCATGGTCAGGGCCCTGGAGGCGGAGCTGTCGCTGTACGCTCAGGTGTTCGGCCTGGACCCGGCAGGCATCCCGACCCTGGAGCTCAGTACGTGAAGGAACTCCGCCGTCCCGCGCGGCTCACCCCCGGCGCCCGTGTGGCCGTCGTCGCGCCCAGCGGGCCCGTGCCCGAGGAGCGGCTGCAGGCCGGACTGGACCTGCTGCGCGGCTGGGACCTGGACCCGGTGGTCGCGCCGCACGTACTGGACCGGCACACCACGTTCGACTACCTGGCGGGCGCGGACGCCGACCGCGCCGCCGATCTGCAGGCCGCCTGGTGCGACCCCGCGGTGGACGCCGTGCTGTGCGCCCGGGGCGGGTACGGCGCGCAGCGCATGGCCGACCTGCTCGACTGGGAGGCCATGCGGGCGGCCGGGCCGAAGGTGTTCGTCGGCTTCAGCGACATCACCGCGCTGCACGAGGCCTTCGCCACCCGCCTGGGCCTGGTCACGCTGCACGGGCCGATGGCCGCCGGCGTCGACTTCGTCAAGAACGCCCGCGCGCAGGACCACCTCAGGGCCACCCTCTTCGCCCCCGAGAGGGTCCGCACGATCGCCTCCGGCGGCACGGCCCTCGTCCCCGGACGGGCCCGGGGCGTCACGCTCGGCGGCTGCCTGGCCCTGCTCGCCGCCGACCTCGGCACCCCGCACGCACGGCCCTCCGCCGGCGGCGGCCTGCTCTGCCTGGAGGACGTGGGCGAGGAGACGTACCGCCTGGACCGCTACCTCACCCAGCTCCTGCGCGCCGGCTGGCTCGACGGGGTCCGCGGGGTGCTCCTCGGCTCCTGGGAGAGCTGCGACACCCCCGACCGGGTCCGCGCCCTCCTCACCGACCGGATCGGCGCACTCGGCGTACCCGTCGCCCAGGACTTCGGCTTCGGCCACTGCGAGGGAGCGCTGACCATCCCCTTCGGCGTCACGGCCGAACTCGACGCCGACGCGGGTACGCTGACACTCGACGAGCCCGCCCTGCGCTGAGCGGGGGCAGGGGTACGACGCCGGGCGCGGGAGCCGCGCGTAGGCTGGCGGGATGCCGCACACCGCTTCCCGCCACCTCGCCGAGGGACCCCGCGTCGGCATCCGCCCCGTCACCCACGAGGACGGCGCCGAGTTCACCGCCCGCGTCCGGGAGAGCAGGGACCTGCACCACCCGTGGCTCTTCCCGCCGGACACGGCCGAGGCGTACACCGCCCACGTGCGGCGGCTGACCGAGGACCCGGCGAGGGCGGGCTTCCTGGTCTGCGAGAAGGACGGCGGCGCCCTCGCCGGGTTCGTCAACATCAACAACATCGTGCACGGCGCCTTCCGGTCCGGCGCGCTCGGCTACGGCGCCTTCGCGCACGCCGCCGGGCGCGGCCTGATGCGCGAGGGACTCGACCTCGTGATCGGGTACGCCTTCGGCCCGATGCGGCTGCACCGGCTGGAGATCAACGTCCAGCCCCGCAACACCGCCTCGATCGCCCTCGCCCGCGCCTGCGGCTTCCGCCTGGAGGGCTTCTCACCGGACATGCTCTTCGTCGACGGGGCCTGGCGGGACCACGAGCGCTGGGCGCTCACCGCCGAGATGCGCGCCTGACGCCGGCCCTTCCGCCCGGCTCCTTTGCGGAAACCTGACCGGTACCGCCCCTGGTCAGGTCACCGGCGAGCGGGTTCCGTGGTCGTCGTGACGACGATCCGACGTGAGGTACTGACGCTGCCCGCCGCCCCGTTGGGACCGGACAACCCGCTGCCCGCGCTGCGGCCGCTGGACGAGACGCACCGCATCGAGGAGCGCGACAAGCAGAACCTGCCGCGCGACATGGCGCGGCAGATCGGGTACGCGCCGCTGCACAGCCTGCTGCCGGCACGGGTGCGCGACGGCTACGGCAGACAGCGCGAGCCCCGGCCCGTCGACGCCCTCGTCATCGAGAACGACCGGCTGCGCGCCACCGTGCTGCCCGGTCTCGGCGGCCGGATCGCCTCCCTCCTCCACAAGCCCACCGGACGCGAACTCCTCTACCGCAACCCGGTGTTCCAGCCCGCCAACTTCGCCCTCAACGGCGCCTGGTACTCCGGCGGCATCGAGTGGAACATCGGCGCCACCGGCCATACGACCCTCTCCTGCGCACCCCTGCACGCCGCCCTCGTGCCCGCCCCGGACGGCGGCCGGATGCTGCGCCTGTGGGAGTGGGAGCGGCTGCGCGACCTGCCCTTCCAGGTCGACCTGTGGCTGCCGGAGGGCTCCGACTTCCTGCACGTCGGCGTCCGCCTCCGCAACCCGCACGAGCGGCCGGTGCCGGTCTACTGGTGGTCCAACATCGCCGTTCCCGAGGAGCACCGGGTGCTCGCCCCCGCCGAGGAGGCCTGGAACTTCGGCTACGAGCGCCGCCTGCGCCGGGTGCCCGTCCCCTTGTACGACGGCGTCGACCGCACGTACCCGCTGAACAGCACCTACCCCGCCGACTACTTCTACGAGGTGCCCGAGGGACGGCGCCGCTGGATCGCCGCGCTCGACGAGCACGGCCACGGGCTCGTGCAGACCTCCACCGACGTCCTGCGCGGCCGCAAGCTGTTCGTCTGGGGCGCCGGACCCGGCGGGCGGCGCTGGCAGCAGTGGCTCACCGAGCCCGGCACCGGCGGCTACTGCGAGATCCAGGCCGGGCTCGCCCGCACCCAGCTGGAGCACGTACGGCTGGAGGCGGACAGCGAGGTGGCCTGGCTGGAGTCCTACGGGCCGCTGGACGCGCCGCCGCCGGACGGCGCGTGGGACACCGTCGTACGGCGGACCGAGGACCGGCTCGAGGCCGCCCTGCCGCGCGCCGACGTGGAGGCCGCCTACGCCGCCTGGAGGCCGCACGCCGACACCGAACCCGGCGAGATCCTGAGCGCCGGCTCCGGTTGGGGCGCGCTCGAAGTGCTGTGCGCGGACCTGAAGCTGCCGGGCACACCGTTCCCCGACTCCACCCTCGGCGAGGACCAGGAGCCCTGGCGGGAGCTGCTGCGCTCCGGCTCCCTCCCCGAGCCGCGCCGGGCCGGGCCGCCCGGGGACACGCTCGTCGCCCCGCACTGGCGGGACATGCTGGAGACGGCGCCCGCCACCCCGCTCACCGAGTACCACCTGGGCGTGGCCCAGTGGCACGCGGGCGACCGGGCACAGGCGGTGCGCAGCTGGGAGCGGGCACTCGAACAGGCGCCGTCCGTCTGGCCGTTGCTGCGATGCCTCGCCGTGGCCGACCAGGAGGCCGGGCACCACGAGCGGGCCGCCGACCGGTACGCCGAGGCCTTCGACGACCTGTGCCGGGAGCTCCCCCACTGCCTGAACGGCGTGGGAGGTACCCCCGGCGACGAGGACGAGCAGTGGACCGCCGCCACCGCCGCGCTCGGCCGCGAGGCGATCGAGGCGCTGCTGCGCGCGGGACGCCCGGCCCCGGCGCGCGCCGTGTGGGAACGGGTGCGCCCGGAGACCCGGGCGCGCGGCCGGTTCCGGCTGCTCGAAGCCGAGTTGCTGCTCGCGGAGGGACGGCGCGAGGAGGCGCGGGCCGTCTTCGAGGAGGGGTTCGAGGTCGCCGACCTGCGGGAGGGGGACGAGCGGATCGGCCGGGTGTGGGAAC
>NZ_POTZ01000010.1 GCF_003236365.1 Streptomyces sp. NTH33
GAGCCGTGGTCCTTCCCGTGTGCCACGGCGCGGCGGCCCTGGGCTTCTGGGGCGCGGTCCAGGGCTTCTGGGGCGCGGTCCAGGGCTGCGGGGCGGTGGTGGCCGGAGTGCTCGCAGCGGTCGGGAACTTCGCGGTCGGGACCTTCCACGGTGCCGAGACCGGCGCCTGGTTCCCGTCGCCGGGGAGGGGACTTCCTCCGCCGTCCCGCCAGTCGCCACAGGCCAGGGCGACAGATGGCGCGCCCACGGCGCCCACGGCGAGGGCGGCGACGACTATGCGACGGTAACTCTGCTTCTTGCTGTGCTTGCCCATGCGTGACCTCACTAGGTGATCGCCGAACGCAGCTGACCTGCGGCGATGTCCTGCGGATGGTCATTGTTGGGACTGCTTTGCAGCGAATGCAAAGGGCTTCGCTACTATTTTGCTTCGTATGTGAGGGCGGCTCTTGCGCAGCGAACGAGGACGTGCCGCCCCGGCTTCTGCCCGGTTCGCGGAACACCGGCGATCCGTCAGATACGCGCCTCGCGCGAGAGGTCGGCGAGTGGATCGGGCGGACGGACGGCCCTGCGGACCCGCCGCGCTGCACGGCTTCATCAATCCGGACAAAAGCTGTATGTCGGCAAGGCGTCGTCTACTATCCCGCCTGCTCAGTCGCGGCGCCCGGCGTGAGGGATGTCACTGGCCTCCCTTTCCAGACTTTGTCTGTTCGTTTTCTTGAGTCGTTCGTGTCTGCCGCGTAGGTTCTGCGCCATGACCGGACCTCGGACCCCGTCCACCGCCGAGGAGCTGCGTGGCGCCGGCCTGCGGGTGACGGCCGCGCGCGTCGCACTGCTCGAGACCGTGCGGGACGGTGATCACCTCGGTGTCGAGGCGATCGCCTCCGGCGTGCGCGAGCGCGTGGGCCACGTCTCCCTCCAGGCCGTGTACGAGGCTTTGCACGCGCTCACCGCCGCGGGGCTGGTGCGCCGTATCGAACCGGCCGGCAGCCCGGCCCGGTTCGAGGGGCGCGTCGGGGACAACCACCACCACCTCGTGTGCCGTTCGTGCGGTGCCGTCGCCGACGTCGACTGCGCCGCCGGTGACGCCCCCTGCCTGACCGCGTCCGAGGACCACGGCTTCTCGATCGACGAGGCCGAGGTCATCTACTGGGGCCGGTGCCCCGACTGTTCCACCTCCGGCAGTACCTGAGCTCGCGATCCGCCCCGTCCGGAAGGAAGTTCATGTCCGAGAACCACGATGCAATCGTCACCGACGCGAAAACGGAGGGGGCCGGTGGCTGCCCGGTCGCGCACGGGCGCGCACCGCACCCGACCCAGGGCGGCGGAAACCGCCAGTGGTGGCCGGAGCGTCTCAACCTGAAGATCCTCGCCAAGAACCCCGCCGTGGCCAACCCGCTCGGTGAGGACTTCGACTACGCCGAGGCGTTCAGGAGCCTCGACCTTCCGGCCGTGAAGCGGGACATCGCCGAGGTGCTGACCACCTCGCAGGACTGGTGGCCCGCCGACTTCGGCCACTACGGCCCGTTCATCGTCCGCATGGCGTGGCACAGCGCGGGCACCTACCGGATCAGCGACGGCCGCGGCGGCGCCGGGGCCGGCCAGCAGCGCTTCGCGCCGCTCAACAGCTGGCCGGACAACGGAAACCTCGACAAGGCCCGCCGTCTGCTGTGGCCGGTGAAGAAGAAGTACGGCCAGAAGATCTCCTGGGCCGACCTGCTGATCCTCGCCGGCAACGTCGCCCTGGAGTCCATGGGCTTCGAGACCTTCGGCTACGCCGGCGGCCGTGAGGACGTGTGGGAGCCGGAGGAGGACGTCTACTGGGGTCCCGAGTCGACCTGGCTCGGCGACGAGCGCTACACCGGCGACCGCGAGCTGGAGAACCCGCTCGGCGCGGTCCAGATGGGCCTCATCTACGTCAACCCCGAGGGCCCGAACGGCAACCCGGACCCGCTCGCCGCGGCCCGCGACATCCGCGAGACGTTCCGCCGGATGGCGATGAACGACGAGGAGACCGTCGCCCTGATCGCCGGCGGTCACACCTTCGGCAAGACCCACGGCGCGGGCCCGGCCGACCACGTCGGCCCCGACCCCGAGGCCGCCCCGATGGAGGAGCAGGGCCTGGGCTGGCGGAGCACCCACGGCATCGGCAAGGGCGCCGACACGATCACCAGCGGTCTTGAGGGCATCTGGACGGACACCCCCACCACCTGGGACAACAGCTTCTTCCAGATCCTGTTCGGCTACGAGTGGGAGCTGTTCAAGAGCCCGGCCGGCGCCTATCAGTGGCGGCCGAAGGACGGCGCCGGTGAGGGGACCGTCCCCGACGCCCACGACCCGTCCAAGCGGCACGCCCCGACGATGCTGACGACGGACCTCTCGCTCCGGTTCGACCCCGCCTACGAGCAGATCTCGCGCCGCTTCATGGAGAACCAGGACGAGTTCGCCGACGCCTTCGCGCGCGCGTGGTTCAAGCTGACCCACCGCGACATGGGCCCCGTCGTGCGCTACCTCGGCCCGGAGGTCCCCACCGAGACGCTGCTGTGGCAGGACCCGCTGCCCGAGGCGACGTACGAGCAGATCGACGCCGAGGACGTCGCCGCTCTCAAGTCCCAGGTCCTCGACTCGGGTCTGTCCGTGTCGCAGCTGGTGTCCACCGCGTGGGCGTCGGCCTCCACCTTCCGCGGCAGCGACAAGCGCGGCGGCGCCAACGGTGCCCGCATCCGCCTTCAGCCGCAGTGCGGATGGGAGGTCAACGACCCCGACGAGCTGGCGACGGTGCTGCGCACCCTGGAGCGGATCCAGGAGTCCTTCAACGCCGCCCAGAGCGGCGGCAAGCGGGTCTCGCTCGCCGACCTGATCGTGCTCGCCGGCGGCGCGGCCGTCGAACGGGCCGCCAAGGAGGGCGGGTTCGAGATCGAGGTGCCCTTCACACCGGGCCGCGTGGACGCCTCGCAGGAGCAGACCGACGTGGAGTCGTTCGCGGCGCTCGAGCCGGTCGCCGACGGGTTCCGCAACTACCAGGGCAAGGGCAACCGGCTCCCGGCGGAGTACCTACTGCTCGACCGGGCGAACCTGCTGACCCTCAGCGCCCCCGAGATGACGGTCCTCGTCGGCGGCCTGCGGGTGCTCGGCGCGAACCACCAGCAGTCGCAGCTCGGTGTCCTCACCCGGACCCCCGGTGTGCTGACCAACGACTTCTTCGTCAACCTGCTGGACCTGGGCACCACCTGGAAGGCGACGTCCGGGGACGCCACCGCCTTCGAGGGCCGTGACTCCGCCACCGGCGAGGTCACGTGGGCGGGCAGCCGTGCCGACCTGGTCTTCGGGTCGAACTCCGAGCTGCGCGCGCTCGCGGAGGTCTACGCCTGCGACGACGCCAAGGAGAAGTTCGTCAAGGACTTCGTCGCGGCATGGGTCAAGGTCATGGACCTCGACCGGTTCGACCTCGTCTGATCCCGGCCGGACGCGACAACCGGACCGGCCGGCCCGCCCGGCCGGCCCGGACGCGTCCGCACGCGACCCCTTCCGGCGGTTTCGGCGGCGCGCTATCCCTCGCGGTGTCCGTCCGGGGTCCGTCGCAGGGGGGACTTGGCGAGCGGGGAGCCCGCGGTGACCTCCTGGGGGTCGCCCGCGTCGAGGACCTGGTCGCCGTACAGGTCCTCCAGCCAGGTGGACTGGTAGATCGTGTCGAGGTAGCGCTCGCCGAGGTCCGGGGCGATGGCCACCGCGGTCAGGTCGCGTGTCCCGTTCCGGGACAGCCAGTCCAGCGCGCCGCTGACCACCGTCCCGGTGGAGCCGCCGAACAGGAACCCGCGCCGGGCCAGCCGGTGGCAGGCGCGGATGGTGTCCGCCTCCTCCACCTGGATCACCTCGTCGACGTAGGACTCGTCGAGCAGCGGCGGGCGCATGCTCATGCCCAGGCCGGGGATCATCCGGCGGCCCGGCTTGCCGCCGAAGGCCACCGAGCCGACGGTGTCCACCGCGACGATCCGTACCGGCCGGTGCCACTCGCGGAAGTAGCGCGCGCACCCCATCAGCGTGCCGGTGGTGCCCGCGCCGACGAACAGCACGTCCAGCCGGGGGAACTGCCGGGCGATCTCCGGGGCCGTCCTGCGGTAGTGCGCCCCCCAGTTGCCCGGGTTGGTGTACTGGCTGAGCCAGACGTACCGCTCGTCCGAGGCGCACAGCGCGCGTACGTAGTCGATGCGCGCGCCGAGGAACCCGCCGTTGGCGTCGAGGTCGGCGATGACGTGCACGTCGCTGCCCAGCGCCTCCATCAGCAGTCTGGCCGACAGGTTGCAGCGGGAGTCCGTCACGCACAGGAACCGGTGGCCCTTGCTGGCCGCGATCATGCTGAGCGCCACGCCCAGGTTGCCCGACGAGGACTCGATCAGGATCGAGTCGGGCTTCAGCAGCCCGTCCCGCTCCGCGGCCTCCACCATTTCTATCGCGGCCTTCAGCTTGATCGAGCCGGCGAAATTGAAGCCCTCGCACTTCAGGTAGAGCGAGCGTCCGAAGATCGACTGGAGGTCGACATAGAGCTGACCTTCGTTGAAGGCGTGGGGAGCGGAGATGACGGGCACGCTGGCCTCCTGATGCCTGGGCCGAGGGAAGGAACGTTCAGCCGTACCGGCGCAGCTCATGGAAGAAGTCGTCGATGACGTGCAGGTTTCCGGCGCGGGCCACCGCGTCGTAGACGTACTTGCCGACGGCGAGGTCGAGGACCCCGAGGCCGAAGGGCGAGAAGATCACCGGCCGGTCGGTGCGCGGCTCCACCCGCCCGGTCATGACGTCGTCGAGGGTGCCGTCCAGGAAGGCCCGGCCGCCGGTGAGCTGCTCGGTCAGATGGGGCGAGGTGCCGGCCTTCAGACAGTGCTCGACGTCGTCGACGAAGTTGGCCGAGGCGAGCAGCACCTGCGGGGCGAGGTCGCGCAGCGACACGTGCAGCACGACCGGATGGTGGGCGAACCAGGCCGGGTCGGTGACGTGCGGCTCCGCGGCGATCGTCGCGAAGACCACGAGGTCGCTGGAGCGGATCAGCTCCTCGGCGCTGTCGTGCACGGTGATCTCCGCGGCCTGCCCGGCCCCGTCGGCCTGCTGCAGACAGCCGCGGAACCCGGCGGCGCTGTCGGCCGACACGTCGTACACCCCGACGCTGTCGAAGACGAAGCCCGTGCCGGTCAGGAACGTGTGGATGTAGCGGGCGATCAGGCCCGTGCCGAAGAAGCCCACCCGGGTGGGGCGGGGCCGGTTGCGGGTGAGCCAGTCCGCGGCCAGCGCGGCGGACGCCGCCGTCCTGGTGGCGCTGATGATGGAGCTCTCCAGGCAGGCGAACGGGTAGCCCGTGTCGTGGTCGTTGAGGACCAGGACCGCCGACGCCCGGGGCAGACCGGAGGAGACGTTGGCCGGAAAGCTGGAGATCCACTTCAGGCCGTCCACGCGCACCGGCCCGCCGACCGAGGCCGGCAGCGCGATGATCCGGGACGCGGGACGGTCGGGGAAGCGCAGGAAGTACGACGGCGGGTTCACCGTCTCACCGGCGCCGTGCAGCCGGTAGGCCGACTCGATCAGGTGAACGAGCTCCTTCTCGCGCCCCTCGAGTGCCGTGCGGACCTGGGCCCCGGAGATCACCGCGAAGGACGGCACCGGGGCCGGACCAGAGGCGGCCGGACCAGAGGCGGCCGGGTCGGTGGCGGGGGAGGTCACAGAGGTCATCGCCGGCTTCCCTTCGGGCTCGGGCCGTACTCGGCCAGGCGCTGCGGCTCGGCCAGGGCGACCAGCACCTGACGGTCGCCGGTGAAGGCCTCTCTGCTGTGCGCGGTACGGATGTTGTCGACCAGCATCAGATCGCCGGCCTGCCAGGGCTCGCGCCGGGTGTGCTCCTCGTAGGCGGCGTTGAGCAGATGAACGACGTCCTCGCCGATCGGACCGCCGTCCCCGAAGCGGGTGTTGAACGGCAGCCCGTCCTCGCCGTACTCGTCCACCAGGTACTCGCGCACCTCCGGGGCCAGCGTCCACTCGTTGAGGAAGGCGATCTGGTTGAACCAGCAGCGCCGGCCGGTGACCGGATGCCGTACCACGGCGGCGCGGCGCTGCCGGGTGCGCAGGGAGCCGTCGGGCTGCCAGGCGAAGTCGATGGCGTGGGCGCGGCAGTAGTTCTCCACGGTCTCGCGGTCGTCGGTGCCGAACGACTCCGCGAGCGACGCCCCGATCTCGTCGTTGTAGCTGCGGGTCAGCAGCCAGCCCTCGCGCTCGAACCGCTCGGTCAGCCCGGCGGGCAGCGCCTTCAGCACGGCTTCCGCGTCGGCCACGGCGGTCGCTCCGCCCTCGGCGGGCGGGACCGGGCAGGCGAAGAGCATCAGACCGGGGACCTCGAGCGCGTAACTCAGCTCGTGGTGCATGCACATGGGCTGGTTGGCCGGCCAGGCGGTGGAGGAGTACAGCCTCGGGCCGTGGGACTCCCGGGGGGCGAAGGCCTCCCGTTCCGCCATGAGCGGGCCGCCCAGTTCCGCGAAGACGGCGGCGATCCGGTCCGGCTCCCGCAGGCCCAGGCCGCGCACGAGCAGCGCTCCGTGCCCGGTGACCTGCGCGCGCAGCGCCTCGCGGTGCTCGGCCGCCCAGCCGACCGTGTCCACAGGGGTTTCCACGTGCAGGACGGGCGGCCTGTCCGGCCGCAGCTCCGCCTCCAGCACCGACGCCGGGGACGAGAACGACATCTCGGTTTCCTTTCGTTCGACACCAAGGAGGCCCGGGCGGGCCCCGGGGGTGTTCAGGAGGAGGCCAGCAGTTCGGCGGCGCCCAGGACGGCCCGCGCGGCCCCGGTGGGGCGGGTGCGCGGGAAGTAGTGGCCGCCGTCGGCGAGTTCGTGCAGGTCCACCTGCTCGGCCAGCAGCTCCCAGTCCCGCCAGCGGTCGCGGAACTCCGCGGTGTGCGCGTCGTCGGCGGCGACGACCACGGTGACCGGCGCGGCCAGTCTCACCGCCGGCGGACGCTCCAGGGCGTCGGCGAGGCAGCGGTGCGCGGACACGCAGTCGTGCCGGTAGGCGGCGCCGATGTGCTCGGCGTGCTCCGCGTTCAGCTCGCCGAGCTCGCCGTAGCCGCTGTCCGCGCTCAGGGCGGCGGCGATCTCGGCGTTGCTCCGCCGTGTCAACCCGGTGATCGCGGCGCGCCGTTCGGCGGCGGTGCCGAGCAGCTGGGCGCCGAGGAAGACGTGTGTCACCTCGACGCCGTGCCCGGGCAGCGCCCGGGCCGTCTCCACGGCGGGCGCGGCACCGGAGGAGTGGCCCCACAGCATGACCCGCTTCAGACCGCGCCCGGCGATCTCGGCGGCGACCCGCTCCACCACCTGCTCCAGCGGCGCGAACGGCTCCCCGGCGGCGGCCAGGTCGTGTCCGGGCAGATCCACGGCGTACACGGCGAGGCCGCTGCCGACCAGGGCGCTCGCCATCGGCTGGAAGTTGACCGCGTTGCCGCCCGCGTACGGGAAGCACACCAGCGCGCACTCCGGCGTGCCGTCCGGCGCCGACAGCGGCTGGAGCAGCTCCGGGCGCCGGCGGGCCGTGCCGTCGAGACGCGCGGCCAGTTCGGCGAGCACCGGGTGCCGGGTGATGTCCTTCAGGGACACCGCGCGGTTCAGGGCGATGGTGAGCCTCACCGCCGACAGCGAGGTGCCGCCGAGGTCGAAGAAGTGGTCCCGCCGGCCGATCGTGTGCGGGGCCAGGCCCAGCAGTTCGGCCCAGGCGGCCGCCAGCCTGCGCTCGGTCGGGGTGCGCGGCGCGTCGTCGCGCTCCCCGGCCGCGTCGCCCTGTGCCGACGGCGCGCTCCGTTCGACCAGCGCGGTCAGCGCCCTGCGGTCGATCTTGCCGTTGCCGGTCAGCGGCAGCGCCTCCTGCCAGTGGAAGGCGGACGGGACCATGTACGCGGGGAGCGCGGCACCCAGCGCCTGCCGCAGCTCCTGCGGCTGCAGGCGCCGGCCGGTGTAGAAGGCGATCAAGTGCGTGCTCCGGCCCGCCAGTTCGGCGACGACCACCGCGCCGTCCCGGACTCCGGGCACCCGCAGCAGGGTGTTCTCGATCTCGCCGATCTCGATGCGGAACCCGCGGATCTTCACCTGGCTGTCCCGGCGGCCGAGGAACTCCAGCTTCCCGCCGGGGTGCCAGCGACCCCAGTCGCCGCCCAGATAGAGCCGCTCGCCCGGCCGGTACGGGTCCGTGCGGTAGGCCTCACGGGTCCGCTCGGGATCGTTGACGTACCCGCGTCCCACGCACACCCCGGAAAACGCGATCAGCCCCGGGGCGCCGAGCGGCACCAGCGACAGCTGCTCGTCGACGACGTAGACCCGTACGTTGTTGACCGGACGCCCCAGCAGCACCCGGTCCGGCACCGCGGCCATCACCTCGTGGTTGGTGTCGTCCGAAGTCTCCGTCAGCCCGTAGGCGTTGACCAGCCCGATGCCCGGCTGGAGGGCGAACCAGCGCTGCACGAGCTCCCGCTTCAGCGCCTCGCCGGTCACCGACACGCAGGCCAGGTCGGGCAGTTCGCGCGGGTGCCGCTCCAGGTACGAGGCCACCACCTCCAGATAGGAGGGCACGACCTGCGCCACCGTGACCCGGCCGCGCACCAGCGTGTCGACGAACCGTTCCACGTCCACGATCGCGTCCTGCTCGACCAGCAGGGTCCGCCCGCCCACCAGCAGTCCGGCGATCAGCTGCCACAGCGAGATGTCGAAACACTGCGGAGCCGTCTGCGCCACCACCCGGCCGGGGCCGATCCCCAGGTGGTCGATCTTGGCGTACAGATGGTTGAGCATGCCCGCGTGCTCGCACATCGCGCCCTTCGGCTCACCGGTGGAACCGGAGGTGAAGTAGATGTACGCCAGCTGGCCGGGCAGGACCTCCACGCCGAGGTCCCCGTCGGCGTGCTCCTCGGCGTACGCCGTCCCGACGAGCAGTTTCTCCGCCTTCGCCGGCAGCGTGGCCAGGGCCTCGTCCAGGGTGGCGGTGCTGCCCGGCTCGGTCAGCACCAGCCGGCACCCGGCGCGGGAGAGCGTCGCCGCGATACGGCCGGCCGGGAAGTGCGGCTCGACCGGCAGGTAGACGCCGCCGGCCTTGAACACCGCCAGCACCGCGGCCAGCCAGTCGAGGCCGCGCTCGGTGACCACGGCCACCACGTCCTCCCGGCCCAGACCGCGCGCCAGCAGCGCCCGCGCCAGCCGGTTGGCCCGCGCGTTCAGCTCCCCGTACGTCCACGAGTGCTCCCCGTGGACCGCGGCCACCGCGTCCGGGTGCTCCCGCACCCGCTCCTCGAAGATCTCGTGCGCCCGGACCGGCGGCAGCTCCCGGTGGGGACCGGCCAGCCCCTCCAACTGGTGGCGCACCTCCGCGGGCGACAGCAGGCTCTGCCCGGCGTGCTCGGCGTCCGCGTCGGCCGTCATCAACCGCAGCGCGGCCAGGTGGTAGCCGCCGACACGGGCCGCGGCCTCGGCGTCCAGGGCGTCCGTGCGGTACCGCAGCCGCAGCGCCGTCCGCCCGTCCCACCCGCTGAACGCCACTCGCAGTACCGCCTCCCCGGGCAGGTCGCACCCGGCGTCCGCAGGGTCGAGGACGACCTCGTACGACCGTTCCGTCAGCCCCAGATCCCGGCGCAGCTCGCCGACCGGGAAGTCCCGGTGGGCGATCAGGTCCGCCTCGGCGCGGTGGGCGTCGAGCACCAGCCGGCGCCACGACCGCGGCGCGACGGTCAGCCGGCAGGGCAGCGGGCCGCGCCCGGGTCCCGTGACGCACCCGGTCACCACCTCCTGCTCACCCGACAGCGCGGCCAGCACCCTGGCATGGGCGGCCAGCAGCACCGCGCTCACCGGCACGTCCAGCTCCGCCGCCAGAGCGCGCACCGCCCGAGCCGTGTCCGCCGGGACGGTCTCCTCGTGCTCGGCCACACCGGCCACCGGCTCGCGCGCCCACCGCGGAACGGCGGTACAACCACCGGCGGTCAGCACTTCGCTCCAGAATTCCCTGTCCGCTGCCACGAGCGCTCCCATTGAATGCCTCTTCCTCAACTCGCCGTCGGCGCGGCGGGGTTTCCGCCCCATTCCGCCCTCGCGGGGACTTCCTCGCCTTTCATGAGGAAGGAATCGGAGGCCAGCACGGCCTCGTCGCCCATCGTCACGCCGTAGTGCACGTGCGCGCCGATTCCGAGCGTGCAGTCGGCGCCGAGCGTCGTACGGTCGGATTTGAAGGTGCCGTCCTCCTGCGAATGGCACTGGATCTTGCTGCCGGCGTTCAGGGTGCAGTCGTCCCCGATGGTGGCGAGCGTGCGCTCGGTGATGTAGCAGCCGTCGTCGAAGACCCGGCGTCCGACGCGCACCCCCATCAGACGCCACACCAGGCTCTTGAACGGCGTCCCGTTGAACACCTCGAGCCATTCGTCCGGCACCTTCCACAGGCGCTCGTGCCACCAGAAGTACGGGTCGTAGATGGAGCACAGCCTCGGGCGCAGCGCGCGGAAGGAGGCGATGGCCCGCTCCACCAGGATCCAGTAGGCGGCGGTGAACCCCAGGGTGAGGGCCAGGTAGCCGGCGATCACCACCGGGCCCAGCGCGCCGTACAGGTCGACGGAGGCCAGCGCGAGCGCCGTGAGCAGCGCGGCGTGCACCCAGCGCAGCAGCAGGAACAGCGCCATCGAGCGGAGGTTGTAACGGTTCTTGGCGGCGAGACTGCGGCGCAGGGCGTCGCCGGTCCTGAGGTGGTCGAAGCGGGTGTCGCGCTCCACCGACCGCGGGATCTCGAAGCACGGCGAGCCGAGCAGCCCGACGCCCTGGCGCAGCTCGCCGTCGAGGGGGACCATCACCTTCGTCGCGAGCAGGCAGTTGTCGCCCGTCCTGGCCCCGGCCGGATAGGCGATGTTGTTGCCGAGGAAGTTGTGCGGGCCGATCGACGCCCGGCTCACCCGGAACGAGGTGCGGGAGAAGTCCGCGTTGATGACGGACAGGCCGTCGGCCACCATCGTCCCGCTGCCGACGGACACCAGGAACGGCGTCTCGTGCTGGACCTCGGTGCCGAAGTTCGACCCGGTCTGCTCCACCCGGGACAGGTCGTATCCGAGGCAGCGCAGATAGGGGACGATGTACGAGCTGTCGCCGAAGAGCCAGGTGAAGAACTTGATGTTGGTCATTCCGGCCACCGCCCGGTGCAGGGCGTAGTGGAGGCCGTAGAGCGGATAGACCCGGTCGGGTCTGACGGCCAGGCTCAGCAGCCGGGGAAGGGTGAACAGGACGACCAGGCCCAGGAGGACGGCCCCGAAGAACAGCACGCTGGACAGGAGCAGTGTGTCGGTGACGAACTCGGTGACCGTGGACAGGGCCGTGCCCGCCTCCAGCCGCCTGCGCAGCGCCGGCACCTGGGCGAACAGCATGTAGAAGCCGCCGACCGTGAGCGGCAGGTACAGGAAGAGCAACTGCAGCAGGGTGGTCAGCGCGAAGCAGGCCCGGCGCAGCGTGCCGCACCGGGCCGGTCCGACCCGGACGTAGTCGACCGTCGTGGGCTGTGCCGGGGAGCCGTGCCGGCGCTCCCCGTCCGGGACGTGCTGGCCGCGGTACAGGGCGGAGGCATGGCCCAGCTGCGCCCCGTCGCCCATCGCGGTGTCGATGTCGAGCACCGTCTTCTCACCGAGGAAGACGTCCCGGCCGAGCGTGATCCGGCCGGTCTGGATGCGTCCGGCGTGCGCGCGGTAGCAGAGGAAGAACGAGTCCTTGCGGATCACCGTGCCGGCACCGATGGTGAGCAGGTCGGTGCAGACCGGCACGGAGTGGGAGAGGATCGTGACGTCCTTGCCGATCCGCGCGCCCAGGGCCCGCAGGTACATCACGTACAGCGGATTTCCCACGAAGAGAATCATCGGATTGGCGTGCAGCAGCGCCTTGATGAGCCAGAAACGCAGATAGGCCGCACTCCACAGGGGGAACTCACCGGGCTTCCAGCGGCCGACGAGAATCCACTTGGCGGCGATCGGGAAGAGGCACAGGACGATGAACCCGCCGCCGCCGAACACGAGTGACCGCAGGTAGATGCCGACGATCCCGGATCCCGCGGCGACCCACTCGTAGGCCCTGACGGTGGCCATTCCGACGACGAATGAATATCCGAGGAAAATGAGCAATTGGGCGATTCCGCACAGTACGTAGCGTGCCGTGCTCGCCGGTGTCGTCCGGGCCGGTGAGGCCAAAGGCGCGTCCGGGGCCGCCGGGGCCGGTGCGCCGACGGACGGCGGGGCGGCCTGGACGAGAGCGGCGGCCAGGCCGCGGACCGTGGGGTTGCGGTAGATGTCCTTCATGGACACGGACGGCAGGTCGGGTCGTTTCCGTACCCGGGCGCAGAACTGGGCCATGACCAGGGAATTGGCGCCCAGATCGTCGAAGAAGTGACTTTCGGCCGCGACGTGATCGACGTGTACGACGTCCGCCAGAATGCCGGCGAGTTCTCTTTCGGTGTCCGTCGTCGCCGGGACGCTGCCTTCTCGTCCGAGAATCGCGGGTTCGTTCGGACCGGGCATCAAGATGTCGGCAGACTTCTCCACCATACGAGCTCCTCGAGAAAGGTCGAAAACCATCGGCCAGCGGTGCCCGGTTCCCGAGACCGTGCGTTTTCGCCTGATCACGAAACCATGGCTCAGTCTTGTGCGATCATCGCCGGGTTGCCACTCGGATACGGTCGCGCCGACGCGGCGGAAGCGTGCCATGCGCCACTATTCCCCGGTCCTCGGCATTGCCGGGACGAGTAATGTCACCCATATGGGGGTTCACCCCTTGAGGGGGAAAGAAGTGGTGGGCGGGCGCCACGGGGTGTGCCGACGGGCGTACCGGCCCGGCCGAGTGGCCACGGTCCGCCCGCGCGCGCAGACTGGGCAGTAACGCGGGGCTGCCCTGTGGAGGGCTGTGTCGATCGTCCGCCCGACTGTTCGATGAGGGGGCCGATATGGCCGTGGAAATCCCACCCCTGTTGAGCCCCTCACGGCTCAGGCGCCGTGGAGGGCTCTGGGGCGAATGCATGGCGGAGTTCCTGGGGACCTTCGTCCTCATCGCCTTCGGATGCGGTTCGGTGGCCATGGCGGTCGCCGCGCTGCCCGGTTCGGGCCGCACCGCGGGGCCCACGACGAATCTCACCAGCGCCAGTGACTGGCTGGTGATCGGCTGGGGCTGGGCCTTCGCGGTGGCCTTCGGCGTGTACGTGGCCGGCGGCGTCAGCGGGGCGCACATCAACCCCGCGGTGACGCTCGCGTTCGCGGTGCGCCGCAAGTTCCCCTGGGTGAAGGTGATCCCGTACTGGATCTCGCAGTTGGTAGGCGCCTTCCTCGGCGCGGCACTGGTGTACGGCGTCTACAACGCCGCGATCAACGCCTTCGACCAGGCGATGAAGGGACCGAAGACGAACGGGCACACGCTCGCCTCGTTCTCGATCTTCGCTACCTTTCCGGCGCCCTACTTCCACGGTGGTTTCGGGGGGCCGCTCGTGGACCAGATCGTCGGTACCGCGTTCCTGGTCATGTTCATCGCGGCGCTCATCGACCTGCGCAACATGGGCGTGCAGGCCAACCTGGGGCCGCTGGTCATCGGCCTCGCGGTGGGCGCCATCGGCATCTCCTTCGGGGCGAACGCCGGATACGCCATCAACCCGGCCCGTGACTTCGGGCCGCGCCTGTTCACCTATGCCGCCGGGTGGGGAGATCTGGCGCTGCCAGGCAGCCTGGCCGGGTCGTTCAGCCACTACTGGTGGATCCCCATCGTCGGACCGCTCGTCGGCGGGGTCATCGGCATCCTGGTGTACGACCTGTTCATCAGCGACGTGCTGCACATCCGCGCCCAGCAGGGCGAACTCCCGGAGCCCGGGCGCACCCGCCCGGTGGAGTAGAAGTAACCGCTCTCACCGGGCGGGGCGTCGACGCCCGAGGCCGACCGGTCAGGAGTACGTCCAGCGCCAGGCGTTGGAGCGGTAGGCGCAGGTGATCGGCGCACCGCTCGCGGTGGTGGTCCGTGCCCCGTGGTCGCTGTTGCGGCAGAACTGCCCGGCCTGGTAGCAGTTGCCGGAGTTGGAGACGATCGAGCACGTGCCGCTGCGGGTACCGCTTCCGCTGCCGCCGCTTCGGCCCGTGCCGGCGGCGGCGAGGGCGGTCCTGGTGACGGTGACCGTCGGGCCGGGCGTCTTGACGGTTCTGGTCGTGGTGACCGTCGCGGTGGGCTCGGCGGTGACGGTCTCGGTCGCCGTGGCGGTGGCCGTGGCCGTGGTGGTGGCCGTGACGGTCACGGTCGGCTGCGGTTCCGCGGCCTTTGACGCTCCGCACCCCACGGCTCCCACGGCCAGCAGGGCGATGCCCGCCGCCCACAGGCGGCGGTGCCTGCCGGGCTGCCGGGTGCGGGGTCCGGCGGGCGGTCGCTGCGGCTGGTGGTTCCGCTTCACGGTCCCCCTAGCCGTGGTACTTGATGTAGCCGTCGCCGTCCCGGTCGTCGCGGGCCTTGGTGTAGGAGTGGACGTCGGCGCGGGCACCGGAGGGCTTGAGCAGGTAGATGGTGTCCTTGTCGTTGTTCCAGATGAAGTTGCAGTTCTGGCGGTAGACGACGTTCTTCGCGTCGGAGTCCGTGCCCTTGCCCCCGCGCAGTTTCACGTAGTCGCCGGGCTCGAGGTAGTGGTTGGCGCGGAACGTGAACTTGTTGCCGGTGGCGTCCTTGACGACGTAGCCCTTGAGGTTGACCTTCGCGGTGCGCGAGTAGTTCTTGATCGTCAGGTACTCGTCCTTGGTGTTCCCCGTGCGGCAGTTGTTGGAGTCCCGTCCGGGTGCGTCGTACTGGACGCCCTTCACCTTCAGCGCCGACGTGTACTCGGCGGCCTGCGCGGGAGCGGCGACGACGGCGACGGCGCCCGCCGCGGCGGCGACGGCGAGCGCGGAGCGTATACGCATGAGGTTCCCCCCTCAGTGATGCGAATGGAGCGTCAGGAGCTTACACAACCCGTGGCAGACGGGTGGCGAGTGGGTGCGGAAAGTGTGAAGACGCCCGTGTCGGCGTGACACGGACGCCGCTCCACCGACAGGTGGAGGGCCTGTGGGGACTCCGCTACCGTTCCCCCGTGCTCGAGTCCTCCTACCTCACGGCCGTCCGCGACTCCTACGACACCGTCGCCGCCGCCTACGCCGAACGCGTCCCGAAACCCTCCGAGCTGGACCCGCTCTCCCGCGGCATGCTGGCGGCGTTCGCCGAGACGGTACGGCGCTCCGCCCCGCGCCCGGTCGCGGACCTGGGCTGCGGTCCCGGCCAAGTGACCGCCCACCTGGCCGGCTTGGGGGTTCCGGCATTCGGTGTCGACCTGTCGGCCGGCATGGTGGGACTGGCCCGGCGCGCCTACCCGCACCTGCGGTTCGTGCGGAGTTCGATGACCGCGCTCGGGCTGGGCGACGGCGTACTCGGCGGCATCCTCGCCTGGTACTCCACCCATCACACGCCGCCCGCGGAGCTGCCGTCGCTCTTCACCGAGTTCCATCGCACGCTCGCGCCCGGCGGTCACCTGCTGTGGGGGTGCCACATCGGAGACGAGCACCGGCGGCCCGCGCAGGGATACGGCCACCCCGTGTCCTACGAGTGGCACCTGCTGCCCGTGGAGCGAGTGGCCGAACTGCTGGAGCGGGCCGGGCTGGTGGTCGCGGCGCGGCTGGTGCAGGAGCCCGAGGGGCGGCTGACCCGGCCCCACGCCTGCCTCATGGCGCGCAAAGCCTGAAATCCGTACCGCGAGCCAGGGGATGAGGCCGGGGGCGGCTCAACTCCGCTTCCCCAGTGGCACAGTGAACGGGGGCACGGGGGCCGCCCCCGCAGGGGCGCTCACCGCACCGTCGCGCCCCGACCGGGCGCAGCACCTGCCGGCCGCGGACGCCGCGGCCGGCCAAGGCGTGCCCGGACGCGAAGGGCCCCGGGCGTCAGCCGGTGGTGAGCACCATACGGAAGCGGGCGGCACCGGAGAGCATCTTCCGGTACGCCTCGCCGGCCCGGTCCAGCGGCACGACCTCGGTCATCGGGCGGATCCCGTGCAGGGCACTGAACGCCATGGTGTCCTGCACGTCCTGCGAGGTGCCCGACGGATGACCGCGGACCACCCGGCCGCTCATGATCAGCTGCAGTGGGGCGATGCCCAGCGGTTCGGTGTCCGCGCCGATGACCACCAGCTCGCCGCGGTGCGACAGTCCGTCCACGGTCGCCGTGATGGCCTCGGAGCTGCCGGCCGTGGCCAGGACGGCCTTGGCGCCGCCGAGCGACTTCAGCGCCTTTGCGACGGGCGTGTCCGCCGTGCTGTCGACGTAGTGGTGCGCGCCGAGCTGCTTGGCGAAGTCGGCCTTGTCGGCTCCCCGGGCGATCGCCACCGTCTCGAATCCCATGGCCACCGCGTACTGCACCCCCAGGTGTCCCAGGCCGCCGATGCCGAGCACCGCGACCAGGTCGCCGGGGCGGGCGGAGCTGCGGCGCAGCCCGTTGAACGTGGTCACGCCCGCGCACGCCATGGGCCCGGCGTCACTCGCCGCCAGGGCGTCGGGGATCCGGGCCAGGGCGTCGACCGGTGCGATCACCCGCTCGGCGAAGCCACCGTCGTACGCCCAGCCGGGGACCTTCAGGTTCGGGCACACGATGAAGTCGCCCTGCCGGCACGGCGTGCAGTGGCCGCAGCTGCCGCCGAACCAGCCCACCGCCACCCGGTCGCCCACCTGCCAGCCCCACTCCCGCGTCCCCTCGCCGAGCTGCTCGACGCGGCCGGCGATCTCGTGTCCGGGGACCACCGGGAAGTCGATGCCGGGGACGGCGGCGTTCACGAAGAGGCTGTCGCTGTGGCAGACCCCGCAGGCCTCCACGGCGATCCTGACGTGGCGGGGGCCCGGCTCCGGGACCTCGCGCTCGACGATCCCGAAGGGACCGCCGGCAGTCGTCACCTGCGCGGCTTTGTAGGTGGTCATGGGTCTCTCCCGAAAGTCTCCCCCCGGCACAGGGCGGGCGGGTACGACGGCCCCCGTCACCAGCACATCAGCTCCGGACGGATCGCGCGCGCCGGGGGACGGGGGAGGGCGCGGCGCGGTTCACCGGGCCGGTGCTGCCGTCGACCGCCCCGGCCGGTCCCGGGGACCCGCCGTCCCTCAGGACCTGCCCCGCACGCGTGGGCCGCCTGCTCAGCCCCTCCCGCCGGGAGGCATGGGCCGTACGGTGAGGATCTGCTGGGCGTGCCCGACCGGGCCGTGCGCGTCGTGCAGGACCGTGCTGGTCAGGCCCAGGCCGGTCGGCCCGAAGGTGACCGTGGTGTCCAGTCCGGTCCAGCGGCCCTCGGGGCGGCGGTGGAGGTGCACGGTCAGATCCACGTTGGGAAACATCCACGCGGTGGGCGACTGCCGTGCGGCGATGCCGTTGGCCGTGTCGACCAGGGCCAGGTAGGAGGCGAGCGGGCCGCTCGGCTCGCCGGCGACCAGGGTGAGCGGGGTGGAGACCCACGCGGTGGTGCGGCCCGGGCGTGGCGGGGCGAGCGGGCGGACGTCCAGGGAGGCGATGTAGCCGCCGGGCCAGAGGTCGCTCATCGCCCAGGGAGCGAGCCGGTCGGGCGGGGTGAGCCGGTCCTCGGCGCCCCCGGCGACGGAGGTGGTGTCCTGGGCGGACAGCAGCCAGGTGCGGGCCCGGACGACCGGGCGGCCGGCGATGTGCACGACGGCTTCCAGCAGCTCGATGGTGCGACCGGGGCGGAGCGTCGCCACTTGTATCTCGCACTCGTCCAGGGTCGGGCGGCCCAGGATGTCGTAGCTGATCCGGGCCGGTACCAGACCGGTGTCGGGGCGTGCGGCCAGGTGGTCCTCGATCACGTGGACGATCAGCCCGCCCAGCGGGCTGAAGTGCTGCTCATCCGGGTCCCAGGCGCCGCTCGCGTGGACGGTGGGCTTGAAACGGTGCTCGTCGATGCGTTCGTAGTAGCTGTCGGGAACCGGGCTGCCGCTGTTCAACGGGTGTACCTTCCAGGGTTGTTCACGGAATGCCGGCCGGGCGCGAGGCCCGCGCCCGGCCGGCGGGGCAGGCCCATCATCGCCCAGCGGATGCTTGGCATTTACACCCACCGCCCGCCAGGAGGCTCTGCGCAGCTGCGCGACGTGACACAGGACGGCGTCGGCGCCTGCATCCGGATGCGCTGCGACCCGGTCATGACGGCCGAGCTCGGCGGGCCCCTGCCGGTCGAGGGCATGGCGGACACGGTGCGCCGGGACGCCGGGCGGGCGGCGGCCGGCACCGCATGGGTCAGGATGATCGTCCCTGATCCGCGGACCCCCGACGTGGTGGCCGGGACCGTGACCATCGGGGCCCACGAGAACGACGGCGGCCCGAGGTCGGAGATCGGCTGGATGGTGCTGCCCGAGTTCCAGGGGCGCGGCCTGGGCAGACGCGCCGCCCGCGCGCTGCTCGAACAGGCGCGGGACGAGGACCGCTGGGGAGAGGTGCACGCCTTCCCGGCCACGACCGACGCGGCCTCGAACGGCATCTGCCGTTCGCTCGGCTTCCGGTTCCTCGCCGAGCGCGAGGTGACGTTCGCGGGCCGGGTGCTGCGCACCCACCACTGGGCCGGCACCCCGCGCACCGACCTGACGCCGGGCTGAGGGGACGGGTCTCAGACGAGGCTCACCCACGCGCGCTGCTCGGCGGAGCGGGCCATGGCGTCCAGGGCCGCCGCCGCGGCCACCGCGTCGTCGAGGGTGGCACCGTACGGCCGGCCCTCCGTGATCGAGCGCAGGAAGTGGTGCGCCTCGACGACCTTGAGGTCGTCGTAGCCCATGGCGTTGGCCGAGCCCGGCTGGAAGGCCTCGTACACGCCGTGACCGGGGCCGACGTAGACCGTGCTGACCGGCTGGTCCTGGTAGGCGGTGCCGCGGCTGACGCCGAGTTCGCCCATGCGGCGGAAGTCCCAGAAGAGCGCGCCCTCGGTGCCGTGGATCTCGAAGCCGTAGTTGTTCTGCTCGCCCACCGAGACCCGGCAGGCCTCCAGGACCCCGCGCGCGCCGGAGGCGAAACGCAGCAGGCAGTTGACGTAGTCGTCGTTCTCGACGGGGCCGAGTGCGCCGCCCGCCGCCCGGGTGTGACCGGCGGTGGCACCAAAGGGGCGGGCCCGCTCGGGCACGAACACGGCGGTGTCCGCAGCCAGCGAGTCGATCTCGCCGAGCAGATGGCGGGCCAGGTCGACCCCGTGCGAGGCCAGGTCGCCCAGCACTCCGCTGCCGCCGCGCTCACGCTCGTAGCGCCAGGTCAGGGCACCCTCGGGGTGGGCGGCGTAGTCGCTGAACAGCCGGATGCGGACGTGGGTGACCCGGCCGATCTCGCCGGCCGCGATCATCTCGCGGGCGGCGGCGACGGCGGGTGCGTTGCGGTAGTTGAAGCCGACCGTGCCCCGCACGCCGGCCTTGGCGGCGGCGTCGGCGACCGCGCGGGCGTCACCGGCCGTCAGACCCACCGGCTTCTCGATCCAGATGTGCTTGCCGGCCCCGGCCATGGCGAGGCCGATCTCGCGGTGCAGGAAGTTCGGGGCGGTGATGCTGACCGCCTGGACGCGGGGGTCGGCGGCGATCTCCCGCCAGTCGCGGGTCGCGGAGTCGAAGCCGTACCGCCCGGCGGCCTCCTCGGCCCGGCCGGGCACCTCGTCGGCGACGGCGACCAGGCGCGGACGTACCGCGAGCTGCGGGAAGTGGTGGAGCACACGCGCGTACGCCTGGGCGTGCACCCGTCCCATCCAGCCGAATCCGACGACGGCGACGCCGAGCACATCCACCATGACAGCCCCTCTTTGGACCGATCCAAAACCTGCGGGCCCACGATGAAGGCCGGCTCCGCCCGGTGTCAACCCTCTTCGCCGGTGCCCTCCCGGCCCTTTACAGGAGCACCCGTCTGTGGAACGGTCCACCACGTGCGACCCCCGACCATCCGCGACGTGGCCGCGCGGGCCGGCGTGTCCAAGTCCCTGGTGTCCCTGGTGCTGCGCGGCTCCGACAGCGTGCGCCCCGAGAAGCGGCAGGCGGTCCTCGCCGCGATCGACGAACTCGGCTACCGGCCCAACGCCGCCGCCCGCAGCCTCAGCGAACGGCGCACCCGCACCGTCGGCGTGCTGCTCAACGACCTGCGCAACCCCTGGTTCGTGGAACTCCTCGACGGCCTCAACTCCCGCCTGTACGACAGCGGTCTGCACATGCTGCTCGCCGACGGCCGGCTCAACCGGCGCCTGGGCGAGGACCTCACCCGCACCTTCACCGAGCTGCGCGTCGACGGTCTGGTCGCCGTCGGCACCCTGCGGGACCCGAGGGCGCTGCGCACCGCGGCCGGCCGGGTGCCCACCGTCGTCGCCGGCACCCGCGAACCCGACCTGCCCAAAGTGGACGTCGTCGCGGGCGACGACGAGCACGGCGCCCGGCTGGCCACCGAGCACCTCATCGCCCTCGGCCACCGGCGCATCGCCCACATCACCGGTCACGGCGCGGTCGGAGAGCTGCGCCGCCGCGGCTTCGAGGCCGTCATGCGCGAGCGCGGACTGGCCGGCACCGCGGTCGTGGAGCAGGGCGACCTGACCGAGGAGGGCGGCCACCGGGCCGCGGTACGGCTGCTCAGCCGCCCCGGGCGCCCCACCGCCGTCTTCGCCGTCAACGACATGACCTGCGTCGGCGCGATGTCGGCCGCCGAGGAGAGCGGCCTCGGGGTGCCGCGCGACCTCTCCCTGGTCGGCTACGACAACACCTACCTGTCGAGGCTGCGGCACCTGTGGCTGACCACCGTGGACAACGCCGGCCACGACGTGGGCCGGCGCGCCGCCCAGCGGCTGCTCGACCGGATCGACGACCCGGACCGCCCGCGCGCGGTCGACCTGACCACCCCGTACCTGGAGGTGCGCGGCACGACCGCCCCGCCGCCCGGCGGCGCCTGAGGCCCAGCCCGCGAGCACCTCCGCCCACCGGCGGATCCCACCGGAGCACGCCCGCACGCCGCACCGGGCCGACGGGGCGGTGACGATGTCCAGTCCGCGGCGGTGCCCGTCCGGGGCCGGCGCGGCGGACGGCTCGGGCGGCGCCGCCGGCCTCGCGGTCGGCCACTGGGCGGACCCGGAGGCCCTGCGCCGCGACTGGCACCGGACCGGGCAGTGGCTGCCGGACATGGACCCCGAGCGGCGCGAGGGGGAGTACGAGTCCTGGAAGCGGGCCGTGGAGCGGTCCCCGGGCTGGATCCGCTCACCCGGACAGCGGCGCTGAGCCGGCGGGGGCCGGCCGGTGGCTTCAGCGACCCCGGCGACCGACCTCGGAGTGGTCGGCCTCGGAGTGGCCGGCCTCCGCCCGGACGAGCAGTGAGAGCAGGGAGGCCACGGTCAGCCCGGACTCGGCCGGGTGCCGCAGGACCTTGCTCGGGTCGATCCGGTAGATGTTGCCGCGCCCCTCCTTGGTGTGGGAGAGGTACCCGTCGCGCTCCAGATCGGCGATGATCTTCTGGACGGCGCGCTCGGTGAGCCTGCAGTGAGCGGCGATGTCACGGATCCGGGCGTTGTGGTTGTCGGCGATGGCGGCCAGTACCCGGGCGTGATTGGTCAGGAACGTCCATCCGGTATGCGGCTCAGGCACTCCTCCCATGGGGCCAGCCTAGAGTTCGGCTTTCGCGTATACAAGAGCCTGAACTGGGCTTCATGTATATCTTGACGTGTTCCAGGCGCCGGAGCGAGTCTGGAAGCGGAGGACGGGCGAACGCTTGTGGGAGAGGCGGTCATGGCGGAGCCTGCGTACGACGCGCGGTCCACGGTTCAGGGCGTCGCTGCCCGCGGTGACCGCGGCGGCGTGCCGGCGGCGCACCCGGGACGCGAACCGGCGATCGACATCGGCCCCGACGCGGACCGTGTGCTCGTCATGGTGCGCGGCGAACTCGGCCTCGACGTCGGCCAGGGTTTCCGGCGTGCCCTGAAGGACGCCCTCGGCCGCTCGGCCCAGGGCATCGACCTGGACCTGAGCGGAGTGGGGTTCTGCGACTGCTCCGCCCTCAACACCCTGATCAGCCTGCGGGAGCGGGCCCGGGCACAGGGCAAGACGATCGTCGTACGCGCCACCAGCCCCATGAGCGAACGGCTGCTCGCCCTCACCGGCACGCGCTCGCTGTTCTCCGCCGAGACACCCGGCGGGCCGGAGGCACACGAGGCGGGACCGCCGCTGCCCGCCGTCCGGCACGGGGAACCGGGGGACGGGACACCGGCCGAGGACACCGAGCAGGACCTGCGCATCGAGGTCGTCCAGCTGCGCCGCGCCATGCAGACCCGCCCCGCCATCGACCTGGCCCGCGGCATCCTCATGGCCTCCTTCGGCCTGACCCCGGAGCAGGCCTGGTCGGTGCTGGTCATCGCCTCCCAGAAGACCAACACCAAGCTGCACCACGTCGCCCGGGACGTGGTCACGGCGGTGCACGGCGACCCGCTGCCGGAGACGGTCCAAAAGCACCTGGCCGTCGCCGTGACCGAGGTCCGGGCCTCGGCGGACGGGACCGGCGCGCCGTAACGGAAGGCGCATCAGCCCCGCACCAGTGGTTACCCGAAACCTGGGGTTCGGAAGGGAGCCCCCGGGCCCCCGCGGGCACCGCGGAGGGCCCGCTCCAGCGCTCCGGCTCCTTCCGCACAGGAGGCTTCGACACGTCGCGCGGGTGCGGGTACCGGCCGGCCCCACCCGTCGTGATTGCGGCGCGGGCGATCGGGTACGCGAGCAGGGCTGTGCCCGGGGAGAGGAACCCGGGGCAGGCCGCACGACCGCCGCGACCAGGGAATCTGCCATGGAGACACCAGCGAACGACAACACCGCGACGCCCGCCCAGCGAGCACTGGACGTACTCGCCGAGAACGCCGAGGACGCGGTGGCACTGGACACGCTCGCGCACAGCGACGTGCTGATCCCCGTGCCGGACGACGTGAGCGACGAGGACGCCACCAACCCCTCGACGGTGGCCCTGCCCATCCTCGAACAACCGGGCGGAGTGCCGGTGGTGCCCGTGTTCACCTCCGAACTGGAGATGTCCGACCTGCTGCCCTTCGTCTCCCGCTACCGCCTCGTGCCCCTCGGCGCCCTCGCGTCCCAGTGGCCGGCCGACGACCTGTCGCTGACCATAGACGCCAGCTCGCCGCACGGCCTGACGCTCACCTCGGAGGGAGTACGCACCCTGCTGGCCCGGCATTGAGACCGAGCCGGCCTGTTCCAGCCGCCGACTCAGCCGTCACCGTCGAGTGTGCGGGCCAGGGCCGCGCGCTGCAGAGGCAGCACCTCGGCATGCAGCGCACGGCCCTTGGCCGTCAGACGGACCCACACCCCGCGCCGGTCCTCCGCGCACACCGACCGTTCCACCAGGCCGTCCTTCACCAGCCGGCCGATCAGCCGGGACAGCGCGCTCTGGCTGAGGTGGACCCGGTCGGCGAGGTTCTGCACCCGGCACTGCCCGCCTTCCCCGCCCTCCCCGGACGGCCCGGACGCCAGGATGTCGAGCACCTCGAAGTCGCTCGCGCCGAGCCCGTACGGATGCAGCACGCGGTCGAGTTCGCACATCGTCCGCGCGTGCACCGACAGAATGCCCCGCCATCTCTCCTCGAGCCGGGCTCCGGCCGCGTCCGCTTCCATGAGACCGCATGTTAATGCGCGTACATCGACATGGCCGGTCGCGCGGCGGCCGCCCCGGACGTCAGGCGTCCTGGACGAGCCCGACGAGATTGCCGTCCGCGTCCTTCACCGAGGCGATCAGCCTGCCGCCGCCGACGTCCCGCACGTCCTGCAGCAGCTCGGCGCCCGCCTCCACCAGAGCCGCCAGCCGCCCCCGGATGTCGTCGACGTGCCAGTACGGCACCGGCCCGGTCATCCCGCCGGCGTGCCCGTTCGGGTCGAGCCCGACGTCCTGCCCGGCGTCCTTGAACCCGACGTAGTAGGGCTCGTCCGCATACGGCTCGACCTCCAGCAGCGCCCTGAACAGGGATTTTGCCCGGTCGAGGTCCTTGACGGGGTAGACGATCGTCTTCAGGCCGGCGGTCATGGCGTACTCCTCGCTGACGAGTGGTCCCGACGGATGCGTCGGTGGTCTCACGCTAGAGCGGGGGAGCGCCGGGCCGCTTCTTCGATCCTGACCGGTTGCGCGGCGCTACCCGGCGACCCAAGGCCGGCCAGGCGGCCTGGCTGCGGGACGTGATGAACACCGTCGAGGCCGTCCCGGGCAACCGCGGCCTGGGCGTCTTCTCCTGGGAGGCGACCTGGACCGCGGTCCCCGGCAACGGCTGGGACCCGGCCGACCCCTCCTCCGGCAACGGCGGGGAGAACCAGGCCCTGTTCGACTACGACAACAGGGCGACCGCGGCGATGACGTGGTTCGGCCACCGCTGGAACGGGCGCGGGCCCGGCTGTCCATCGGTGCGGCAGCCGGGCCCTTCCCCCACGCCCCGGACCCGGACCGTCCAGTACCGGACAAGGCCCGGCGGATCCCGTACGCGACGGGGCGGCCCGGGGGACAGTGGGAAGCGTCAGGACGGGAAGGCCTCGACGACAGGAGGCGGTGATGCTGAGGACTTCCGCCGGCCGGACGCGCCTGCTCATCCTGGAGTGGCTCAGGGATCCGGCCGCGCACGCTCCCCGGCGGCGCCGCGACCCGTTGACGCACGGCGCGACCGCGAAGGCCGTCGCGGCCGGCCTCGGCATCCCGCGGCGGACCGCCGGGACGCATCTCGCCCTGCTGACCGACCTCGGCCTGCTGCGCGCCCGCCGGATCAGGTGCCGGACGTACTACAGCCGTGACGAGGTCCGCATCGCCGAGGTGGCCCGGATGTTCGAGAAGGGCTGGTGACCGGCGGCCCGCGGGAGCACCCGGCGGCTCGCGGAAACGAGGGACGGGGGCGCGCCCTCCCCCGGAGCGACGGGCCGAGCGGTACGCCGCGCCGCCGCCGGTGTGTGCGGCGGGGAACCGGCGGCGTTACGGTGTGTCCGGGCGCGGCCGAGTAGGAGACGTTACGAGCATGACAGCCCAGGAGACCGAGAGCCTGCGGGTGCCGTCGGCGTCCGCGCGGTGGCGGGCCCGGCGGGCGCAGGTACCGGTGGTCGCGGTGGTGGCGCTCGGCGGTGCGCTCGGGGCCACGGGCCGGTACGCGGTCTCGCGGTGGTGGCCGGCGCCGGCCGGGGGCTTTCCGTGGGCGACCTTCTCGGTCAATGTCGTCGGATGCGCGGTGATCGGCGTCTTCATGGTGGTGATCACCGATGTGTGGGGCGCCCACCGCCTGGTCCGGCCGTTCTTCGGCACCGGTGTGCTCGGCGGCTTCACCACCTTCTCCACCTACGCGGTCGACATCCAGAAGCTGGTGGACTCCGGCCACGCCCGCACCGCACTGGCCTACCTCGCCGCGACCCTGTGCGCGGCGCTCGCGGCGGTGTGGCTCGCCGTGACGGCGACCCGGCGCGTTCTGCAGCGGAGGCAGCGATGACGAGGCTCACCGGCAGCGCCCTGCGCGTGACCATTTTCATCGGCGAGAACGACACCTGGCACCACCGGCCCCTGTACTCGGAGATCGTGCACCGGGCCCACTCCGCCGGCCTGGCGGGCGCCAGCGTCTTCCGCGGTATCGAGGGGTTCGGCGCGTCCTCCCTGATCCACACCTCACGGCTGCTGTCGATGAGCGAGGACCTGCCGGTGGCGATCGTGATCGTCGACACCGAGGACCGGGTCCGCGCGTTCCTGCCGCAGCTGGACGAACTGGTCGGCGAGGGGCTGGTGATCCTCGACGACTGCGAGGTCATCCGGTACGTCGGCCGCGCGAGGGCGGCGGACGCGAAGGGCGGGAAGTGAACTGGCTGCTGGTGGTGGCCGGGGCCGCCGTCGGGGCACCCCTGCGCTATCTCACCGACCGCGCGGTGCAGTCCCGGCACGACTCGGTCTTCCCCTGGGGCACCTTCGTGGTCAACGTCGTCGGCTGTCTCGTCCTCGGCCTGCTCACCGGTGCCGTCTCTGCCGGGTTCGCCGGGCCGCGGCTGCAGCTGCTGCTGGGGACCGGGCTGTGCGGGGCCCTGACGACGTACTCGACCTTCTCCTACGAGACCCTGCGGCTGACCGAGACCGGTGCCGGGCTCTACGCCGCCGCCAACGCCGTCGCCAGCGTGGTGGCGGGCCTCGCCGCCGCGTTCGCCGGCGTGTGGATCGCCGGAAGCCTCTGACGGTTGTCGAAAGCTTTTGGTGTTGGTCGCCGGGCCTTCACCTGGGCACCGTAAGAGTGTCCACACCACTGTCGATCAACACCCCCAGAACTGGATCCCATGAGCGTCATCTCCGTCGGTCAGGCCGTCGTCCTCGGAGTCGTCGAGGGGGTGACCGAGTTCCTCCCCGTCTCCTCCACCGGCCACCTGAAGATCACCCAGGGGCTCATGGGCATCCCTGTCGACGACAAGTCCGTCGTGGCGTTCTCCGCCGTCATCCAGGTCGGCGCCATCGCCGCCGTGTTCGTGTACTTCTTCAAGGACATCGTGCGGATTCTCTCCGCCTGGTTCCGGGGCCTGGCCGACAAGGAGGAGCGCTACCACCACGACTACAAGTTCGCCTGGTGGATCATCTACGCCACGATCCCCATCGTCGTCGTGGGCCTTGCCGCCAAGCCCCTCATCGAGGGGCCGCTCGGCTCCCTGTGGGTGGTCGCCGGCTCGCTGATCGTCGGCAGCGGTGTGATGTGGTGCGCGGACCAGATGGGCCGGCACAAGCGCGGTGAGGACGACACCACCTTCAAGGACGCGATGCTGGTCGGCTCCTCGCAGATCCTCGCCCTGCTCTTCCCCGGCTTCTCCCGCTCCGGCGCCACCATGTCCACCGCGCTCATCCTGGATCTGGACCGCGTCGCCGCTACCCGGCTGTCCTTCTTCCTCGGTCTCCCGGCCCTGACCGGCGCCGGCATCTACGAGCTCAAGGACGCGGTGGGCGCGAGCGTGGGCACCCTCCCGCTGATCGTCGGCACCCTGGTGTCCTTCGTGGTCGCCTACGCCTCCATCGCCTGGCTGCTGAAGTTCGTCGCCAAGCACTCCTTCAACGCCTTCGTCGTCTACCGGATCGTGATCGGCCTGCTGCTGTTCGGCCTGCTGGGCACGGGGGTCATCAACGCCTGAGTGTTCGCCGTCCGCCCCCACCGGCCCGGAGGCAGAATGGTGATCATGGCGTCGTCCCCGACCTACCTCCCGGTCCTGCAGCGCATCGCCGAGGAGATCGAGCGGACGCCCGGCCGGGGGCGTGCCGCCGACTACATCCCGGCGCTCGCGGCCCGCGACGCCCGTGCCTTCGGCATGGCCGTCGCGGAGCTGGACGGCACGGTGTACGGGGTGGGGGACTGGCGGGAGCCGTTCTCCACCCAGTCCATCACCAAGGTGTTCACCCTCGCCCTCGACCTCGCCCGTGAAGGCGACGAACTGTGGGAGCACGTGGGCCGCGAGCCCTCCGGCAATCCCTTCAACTCCCTGGTCCAGCTGGAGTACGAGAACGGCATCCCGCGCAACCCGTTCATCAACGCCGGCGCCCTGGTCGTCACCGACCGCCTGCAGACCCGTACCGGCGACGCGGCGGGCGAACTGCTGCGCCTGCTGCGTGCCGAGAGCGGCAACCCGGAGCTGGACTTCGACACCGAGGTCGCCGCGTCCGAGACCGCGCACGGCGACCGCAACGCCGCCCTGGCCCATTTCATGGCGTCCTACGGCAACATCGACAACCCGGTGCCGGTCCTGCTGGACCAGTACTTCCGCCAGTGCTCGATCGCGGCCTCCTGCGCCGACCTCGCGCTGGCCACCACGTTCCTCGCCCGGCACGGCATACGGGCCGACGGCACCCGGCTGCTCACCCGCCGCCAGGCCAAGCAGATCAACGCGATCATGCTGACCTGCGGGACGTACGACGCGGCCGGCGGCTTCGCCTACCGCGTGGGGCTGCCCGGCAAGAGCGGCGTGGGCGGCGGCATCATCGCCGTCGTACCCGGCCGGTGCGCGCTGTGCGTGTGGAGCCCCGGTCTGGACGAGCGGGGGAACTCGGTGGCGGGCGTGGCGGCCCTGGACCGCTTCACGACCCTCACCGGTCTGTCGGTGTTCTGAGCCCCGCCGCCGTCCGGTCAGTCGCGCGCGTACCGGCGGCCCGTGAATCCCAGGCCGAGCAGCAGGGCCCCCGCGCCCACACCGATCGCGCTCGCGATCGTGCCCGTCTGCGACCAGTCCGGCCCGGCGTCCGGTTCGGCGCGGGGAGGCGCCGCGGACCCCGCCGACGCCACGGCCTTCGCGTGGGCGCGCGCCCCCGGCCGCAGGGCGTCGAGCGAGCCGACCGGATCGACGTATCCGGCCGCGTCGAACCCCCAGTCCAGCAGCCCCCGCGCCTCCTCGTAGACGGTGTGCCCCTCGCCTCCCTGCGGGTTCATCACGGTCACGACGAGGGTGCGCCCGCCCTGACGGGCGGCGGCGACCAGCGTGTTGCCCGCGTTGCTGGTGTAGCCGTTCTTGATGCCGAGCAGCCCCGGATACGGCTCCACGCCGTCGGCGCCGGTCAGCAGCCGGTTGGTGTTGGCGATCTGGTACGTCGTCCCGTCGTAGCCGGGGAAGGCGGCGTGCGCGGTGGAGCAGTACCGGGCGAAATCCGGGTCGCGCAGCCCGGCCCGGCCGAACACGGCCAGGTCGTACGCCGAGGACGCCTGCCCGTCGGCGTCGTAGCCGTCCGGGGAGACGACCGTGGTGTCGAGGGCGCCCAGGGAGCGGGCCTTGGTCTCCACCTGCCGGGCCGTCTGGTCCCAGCCGCCGTTGAGCGCGGCCAGTACGTGCACGGCGTCGTTGCCGGAGTTGAGGAACACCCCGCGCCACAGATCGGCCACCTTGTACGCATGGCCCTCGACGAGCCCGACCAGGCTGCTGCCTTCGCCGATTCCCGCCAACTCCTTCGCGCTGACGGTGTGCTGGACACCGGCGGGGAAGGCCGGCAGCACGGTCAGCGCGAACAGGGTCTTCAGCGTGCTGGCGGGCGGCAGTCTGCGGTGCGCGTCGTGCGCGGCGAGCACCTCGCCGGTACCGGCGTCGGCGACCAGCCAGGACAGCGCGGAGACGTCGGGCAGGTCCGGCGCCCCGGCGCGGAGCCGGACCTGCGTGCCCTCCTCCTCCAGCAGGCCCGGCGGCGGCACCGCCGCCTTCCGCTGCCCCGGCGCGCTCGTGTCCGCAGAGGTCCGGCCCACGGCCGCGACCGGCGGTGCCAGTGCCAGGACGCCTGCCGCGCAGAGCGCGCAGGTCGACATGACAGCTCGCGAACGAAGTCCGATCTTCATACCGCAAACGTAGGGAGAAATCGGTGGAAATGGGGTGCCGCGGGAGCCGAACGGGGCGCGCGAGTACCCGGATGCTCTAGCGCAGGCCCGTGGGCATCGGCCGATCGGTGGGCAGCGTCGGCTGGACGCGGCGTACGAACGCGGCGTTGTCCGGCGCCCTGCGCAGCTGTTCCAGCAGTGTCTCCAGGCCGGTCTGCCCGTCGCGGGTGCGCAGGACACGGCGCAGGCCGCGGGTCACCGTCAACTGGGCGGGGGAGAGGAGGAGTTCCTCGCGGCGGGTGCCGGAGGAGTCGAGGTCGACGGCTGGGAAGACCCGGCGGGAGGCGAGTTCGCGGCTGAGCCGGAGCTCCATGTTGCCGGTGCCCTTCAGCTCCTCGAAGAAGAAGTCGTCGGCGCGGGAGCCGGTCTCCACCAGAGCGGTGGCGAGGACGGTGAGCGAACCGCCCTCCTCGGCCAGGCGCGCGGCGCCGAACAGCCGCTTGGGTCCCTGCAGCGCGCCCGCGTCGACGCCGCCGCTGAGGGTGCGGCCACCGGCGGCGGCCGCGTTGTTGTGGGCGCGGCACAGCCGGGTCAGGGAGTCGAGGAGGACGACGACGTCCTCGCCGGCCTCGACGAGCCGCTTGGCCCGCTCGACGACGAGTTCGGCGAGCGCGATGTGCTGTCCGGGCGAGCGGTCGAAGGTGGAGGCGTACACCTCGCCGCGCACCGAGCGCCGCATGTCGGTGACCTCCTCCGGGCGCTCGTCCAGCAGCACCACCATCAGCCGGCACTCCGGGTGGTTGCCGGCCACGGCGGCCGCGATCTGCTGGAGCAGCACGGTCTTGCCGGTTTTGGGCGGCGCGACGACGAGTCCGCGCTGGCCCTTCCCGACGGGCGCGATCAGGTCGGTGACACGGCCGGTGAGACCGGAGGCCGGGTGTTCGAGCAGCAGCCGTTCACGCGGGTGCAACGGCGTCAGATCGTGGAAGTGGCGGCGGCCCCGGGCCTCGTCCGGAGTGCGGCCGCCCACGCGTGTGACCTCGGTGAGGGCCTGCTGCTGCCCGCGTACGCCCTCGACCACATCGCCCTTGCGCAGGCCGTGACGGCGGATCAGCGCGGCGGAGAGCCAGGGGTCGGTGGGGGAGGGCAGGCAGCCCTCGCCGCGCAGACGGCCCTTGCCGCCGGCGTCGATGTCCAGGACACCGGTGGCGGTCAGGGGGGCCGGTGCGGGCTGCTGCCGTACCGGGGGGTGTTCGAGTGTGGTGATCATGGGTGGGTGCCCTTTCAGAGACGGACGGCACGAGGTGTGCGAGGAGAAGGAGACGAGCCGCGACGGGGAGGCGTGCGTGCACGCCCGGGGCGGCGGAGGACACCGGTCCGGCCACGGCGCGAAGCGCCGCTCACGAGGCGGTGGGAGAAGCTGCCGCGCCGACCCGGACGGTGGGCGGCTGGGCGCACTGGAGAAGAACCGCACCGACGCCCGCGACGGGGCGTACACAGGTGCTCATCACACTGTACCACCCGGACGGGCGTCGACGCTCCACCCGAACGGTCCTCGCCCCCAGGTGTCTAAGCTGACCCAGGTGTTCACCCCCGAAGGTCCCACCCTACGTGAGCTCGCCGTTCAGGCGCTGTCCTCCGTCGAGCGCGGCTACGACCTGCTCGCGCCGAAGTTCGACCACACCCCGTTCCGGACGCCGGACGCGGTGCTGGACGCCGTCGCGTCGGTTCTGGGGAGGATGGGGCCGTTCCAGGACGGGCTCGACCTGTGCTGCGGCACGGGCGCCGGTGCCGAGGTGCTGGCCCGGGTGTGCCGGGAGAGTGTCACGGGGGTCGACTTCAGCGCCGGGATGCTGTCGGTGGCCCGGGACCGCGCCCCGGCCGCGGGCCCCCGGCTCGGCTGGGTGCGCGGGGACGCCCGGGAGCTGCCCTTCGCCGCCGCGTTCGACCTGGTCGTGAGCTTCGGCGCGCTCGGGCACTTCCTGCCGGGTGAGCTGCCCGGGCTGTTCGGCCAGGTTCACTCGGTGCTGCGGCCCGGCGGCCTGTTCGCCTTTCCGGTGTCCGCTCCGCCGCGCCCCCGCTCGACGGCGTTCTGGACGCTGCTCGCCTTCGACGCGGTGATGCGGGTGCGCAATGCCGTGTGGCGGCCGCCGTTCGTCATGTACTACCGCGCCTTCCGGTTCGGCGACCTGCGGCGGGAGCTGGAGCGGGCCGGTTTCCGCGTGGAGCTGTACCCGCTCGAGGAGTTCGGCCGGCGTACCGACGGCAGCCCGCGGGCCCGGATGATCGCGGCCCGCAGGCTGCCCTGACGCGCCGGGTCACGCGTACGGAGGAGCCGTCCGCGAGCCGGGCGATCGCGTCGCGGTGGTGCGGAGCCGGCTCCGCCTGACGCATCCGGCCGCAGGCCCGCCGCGGTCGCATGGCGCCGGAGCCGTCGCCGGGCCCGCGCCGCGCCGGCCCGGCCGCCCCAAGGTCCACCACCGTCCTGCCGTCCGCGGTGACGGCCACCGCGATGCCCGAGGCGCGGTGGCCGTGGGCCTGGGGCGTGCCCGGACACGAGCGCTCCGTCGTTCGCCCCGCCCGGCTCCGTCAGGCGTACGACCGCAGCCAGCGCAGCTTGACCGCCTCCTGGTAGGGGCCGCCGCCCTCGTGGTCGTTGAAGTCGTACACCTCGATCGCCTTGTCGTCGTGCGCCCAGGCGTTGAACGCGGCGAACACGGTGGAGGGCGGGCAGGTCTGGTCCTCCAGGGCCGCCGAGAACAGGGCCGGGGCGCGGCCGCGGGCGGCGAAGTGCACCCCGTCGAAGTACGACAGCGTGCGCAGCGCGTCCTCGGTGCGCCCGCGGTGGGTCTTGAGGTAGAGGCCGATCTCCCGATACGGGTGACGGTCGGTCAGCGCCGCCGCGCGCGGATAGTCGCACAGGAACGGCACGTCCGGCGCGATCGCGACCAGGTCCGGCACCAGGCCGCCCACGGCGATCGTGATGCCGCCGCCCTGGCTCGCGCCGACCGCCGCGGTGCGGCCCGCGTCGGTCAGCGGGTGCGAGCGCGCCGCCTCGACGGCCCGTACCGCGTCGGTGAACACCCGGCGGTAGTAGTAGTTCTCCGGGGCGTCCAGACCCCGGGTCATGAAACCGGGGTACGCCGGCGCGCCGCCCACCGGGTCGGGGGTGCCGCCTCCGCCGCCCCAGGCGCTGCCCTGTCCGCGGGTGTCCATCACGAAGTGCGCCCGGCCCGACGACGCCCACAGCAGGTGCTCGTGCGGCAGTCCGCGCCCGCCGCCGTAGCCGACGAACTCCACGACCAGCGGCAGCGGCGCGTCGGCCCGGGCGGGCAGGGTCAGCCATCCCTTGACCAGGTGGCCGCCGAACCCGGCGAAGGTCACGTCGTACACCTTCACCGTCGTCAGTCCCGTGTCCACCAGGTCGAACCGGGTGTCCAGATCGTGCTCGCGGGCCTCCTGGAGGGTCTTGGACCAGAAGGCGTCGAAGTCCTCGGGCTCGGCGGACGTACTGCGGTACTCACGGAGTTCGTCGATCGGAAGGTCGAACAGGGCCATCGACTACCGCCTTTGCGGAGAGACTGGTGGGACTGGAAGGACTGCAGACGATCAGACCGTACGGCCACGGCCGAACGCTCCGCCAGAGCCTCCCGCCGGCGGGCGCACCCTGGTCCCCGGCCCGGCACCCTGGTCCCCGGCTCCGGCACCCGGGTCCCCGGCCCCTGTGTCACCGGTCGGCCGTGTCATGCCCGGCCGCGGCTCCACTCCGGGCCGGTGCGGGCCCACTCCCGCCCCCACTCCTCCAGCCGGCGGCGCAGGCAGACCCGGCGGACGACGGAGCGGGTGAGCAGGACGGCGGTGGCGGTGGCTGCCGCGGCACAGACGCCCAGGGCGACGGTGTGCTGCCAGACCGTGGTCTCGTCCGGCGGCTCGGAGACCGCGCGGCCACGGGAGTCGACCCACACGGGGACCGTGTCGCCGCGCCGTGTCCCGGCCGGCACGCGGGCCACGTCGGTGCGCGGCGCCCGGCCCGGCTCGGTCCAGCGGACCGTCACCGGACGGGTGTGCCGACCGGCACCCGGCACGGCGGGCGGCCCGGGCGGCCGGCCGACGACCTCGGCGTGCACAGGGCGGCGGTCGGCACGCTGGGCCGCCCGCGCCTCGTCGTGGGCCCACCGGGCCGTGAACGCCCCGAGCAGGGGCGCCCCCAGGAACAGCAGGACCGCGAAGAGCACCGCCGTCCACGTCTCCACGACGTCCGACCTGCGCCGCAGCGGATTGTGGCGCCGCCCGCGCACCCGGGTTCGCATGCCGACCTCCCTGTGAGCGTCCGAACCGTTCCTCTGCCCCGGTGGGCCCTGTTCACCCGGCGGCGGGTGGCGAGCGACGCCGGGTGACTGATCCGCAGGCCCTGTGGAACCCGTCCTCCACGCCGTCCGGCAGCGGGGCGGCTCAGCGCCCGGCACCGCCGAGGAGACCCATGACGAAGGGCCCGGTCGCAGTGCGACACGCCGACCGTGGGGGAGCGGGTGTTCCCTGGCCAAGTCCCCGGACCGGCCGCGGTGAAACGGACCGGCGGGCGCGGACGGCGGCCACCGGCAGCCGGAGGCGGTGACCGTGGGCCGGGGCATCCGCAGCGTCACCGCGGGCGTCGACGGCTCGCGGGCCGGGCAGGACGCCGCCGCCTGGGCCGCCCGGGAGGCCCGGCGCCGCGGGCTGCCGCTGCGCCTGCTGTACGCCGGGGCGGACCTCGTCCTGGAGCGGGCCGCAGAGGAGCTCGCGTGTGCGTACCCGCACGTGGAGGTCATCGGCACCCGTGCGCGTGAACCCGCGGTCGAGGCGCTGCTCGCCGCGGCGGCCGGGACCGAGCTGCTGGCGCTGGGCACCCGGGGCTTCACCGGGTTCGCCGGGTTCCCGGTCGGCTCGGTCGCACTCGCCGTGGCGGCCCGCGCGCCCTGCCCGGTGGTGCTGGTCCGTTCGGGGGAGCGGCCCGAGGACGAACGCGAGCCCGTCCCCGGCACTCCGCCCGGCGAGGCGCCCTACCTGCCCGTCGTGCTGGGCGTCGACCTGGAGCGGCCGGCCGGGGCACTCGCCGGCCACGCCTTGCGCGCGGCCGCCGCCCGCTCCGCCACGCTGCGCGTCGTGCACACCTGGACGCTGCCGTATCCGGACCAGGACGCACCGGCCGGGCTCGTCTCCCTCGCGGAAACCGCTGCCGAGGAGGACATCCGCAAGCGCCTGCTCGCCGCGTGGCTGCGGCCGTGGCAGCGCGGGTTCCCCAGGGCCGCGGTCGAGATCGAGGTGGTCCTGGGCCGTCCCGTGCAGCAACTCCTCAGGTCGTGCACCCGGGCCGGTCTGCTGGTCATCGGGCGCCGCAGCGGCCCCGGCCGGGGCCTGGGCGGGGTCGCCCACTCCCTGCTCCACCACGCCGCCTGCCCGGTGGCGGTGGTCCCGCACGGGTGACCGTGGACGACGGGCGTGGTCACCGGGGCGCGTCAGGCGTCGTCCTGGTCCCGTCCGTGCCAGGCGTTGTACCGGGTGAGGTAGGCGGCGAAGCGCCTCAGGTCGTCCTCGGTCCAGTCCGCCAGACGCTCGCGGAAGGCCGCGCGGCGGCTCTCGGTGACCTGGGCGAGGATCCGCCGTCCGGCGACCGTCAGGTGGAGCACCTGGACGCGGAGGTCGTCGGGGTCGGGGCGCCGCTCCACCAGGCCGGCCCGTTCCAGGGCGGACACCTGCCGGCTGACGGTGGACTTGTCCAGCGCGTAGTGCGCGGCCAGGTCGGTGGCCCGGCAGCGGCCGCTCTCCTCCAGGTGCCCGAGCAGCGTGTACGACACCAGCGACAGCTCCGGGTGCATGCGTCCGGCCGAGGCCCGGGCCCGGCGGGCGAAGTCCCGCCGGGCCCGGGCCCGGCGGCGCAGGGCCGCAGCGGTCGTCGTCCGTCGTCGGTGACGACCTCTCACTCGTCGAAGCGGCTGAAGTGGCTGAAGCGACAGGAGCGGCTCTCGCTGCTCATGCGTCGGCCGCCAGCCGTTCGACGAGAGCGAGGGAGTCCGCGTTGTACGCGGCGACGATCGCGCGGGCGGTCGTGGCGTCGCCCGCCGCCAGGGCGTCGACGAGTCCGGTGTGCCCGGACCACAGGGCACCGCGCAGATCGGCGCGGCGGCGCAGGTGCTGCACCGCGCACATCCAGGACTGCACGCGCAGCCGGTGCAGGAAGTCGGAGAGGTAGGGGTTGCCGAACAGGGCGGCGAGTTCCCGCCAGAAGCGCAGGTCGTAGCCGATCAGTACGGTCAGGTCGCCCGCGGCGGCCGCGCGCTGCGCCTCCTCGCCGCGCCGGCGCACCCCGGCGAGTACGGTCCTGGCGCACGGCTCGTCGGAACGGCGGAAGGCCTTGGGGCCCCCGGCCACGACCCGGAACATGCCGTCGGTGACCAGGCCGCGGGCCTCGATCATCGCGCGCAGGTCGTCCAGGGAGTACTCGCGCACCCGGAAGCCGCGGTGCTGGTCGGCCTCCAGCAGGCCCTGCGCGGACAGGTCGACGAGCGCCTCGCGGACGGGGGTCGCGGACACCCCGTACTGCTCGGCGATCTCCTTGACCGTGCACTCCTGCCTCGGCAGCAGCCGCCCGGCCAGCACCTCGTCCCGGAGCGCGTCCGCGATCTGCTGCCGCAGGGTGCTGCGCGTCACGGCGCCGGTGCCGCTGATGCCGGGCATGGTCGGGGCGTCTCCTTGCGCGTGCGGGGCGTACTCGTACGTCCATGTCTACGAGCACGCCACCTTACGCGTTCGATTTTCCCCGATCCCGGTACGCCGGGGCCGTACGGCCGCTTCGTGCCCGCGCGGCCGCTTCGGCGCCCTGAGCGGCTGCCTGGGCGTCCCGTGCCGTTACTTCGTGTACTCGTCGGCCACCGACAGCGCCGCGTCCAGCACCGCCAGGCCCTCCTTCAGTTCGGCCGCGGTCGCGTTGCACGGCGGGACGACGTGCGTGCGGTTCATGTTGATGAAGGGCCACAGGCCGTTCGCCTTCGCGGCGGCGCCGAAGGCCGCCATCGGGGCGTTCGCCTCGCCGGCCGCGTTGTAGGGCACCAGCGGCTCGCGGGTCTCGCGGTCCTTCACCAGCTCGATGGCCCAGAACATGCCGACGCCGCGCACGTCGCCGACGCTCGGGTGCCGCTCGGCCAGCTCGCGCAGCGCCGGCTCCACGACCTCGGCGCCGAGCCGCGCGGCGTTCTCGACGACGCCCTCCTCGGCCATCACGTTGATCGTCGCGACGGCCGCCGCGCAGGCCAGCGGGTGCCCGGAGTAGGTGAGACCGCCGGGGTAGGCGCGCTTGCCGAACGTCTCCGCGATCCTCCCGGAGATCGCGACGCCGCCGAGCGGTACGTAGCCGGAGTTCACGCCCTTGGCGAAGGTCATCAGGTCCGGTACGACGTCGAAGAGGTCCGCCGCGAACCACTCACCGGTCCGCCCGAACCCGGCCATGACCTCGTCCAGGACGAAGACGATCCCGTACTTGTCGCACAGCTCGCGCACCCCGGCGAGATAGCCGGGCGGCGGCACCATGATCCCGGCCGTGCCGGGGATGGTCTCCAGGATGATCGCGGCGATGGTGGCCGGCCCCTCGAAGGCGATCGTCGCCTCCAGGTGCTCCAGGGCGCGCGCGCACTCCTGCTCCTCGGTCTCGGCGTAGAAGCGGGAGCGGTAGAGGAAGGGCGCCCAGAAGCGCACGACGCCGGCCGAGCCGCTGTCCGAAGGCCAGCGCCGCGGGTCGCCGGTGATGTTGACGGCCTGCTGCGTGCCGCCGTGGTACGAGCGGTACGCCGAGAGCACCTTGGGCCGTCCGGTGTGCAGCCGGGCCATGCGTACCGCGTGCTCGACGGCGTCGGCGCCGCCGTTGGTGAAGAAGATCTTGTCCAGGTCGCCCGGGGTCCGCTCGGCTATCAGCCGCGCCGCCTCGGACCGCGCCTCGACGGCGAACGCCGGCGCGAACGTGGCCAGGTTCGCGGCCTGCTCCTGGATCGCGGCGACGACCTTGGGGTGCTGGTAGCCGATGTTGGTGTAGACGAGCCCGCTGGCGAAGTCCAGGTAGCGCCTGCCGTCGTAGTCCCAGAAGTACGACCCTTCGGCACCGGCCACGGCCGGCGGGTCGATGAGGTCCTGCGCGGACCAGGAGTGGAACACGTGCGCACGGTCGGCGGCCTTGACGGCTGCGCCGGCTTCGGGATTCGGCTGAGGGGTCATGCGGGCGAGCGTAAACGGAGGGGACGAGGGCGCGACATCGGCGGCCTGTCTGCGCTCGCGGAGTTTTAGCGACAGGTTGTCGCTGTTACGGAACCGTGGACGCCGCGTCGCCCGCCCGCGCGGGCCGCCGCACTATCCTCGGTCTGACACGCAGGGGCGTATCGGGGGATGTCGGGGGGAGGCGGTTCGGCCATGGAGAAGCTGGGGCCTGGCGACCCGCAGAGGATCGGTGCGTACCGGCTGCTGGCGCGGCTCGGGGC
>NZ_POTZ01001100.1 GCF_003236365.1 Streptomyces sp. NTH33
GGGTCGAGCGGGGCGTGGGTGACGTGCACGGTGGTCTCGGTGATGCCGTACATGTTGACCAGTCGCGGGGCACAGGCCGGGTGGCGCGTCCACCAGTCGGCGAGCCGTCCGGTGTCCAGGGCCTCGCCGCCGAAGATCACCGTGCGCAGCGCGAGGCGGGCGCCGGTCCCGGGGTGTTCGGCGTCCGCGCGGATCAGCGGGTAGAACGCGGACGGCGTCTGGTTGAGGACGGTGACCTTCTCGTCCGCCAGCAGGCGCAGGAAGTCCTCCGGGGAGCGGGCGGTCTCGTCGGGCACGACCACGAGCCGGCCGCCGTGCAGCAGCGGGCCCCACAGCTCCCACACGGAGAAGTCGAACGCGTAGGAGTGGAACATCGTCCACACGTCGTCCGCGCCGAAGCCGAACCAGTGGCTCGTGCGGGTGAACAGCCGCACCACGTTGGCGTGCGGGATCACCACGCCCTTGGGGCGGCCGGTGGAGCCGGAGGTGTAGATGGCGTAGGCGGGGCTCTCCGGCAG
>NZ_POTZ01001101.1 GCF_003236365.1 Streptomyces sp. NTH33
GGGCCACTTTGCGCTCGTCGTACGGCGTTCCGGGGGTCAGCACCGCCCCCTTGCGGCCGGCGTGCAGCAGGCGCCCGCCGAAGAACTGCAGCGCCCGCTCCCCGCCGGCGTCGATCCGCCGCATGTACGGCTGCACCATGGCCGTGAGGCCCTCGGCGTGCATCCGGGCGAGCTGCCGTACGGCGGTGTCGTGCTCGCCGGGCGTGTACCGGGCGGCGAACCGGGCCCCGGCACCGGAGGCCGGTTTGATCACGTACTCGTGGTCACCGGGCAGCTCGACCGGATCCCCGGGCGCCAGATACCGCGTCGGCACGACCGGCACACCGGCCGCCCCGAGCTGCCCGAGGTACCGCTTGTCGACGTTCCACCGCACGACGTCGGCGGGATTGACCAGCCGCGTCTCCTTCGCGCACCGCTCGGCCCACGCCGTGAACTCCGCCACCCGCCAGCTGTAGTCCCAGGTCGACCGGATCACGGCGAGATCGAACCCGCCCCAGTCGGCCCGGGGGTCGTCC
>NZ_POTZ01001102.1 GCF_003236365.1 Streptomyces sp. NTH33
GCCTGATGCCCCGCAGCCCCGCCCCTGACGACGACAACGACCTCGGCGACCTGCCCGACTCGCATCCGCCGCAGCCCGTGTATTACGCCGAGCAGGCCCTTCTCGGCGCCCTCCTCCTCGAACACCACCGCCTCGACGAAGTCGACGGGATCGAGCCCGACTCGTTCTCGAACCACGCGCACGGCGCCCTGTTCGCCGCAATCCGCGCCCTGCCGGCCCCCGACCCGGTCCAGCACGCCCAGGACACCACCTGGCTGAACGCGGTGCTCGCCGCCGCACGCGAGCACGCCCGCGGACTGACCGCCTCCTACCTGCACACCCTGATCCAGGTCTGCCCGTGGCCCAGACACGCGTCCGCGTACGCCCGGATGATCGAGGCCGATCACGCCCGCCGCATCCTGCGCGCCCATGCCGAGCGCCTCGCGCAGACCGCGACGGACGTCACGCTCCTGCACCCGGTGCCCGCCGCCCTCGCTGAAGCCGACGCCCTCGCCAGCGCCGTGGACGGTATCGC
>NZ_POTZ01001103.1 GCF_003236365.1 Streptomyces sp. NTH33
CGGTCCTCAACTCCCGTCCCCGTAAGACCCTCGGCTGGAAGACACCCGCGGAAGCCCTCGACGATCATCTACGATCGGTGCACGCCGGTGTTGCGACGACCAGTTGAATCCGCCTTCGCTGCCGCGGTCGGTGTGCATGATGCAGCCGTCCTCCAGCCACCGCGGCCGGCCGCCATCCGCAGGGCGGCGACCGGCAGCTCGGCGCGGTGGTGGTCGGCCATCGCCCAGCCGATCACCTCCCGCGTCGCAAGATCGATACAGGTCGCCAGATACAACTTCCCCTCAAGTGTGATGAGTTCGGTCATGTCGCCGACCAGCCGCATCCGGGGCGGGGTGCGGTGAAGTCCCAGCCGATCAGATCGGCGGCGAACACCGCCCGCTTCGCCTGCCGGGTCAGGCCCCGACGCCGACGGCGGGTGATCCCGACGATCCGGTGCTTGCGCATCAGCCGCTCGACCTTCTTGCCGTTCACCGCCCGCCCGGCCCGCCGCAGGGCAGCGTGGA
>NZ_POTZ01001104.1 GCF_003236365.1 Streptomyces sp. NTH33
CAGCGGGGGGCGGGCGGGTCGCCGGTTCTGCGCCTGCCGGCGTTCGCGGTGTTCCAGCCAGAGCCGGTAGCGCTCCCGTTCGCTCTGGTGGCGCTGCCGTCGCCGCTGCCCGAGGCCCTGGGTGCCACGGCTGGCCGCGGCCTGCTGCAGCTGCTCGTCGTCCGCCTGGATGGGGGCGCCGTCGGCTCCGGTCAGGCGGCCAGCCAGGTAGTACAGGCCGTCGGCTTCCACCACCAGGTCGTCCTCCATGAGCTTGTCCAGGCGCCGTTTGACGGTGGTCCGGTGCAGTCCGGTGGCCCGGGCCAGGGCCGTCACGTCCGCTCCGTCCAGCGGGTGCAGGGTGGCCAGCAGCCGTGCGCCGGAGGTGCCGTGGCCGTAGTGGTGGAAGGCGTCGGTGGCCATCACCGCCTGCATGGAGCGGGAGTCGCGCCGGGGGGTGTGCATTCCCGGGACACCTGCCAGCTGCGGGGCAAGGGGGGGCGGGAGGTGTCCCGGCAGCGCAC
>NZ_POTZ01001105.1 GCF_003236365.1 Streptomyces sp. NTH33
CGACGGCGTCCTGGGCATCGCCCCGGAGGCGAAGATCCTGCCCGTCCGCGTGATCCTCGAGGAGGACGACTCCGCCCGCGCCAAGGCCCGTACCACCCGCGGCAACGCCCTCGCCGACGGCATCCGCGCCCAGCAGTGGGGCCTGGACGCCCTGCACACCCAGGAGGCCTGGCGCACCACCAAGGGCAAGGGCATCACCGTCGCCGTCCTGGACACCGGCGTCGAGGCCGACCACCCCGACCTCGTCGGCAACGTCCTGCCCGGCAAGGACATGATCGGCTTCGGCGCGCGGCGCGGCGACCCCGCCTGGGCCGTCCACGGCACCGCCATGGCCGGCATCGTCGCCGGTCACGGCCATGGCCCGGGCAACGCCGACGGCGTCCTGGGCATCGCCCCGGAGGCGAAGATCCTGCCCGTCCGCGTGATCCTCGAGGAGGACGACTCCGCCCGCGCCAAGGCCCGTACCACCCGCGGCAACGCCCTCGCCGACGGCATCCGC
>NZ_POTZ01001106.1 GCF_003236365.1 Streptomyces sp. NTH33
GGCCGGGGCCCGTCGAGCGGGGAGGTGGGGGTGCACGGATCGATTGCGGCCGGCTGGCTGCTGGTGGCGCTGTGCGCGGCGACCGGGGCGTACTGCCTGCTGCGCGTGCGCAGCACCGTTGGGGAAGAGCGCCGGGCCGCGGGCGATGAGGCGCTGATGGGCTTCGGTATGGCCGCCATGGCCGTACCGGCGGCGGTGTTCACGCCACCCACGTGGGCGTGGTCGGCCTACGCGGTGGTCTTCGGGGCGGCAGCGCTGCCCGCACTGTGGTCGGCGCGGAGGAGTCCGCACCATCTGCACCACCTGATGGGCGCGGCGGCCATGGTCTACATGTCCGTGGCGATGGCCCTCTCGCCCGGCTCCCACCCCATGCACGGCGGGGCGGGGGTGCCGCTGGTCACGGGCGCGCTGCTGCTGTACTTCGCGGGTTACGTCCTGCTGTCCGGCGCCCGGCTGGTCCCTGCCGGGGCGGTGGCCGGCAGCGCGGTGGGTGG
>NZ_POTZ01001107.1 GCF_003236365.1 Streptomyces sp. NTH33
GCCCGCCACCGGGCACCGACCCCGCGTACCTCCCTGGCGCTCGACGCCGGCTGCGGCGCCGGCCGCAACCTGCCCGCGCTCCTCGCCGCCGGATACCGCGTCCTGGCCGCCGATCTCCACCCCGGGATGCTCGACCAGGCCCGCAGGCACACCCAGCCCGGCCTCGCCCTCATCCAGACGGACCTCGCCCGCCTCCCGCTGCGCGACCAGGCCGCCTCCGTGATCGTCTGCCACGGCGTCCTACACAACCTCCCCGACCACACCCTGCTGGCCGCCGCGCTGCACGAGCTGCGCCGCGTCCTCGCCCCGGGCGGCGTGCTGTCACTGAACACCTTCACCGCCGACTACCTCGACCCCTGCCTCCAGGACCTCGGCGCCGACATCTACCGCCTGCCCAACGGCCAGCACATGACCCTCCTGGACTCCGGCCGCCTGCGAGAACTCCTCCGCCACACCGGCCTGTCCGTACAGGGGACGCCCGCGCAGTACCTC
>NZ_POTZ01001108.1 GCF_003236365.1 Streptomyces sp. NTH33
GTCGTAGAGGGGCCGGTCGTCAGCCCGAGCTCGGCCTCCAAGCGCCTGACCTGCGACGGGCTGAGTACCTCAACCCACGTGCGGCCCTCGGCCGTCCACCGTGTGCGGCAGCCGGGGCAGGTCCAGATGCGAGGCGCCTGCCAGCGCCAGCGACGCCAGGGGCGAGGGCACCCCCCGGCGCAGGCGATCATGTCCCAGTTCGTGAGCGCGTCGACCAGGCTGCCGGCCACGATGTCCGCGTCGGCCTCCCCATGGTGGAGTGGGCCGAGATACACCACCTGCTCAGCCTCCTTACGTCCGGCGCAGCAAACGTCCTACTCCTTGGTCCTGACCCGGAGTCCGTCGTTCATGACGATGGTCTGGGCTGCGTCCTTGACCAGGTCGTTGACGAGGTCGTGGTCGAGGCCTGCGGCTTTCAGTTCCTCGCGGTAGGCGATGAGCAGTTGTGCGGTGGTGGGCATGGTGTCTCCTGAGGGGTGGATGGGCG
>NZ_POTZ01001109.1 GCF_003236365.1 Streptomyces sp. NTH33
GACGATGTCGCGAGGTCCTGGTGGACCTCTGGGAGGCCACCAGGGCCCATCCCCAGCACGAAGGGCTCGCCGCCCAGTTGATGCGTGCGCTCTACCGGGCGGGACGGCAGATCGAGGCGCTGGCCGAATACCGGAGGGTCAGGACACACCTCCGGGACGAACTCGGCGTCGACCCGGGCGCGGAACTGCAGGGGCTGGAACTGGCCATTCTGCGCGGCGACGAACCCCGTGG
>NZ_POTZ01000110.1 GCF_003236365.1 Streptomyces sp. NTH33
GCCCCAGGCCAGCAGCCCGTTGACCTGGGTGAAGATCTGCTGGGAGATCAGCGCCTGGTCGGGCGAGCCCAGCAGTGCCGGGGTGACGTAGAAGCCGAGCGAGGTGATGAAGACGGTCAGCGCGCCGCTGAGCACCAGGAGGATCTCCTGGGAGTCGCCATGGGTGTAGGCGTCGTCGCCGGTGGAGGCTCCTGGGTCGAACTCGCCCGCGTACACCTCCAGATGGCTGAGCGGGCGCTGCGAGATGAGGAACTTCCGGCTGCCCGGGGCGGTGTGCAGGATCGGCCGGTCGGCCCGCCGCACCACCCTCGGACCGGGCGCGCTGTCCTGGTCGAACAGATCGGCCACGGTGAGGCCGAGCGCCGCGGCGATCCGCCGGAGCATGCCGATGGAGGAGTTCACCTGCCCGCGTTCCAGCTGGCTGAGGAACCCGGGGCTGGCCTGGGCCGCCTCTCCCAGGGCACGCAGCGACATCCGCCGCATCATCCGGTACTCCCGGATACGGGCACCCAGAGCCGCGTCGGCGGCGGCGTCGGCGCACTCGTCGGGGAGGCCCGGCTCCATACGTTCAGTCATGAGGGAACACCTGATGCATTTTCAGCGAACACTTTGTTCGCTGACGTGGTACGGACCGTACGTTGAGGTGACCTGCCGCACAAGACCCTTCCCCCACCGTCACCGGAACGTGACCATCCGGCCGCGGCGCTAGCCGTTCCCCACGGCGTCCCGTTCGACCGGGCAGCTCATGCAGCGGGGTCCGCCCCTGCCGCGGCCCAGCTCGCTGCCGGGGATCTCGATCACCTCGATGCCCTGTTTGCGCAGGTGGGTGTTGGTGGTGGAGTTGCGCTCGTAGGCCACGACGACGCCGGGCTCGACGGCGAGGACGTTGCAGCCGTCGTCCCACTGCTCGCGCTCGGCCGCGTGCACGTCCTGGGTCGCGGTCAGGACCCGGATCTCGCTGAGCCCGAGGGCGGCGGCGATCGCGCGGTGCATGTGCTCCGGCGGATGGTCGGTGACCTTCAACTCCTTGTCCCCGGCGCCCGGTTCGATGGTGTAGGAGCGGAGCATGCCGAGGCCGGCGTACTGGGTGAAGGTGTCGCCGTCGACCATGGTCATCACGGTGTCGAGGTGCATGACGGCCCGCCGCTTGGGCATGTCGAGGGCGACGATCGTACGGGCCGACCCGGCGGCGAACAGCTTGTGCGCGAGCATCTCCACTGCCTGCGGTGTGGTCCGCTCGCTCATGCCGATGAGCACGGCGCCGTTGCCGATCACCAGCACGTCGCCGCCCTCGATGGTCGACGGATAGTCGGACTGCCCCTCGGACCAGACGTGGAACGTCTCGCCCCGGAAGAGGGGGTGGTGGCGGTAGATCGCCTCGAAGTGCACGATCTCGCGCTGCCGGGCGGGCCAGCGCATCGCGTTGATGGACACGCCGTCGTAGATCCAGGCGGAGGTGTCGCGGGTGAAGAGGTGGTTGGGCAGCGGGGGCAGCAGGAAGTCGTCCAGGTCCATGACGTGGAACCGCACGGACGTCGGCTCGGCGTGGGCGGCGAGGAACTCCCGCTTGGTCATGCCGCCGACCAGGGCCTCGACCAGCTCGCGGGCGGTCAGGGTGTCGAACACGGCCCGGAGGTGGTCGGTGGCGAGCGGCCCGTACTCCTTCTCGTCGAAGACGCGGTCCAGGACGAGCGACCGGGCCGACGGGATCTCCATCGCCTCGGTCAGCAGGTCGCCGAAGAAGTACACGGCGACTCCGCGGTCGCGCAGCACGTCGGCGAACCCGTCGTGCTCGGCGCGCGCCCGGCGCACCCACAGCACGTCGTCGAACAGGAGGGCGTCCTTGTTGCTGGGGGTGAGCCTTTTGAGCTCGAGGTCGGGCCGGTGCAGGATGACGCGGCGCAGCCGCCCGGCCTCGGAGTCGACATGGAATCCCATGCCTTCCATCCTGACCATCGGGGACCGACTTCACCCCCGGCTCGCTCGTTTCCGCGGCTCTTGTTCTCGTCCGCATGACGACAAGGAAGGCGTCGGTCCCCTTGGCCCCACAGGCCTCTTCGGCCCCACAGGCTTCACAGCCGGGGGTCGACCGGCTCCGACTCCAGCGCCAGGACGCCGAACACCGCCTCGTGCACCCGCCACAGCGGTTCGCCGTCGGCCAGGCGGGCCAGGGCCTCCAGACCGAGGGCGTACTCGCGGATCGCCAGGGAGCGCTTGTGGTGGAGGAAGCGCTGCCGCAGGCGGGCGAGGTTGTCCGGGCGGGTGTACTCGGGACCGTAGATGATCCGCAGGTACTCGCGGCCGCGGCACTTGATGCCGGGCTGCACCAGGCGGCCCTGCTCGGTGCGCACCAGCGCGCCCAGTGGCTTGACGACCATGCCCTCGCCGCCGCGCCCGGTCATCTCCAGCCACCAGTCGACGCCCGCCCGCACCGACTCCGGGTCGGCGGTGTCGACGTACAGGCGGCGGGTGGTCTGCAGCAGACCGGTGCCGTCGTGCTCGACGAGGCGGTCGATCAGCGCCAGTTGCCCGTCGTGCGGCAGGCCGGCGAGGCTGCGGCCCTGGACCGCCAGGATCTGGAACGGTGCCAGGCGGACGCCGTCCAGGCCGTCGGTGGTCCAGCAGTAGCGGCGGTAGGCGGCCGTGAACGCGGCGGCGTCGGCGGCCCTCCCGCGCTGGCGGGCGAGCAGGCCGGTGACGTCGACACCCCGGGCCGCGGCGCCCTCCAGCGCGGTCAGCGCCCCCGGGAACACCGCGCCGGAAGCCGCGCCGACCGCCGCGTACTGGGTGCGCAGCAGCCCGGAGGCCTTCAGCGACCAGGGCATCAACTCGGCGTCGAGCAGGAGCCAGTCGGTGTCGAGTTCCGTCCACAGGCCGGCGGCGGTGGCCGCCGTGCGCAGACGGTCCAGGATCTCCTCCGTGACGGCCGGGTCGTCGAAGAAGGGGCGGCCGGTGCGGGTGTAGAGCGAGCCCGTCGGTCCCGCGGAGTCGTCCACGCCGAACCGCTTGCGCGCCACCTCCGCGTCCCGGCACACCAGGGCCACCGCACGCGAGCCCATGTGCTTCTCCTCGCAGACGACCCGCGCGACCCCGTCCTCCCGGTACTGGGCGAACGCCTCCTCCGGGTGCTCCAGGAAGTGTCCGTCAGCGGCTCCGCCGCGGGCCTCCACCCTGGAGGTCGCCGTCGGCGCCATGGTGGGCGGCAGGTACGGCAGCAGCCTCGGGTCGACCGCGAAACGGCTCATGACCTCCAGGGCCGCCGCCGCGTTCTCCTCGCGGACGGAGACCCGGCCGGCCTCACGGGTCTCGACGACCCGGCGGCCGTGCACGTCACCGAGGTCCAGCGGGCGCCCGTCGTGCCCGCCGGGCGCCTCGGTGCGCAGCGGCTTCGCCGGCTCGTACCAGACCCGCTCGGCCGGTACGTCGACCAGCTCCCGCTCCGGCCAGCGCAGCGCGGTCAGCTTTCCGCCGAAGACCACGCCGGTGTCCAGGCAGATGGTGTTGTTCAGCCAGGTGGCCTCCGGGACCGGGGTGTGGCCGTAGACCACGGCCGCCCGGCCGCGGTAGTCCTCCGCCCACGGGTAGCGCACCGGCAGGCCGAACTCGTCCGTCTCCCCGGTGGTGTCGCCGTAGAGCGCGTGCGAGCGCACCCGGCCCGAGGTGCGGCCGTGGTACTTCTCCGGCAGACCGGCGTGGCTGACGACCAGCCGGCCGCCGTCGAGGACGTAGTGGCTGACGAGCCCGTCGATGAACTCCCGTACCTCCTGCCGGAACTCCTCGCTCTCGCCCTCCATCTGCGCGATGGTCTCCGCCAGGCCGTGCGTGTGCCGGACGTTCCGGCCCTTGAGGTGACGCCCGTACTTGTTCTCGTGGTTGCCCGGCACGCACAGCGCGTTTCCGGACCTGACCATGGACATCACCCGGCGCAGCACACCCGGGCTGTCGGGGCCGCGGTCGACCAGGTCGCCGACGAAGACCGCCGTACGGCCCTCGGGGTGCACGCCGTCGGTGTAGCCCAACTTGCCGAGCAGGGACTCCAGTTCGGTGGAGCAGCCGTGGATGTCGCCGATGATGTCGAAGGGACCGGCGAGGTGGGTGAGGTCGTTGAACCGCTTCTCGGTGACGACGGAGGCGTTCTCGATCTCCTCAACGCTCCGCAGGACGTGCACCTTGCGGAAGCCCTCGCGCTCCAGGTGCCGCAGGGAGCGGCGCAGTTCGCGGGTGTGCCGGCGGATCACCCGGCGCGGCATGTCGGCCCGGTCGGTGCGGGCCGCGTTGCGCTCGGCGCACACCTCCTCCGGCACGTCCAGCACGATGGCGATGGGCAGCACGTCGTGCTTCTTCGCCAGGTCGATCAACTGGCGGCGGGCGTCCTGCTGCACGCTGGTGGCGTCGACGACGGTCCGGCGGCCGGCCGCCAGGCGCTTGCCGGCGATGTAGTGGAGCACGTCGAAGGCGTCGCGGGTGGCGCTCTGGTCGTTCTCGTCGTCCGAGACGAGACCGCGGCAGAAATCGGAGGAGAGGACCTCGGTGGGCTTGAAGTGGCGGCGGGCGAAGGTGGACTTGCCCGACCCGGAGGCGCCGACGAGGACGACGAGGGAGAGGTCGGTCACGGGCAGGACGCGTCCTGTGCTGGTGGGGGTCTGTGTCTCGCTCATGCCGCTCTCTCCTCCTTCTCGTTGCCATGGTTGGCGCTGTTGGTGTTACTGGCGCTGCTGGTGTTGCTGGCGTTGTTGTCCGTGGTGGTCCTGAGGGTGAACACGGCCATCTGGGTGGGCGGTCCGACCTCGGGGTCGTCGGGACCGACGGGGCGGAACCCGACGTCGTAGCCGTGGCGTTCGGCCACGGTGTGCGCCCACTGGCCGAACTGGGCGCGGGTCCACTCGAAGCGGTGGTCGCGGTGCCGGACGTGTCCGGCGGGGAGGGTCTCCCAGCGGACGTTGTACTCGACGTTCGGGGTGGTCACGAGGACCGTGCGGGGGCGGGCCGCACCGAACACCGCGTACTCCAGGGCGGGCAGCCGGGGCAGGTCCAGGTGCTCGATCACCTCGCTGAGCACGGCGGCGTCGTAGCCCTTCAGCAGCTTGTCGGTGTAGACGAGCGAGCCCTGCCGGAGCGTGACGCGGGCGGCCTGCCGCTCCCCCATCCGGTCCAGCTTCAGCCGCCGGGCGGCGATGGTGAGGGCCCGTACGGACACGTCGACGCCGACGATCTCGGTGAAGCGCGCGTCCTTCAGCAGTTCCCCCACCAACTGGCCCTCGCCGCAGCCGAGGTCGAGCACCCGGGCGGCACCGGACTCCCGCAGGGCCGCGACGATCGCGTCCCGGCGCCGCACGGCGAGCGGTGCCGGCTTCTCCTCGGTCTCGGTCTCGGCCGCCACGGCGTTGTCGAGTTCACCGACCTCGCTGTCGTCGGCCTCGGCCAGCCGGACCAACTCCAGGCGCTCCATCGCCTGCCGGGTCAGCGACCAGCGGCGCGAGAGGTAGCGGCTGGTGATCAGCTTCTGCTCCGGGTGCTCGGGCAGCCAGCCCTCGCCGGCCCGCAGCAGCTTGTCGACCTCCTCGGCGGAGACCCAGTAGTGCTTGGCGTCGTCGAGGACGGGGAGCAGGACGTAGAGGTGGCGCAGGGCCTCGGCGAGGGTCACCGCCTCGGACTCCAGCACGAGCCGCACGTACCGCGAGTCGCCCCACTCGGGGAACTCCGCGTCCAGCGCGACCGGTTCGGCGGTGACCGTCCAGCCGAGCGGTTCGAACAGGCGCCGTACGAGACCGGGGCCGCCGCGGGCGGGGAGGGCCGGTACCTCGATACGCAACGGGCGCTTCTCGCCCGGGAGTTCGGGCCGAGCCTGGCACACCCCGCGCAGGGCGCTGGAGAACACGCTGCTCAGCGCGACGGCGAGCAGTGAGGAGGCGGCGTAGGGGCGGTCGTTGACGTACCGCGCGAGTGCCGCGTCGGGTGCGCCGCCGCGCCCCTTGCCCCTGCCCCGCCTGACCAGGGCCACCGGGTCGACCTCCAGCAGCAGCGCCGCCGTGCAGCGCTGATCGTCCGCCTCGGGGTAGAGGACGTGCGCGGTGCCGTGGGAGGTGGAGAAAGCCTGCGCCTTGTCCGGGTGCTTGTGCAGCAGGAAGCCGAGGTCGGTGGCCGGGCGCTGGGCGGTGCCGGTGGTGGTGATGGTCAGGAACATGCGGAGAGCCTCTTCGGCTGGGCGGACGACTGCGGTGCCGTGTACGCCAAAGCCCCCGAGGACGGTGCTCCTGGGGGCCGGGCAGGACGACGCCCTCACCTTCGCACAGGGGGCCGGACCGGTGCCTTCCAATATTCGCAGGCCACTTCCGCAGGGCGGGAGCGTCGTTGTCAGGAGGAAGCAGAAACAGCCGGACGTCCGGGAGGCGACGAGTGGTGGAGTGGATGCCCCGCGAGGAGTGGGTGAGGACGCAGCCGCAGGCGCTCCTCGCCGCGTGCGTGATGGTGCTGGACGGCGAGGGCCGTCTGCTGCTCCTGCGGTACGGCCCCGGTCAGCCGAGCGTCGGCCAGTGGTGGCTGCCCGGCGGGATGCTCGACCACGGCGAGGATCCCTGGGCGGCGGCCCGGCGGGAGATGCGCGAGGAGACGGGCCTCGAACTCGGGCCGCTGCCCACGCTGATCGGCGTGGACCATCGCGTGGACGTCCTCGGTACCGGCCCGGTCCTCGACTGCATCTTCCACGGCGGCACGCTCCCCGGCGGCACGCGCAGGGCCGTACGGCTGAGCCCCGAGCACGACCGGTACGGCTGGTTCGCCCTCGACGAGCTGCCCGGTCTGTCGCTCGCCGCTCGTCTGCCGACACTCACCGCGCTGCACGAGGCGGCGGTGAACGGCACGGTGGTGTGCCTGCGGGAGGGCGTCCCGTGGTGCGGATCCGCGACACCGTGAGGGCGACCGCGCGGACGCGCCGGTACCGTGGGGCGTCCGCGCGGCTACGACAGCTGCGACTGGACCTGGGAGGAGATGAGTTCCAGGTGGTCGAGGTCGGTGAGGTCGAGGATCTGGAGGTAGATCCGGCTGGAGCCGGTCTCGGCGTAGCGGCCGATCTTGTCGACGACCTCGGCCGGGGAGCCCGCCAGGCCGTTGGCCTTCAGTTCGCCGACCTCGCGGCCGATCGCGGCGGCGCGGCGGGCGACCTCCTGGTCGTCCCGGCCGACGCAGACGACGAGGGCGTTGGAGTACGTCAGGTCGTCGGGGCGGCGGCCGGCCGCCTCCGCGGCGGCCCGTACCCGGCCGAACTGCCGCGCGCTGTCCTCGATCGAGGCGAACGGGATGTTGAACTCGTCGGCGTACTGGGCGGCCAGGCGCGGTGTGCGGGTCGCGCCGTGCCCGCCGATGAGCACCGGGACCTTCGCCTGCGCGGGCTTGGGCAGTGCGGGCGAGCCGGTGAGCTCGTAGTACGTGCCGCGGAAGTCGAAGGTCTTGCCGGTCTCCGTCGCCCACAGGCCTGTGACGATGGCCAGCTGCTCCTCCAGGCGGGCGAACTTCTCCTTCGGGAAGGGGATGCCGTACGCCTTGTGCTCGTCCTCGAACCAGCCTGCTCCCAGGCCGAGTTCGACCCGGCCGCCGGACATCTGGTCGACCTGGGCGACCTGGACGGCGAGCACGCCGGGCAGCCGGAAGGTGGCGGCCGTCATCAGCGTGCCGAGGCGGATGCGCCTGGTCTCGCGGGCCAGCCCGGCGAGGGTGATCCATGCGTCGGTGGGGCCGGGCAGGCCGTCCCCCTCGCCCATGCGGAGGTAGTGGTCGGAGCGGAAGAAGGCGTCGAAGTCCAGGTCCTCGGTGGCCTTGGCCACGGCGAGCAGGGTGTCGTAGGTCGCCCCCTGCTGGGGCTCGGTGAAGATGCGGAGATCCATGGCTCCCATCCTGCCCCGTCAGCCCGCCTCCCGCTCCGGCAGCGCCTCCTCCCGCGCCGCCAGCTTCCGCAGCATCTCGCGGACCCGGTCCCTCGACTCGTCGGCGGCGTCGATCGCCTCCATGCACTGCCAGTACGTCGTCTCGTCGGGAGCCGCGCTCGCGACGCCGACGAGGGCGATACCGGCCTCGCCGAGCAGCACGTCCAGACACAGCAACGCCTGGTGGGCGTCGTCCAGTTCGGTGAGCCGGGCCGCCCGTAAGTCCCCGGGATCGAGGTCCGGCACGTCCAGCACCCCGCAACCTCGGCCCGCCAGCTCCGTCAACCCCAGTGCCTCGCCCCGCAGTTCGGGCGGTCCGGAGACCGCCAGCCGACTGCCGACCGCCTGCGCCAGGGCCTGCGCCTGCCACACCTCGGCCAGGATGACGGAAGTCTCCCCGCTCCCCGCCAGGGCACGTCTGCTCGCCAGGATGAGCCGCACCGCGTCCATGCGCTGCCCCTGTCTCTCGACGTGCTTCCTCGCACGTCCGCCCGAACTCCGTTGTTCACTACCCAGAGTGAGGGCAGGTGGGGCGAAAAGCCAGAGGAAGACGGAAATCTGCGGACAACAAATCGGTTTCGGTAGAGTGAATCACTACGGAAAGTGACAACGGAGGGTTTCACTCCTCCAACGGGAACCGCCGCTCGTTCCGGTCGATCTTCGCCTCCAGGGCCGTCAGCGGGTCCACTCCGAGCACCTCGCACAGTTGCAGCAGATACGCGAGGACGTCCGCGATCTCGTCCCGCACGCGGTGCGCGGTGTCGGGGTCGGCCATGACGCGGGCCGACTCCTCCGGGGTCAGCCACTGGAAGATCTCGACGAGTTCGGACGCCTCCACGCTGAGCGCGGCGACCAGGTTCTTCGGGGTGTGGTACGGCTGCCAGTGGCGGGCCGCGGCGAACTCGGCCAGTCGCCGCTGCAGCGCGGCCAGGTCGGGGCGCTCGGAGTGCTCGGTCACGGCACCAGGTCTACCACCGGCGCCCGGCCCGCGGCTCACCCGCCCGTGGCCGCCGCGCTCTCCATGAGCCCGCTCACCTCGGTGCCGGGCGGCGTGAGCAGGAACACGTTGCGGTCGACGCGGTGCATCCCGCTGCCCAGGCCGAAGACGACCCCGGTGCTGAAGTCCAGGACCCGCTTGGCCACCTCGTTCTCCGCGCCGGTGAGGTCGAGCAGGACCGGGACGCCCGCCATCAGGGTCTCGGCGACCTCACGGGCGTCCGCGAACACGTTCACCCTGAGGACGACGAAGCGGCGGCGCCTCTCCGTCTCCGCCTCCGGCGGCGCGCGGTGGTCCACGGCGGACGGCCAGGCGTCGCGGCCCCGCAACGGGACGACCTGGGCGAGCCCCTCCCACTGTTCATCGGTGACGTCGCGCCTGTTCACCGGCTCCCCCTGTCCTGTCTCGCGTTCCTCGCCTGCACCACCAATTCTTACGCCACGTCACCCGTTCGGCCCAACAACGACACGGTGCGCGACGGCAGGGGCCGAGCTTGTCCGAAAGCGATGCGGAAACGGCATGAAGGGAACACCCGTGGCGCGGCTGTCATGGGCCGCCGCGCCACGGGTGGGTTTCCGGGTGCCCGGAGGGACTAGCCCGTACTGCAGGAGACCGTGGGCCAGGTCCAGTTGCCGTTGTGCTGGATGGTCACGCCCCAGTTGTTGCCACTGCCGTTGGGCTTCGCGGTCAGCACCTGGGAACTGGGATAGCTCGCGCTGACGTTCCAGGTCGCGATGACCTTCGCCGGGGACGGGACGTTCATCGTCACCGTCCAGCTGCTGGAACCGCTGACCGAGACGTTGAGGTTGTACCGGTCGCTCCACTGCTGACCGGCGGACAGCGTCGCGGTGCAGCCGTTCGAACCGCCACCACCGCCACCACCGCCGCCCGAACCGGAGTCGCCCACGGTGATGTTGGAGTTCCCACTGCTCTGGTAGCCCTCGGTCGCCATGATCATGTAGTTGAAGGCGCCCATGTTCATGCCGTTGCGGGCCCAGGCGTCGAAGTGGTTGCCGGTGGTGATGGTGCCGCCGGTCCGCTTGGACTGCCGGACGCTCCAGTACTGCTTGAAGGTCTTGATGCCTTCGATGGAGGGGGCGTTGACGCGGGTCGTCTCGTAGATGTCGTACGTACCGCCGTCGCTGGTGACCGTTCCCTTGTACGTTCCCGTGGGCCGGTAGGTGCCCCAGTTGTCGACGACGTAGTACTCGACGAGCGGGTTGGTCGTCCATCCGTACAGGGCCAGGTAGGCGTTGCCGGACGGGTTGAAGCTGCCCGAGTAGTTCACGCTGCGGCGCCCGCCGGTGCTCCATCCCTTGCCGGCGACGAAGTTCCCGGTGTTGCTCCACGAGGTGCTGTAGGTGCCGCCGGAGCCCATGTTCATGGAGACGGTGCCCTGGCTGTCGGTCCAGAACGAGTAGTAGTAGCCGTTGTTGGTGCCGGTCTGGTTCGTGGTGACGACCGTGTCGGCCCTGGCCGTGCCGGGCAGCGTCATCGCCGCGAGGGCGGCCAGCGCGACGGCGCAGACACTCCTGATGAGCAGCGTGAAGCGACCGCTTCCGCGGTCCTTCGCCTGGACGAGCACATTCATGTCCGTGCGTCCTCCTCGTGAGGGCTGGTGGGGGGCGAGCAGCACGACGGAACCCGGCGGGCTCGACGTCGCGCATCGCATCGCAGTGTTGAGCTGACCCCGTCAAGTGTCAACAGTTTCGGTAAGAGTTTCGAAACGTTCGCCTCGCCTTGCAGACCCCGAAAAATCCGAATTCACAGCTCAGCAGCTATACCGACCCCAACGACATTCGCCGGCCACCGGACGAGCGGGCATCAAGATCAGACAATGGCCATACATCATCGAAACTTTCGGAGACACAGTCGGCGAGACGAAGTAGTTAAAGTCTTCGAGGTTCAACCAGAAATCCGAATCGATGTCAGACAGGGAGGCAGCCATGGGGGCTGCACGCATGAGCAGAACACCGCTGCCAGGTATAGGGGTGCGCTACGACCTGACCACACGGGAGCGGCGCCGTCTGTCGGTCGTGGCCCACCGGGACGGTTCACGGACCCTCAGCGCGTACCGGGACGACGACCCGGACGCCTGCGCCCTGTCGGTACGGCTGACCTCGTGGGAGGCGGAGACCCTCATCGACGCGCTGGCGCCGACGCACCGCAGCCCCAACCTGCTGTCGACCACCGAGCTGGGACTCGTGGCGGAGCGGATCGAGCTGGCGGCGACGTCCCACTGGAACGGGCGGCTGCTGGGCGACACCCGGATGCGTACGGAGACCGGTGTGTCGATCGTGGCCGTGCTCCGCCTGGCCGAGGCGATCCCCTCCCCCGGCCCGGACTTCCGCCTGGCCGGCGGTGACACGCTGATCGTCATCGGCACGCGCGAGGGCGTCGACGCCGCCGCCGCGATCCTCGGGCGGGAGTGAGTCTATGCATTCCTCCGCAATCTTTCTGATCGAGTTCGGCGCGATCATCCTCGCGCTGGGGCTGCTGGGCCGGGTCGCCGGGCGGTTGCAGTTCTCGCCGATCCCGCTGTACCTGCTGGCCGGGCTGGCCTTCGGCAAAGGAGGGCTGCTGCCGCTGGGCGCCAGCGAGGAGTTCGTGGCGATCGGCGCCGAGATAGGCGTCATCCTGCTGCTGCTCATGCTCGGCCTGGAGTACTCGGCCAGCGATCTGGTCTCCAACCTCAAGACCCAGTACCCGGCCGGTCTCGTGGACGCGGTGCTCAACGCGACGCCCGGAGCCGTACTGGCGCTGCTCATGGGCTGGGGACCGGTCGCGGCCACGGTGCTCGCCGGAGTCACCTGGGTCTCGTCCTCCGGGGTGATCGCCAAAGTGCTCGGCGACCTGGGGCGACTGGGCAACCGCGAGACGCCGGTCATCCTGAGCATCCTGGTCCTCGAGGACCTGTCGATGGCGGTCTACCTGCCGATCATCACCGCCCTGCTCGCCGGGACCGGTCTCGCGGCGGGCAGCATCACCCTGGCCATCGCCCTGAGCGTCGCCGGACTGGTCCTGTTCCTGGCCGTGCGCTACGGCGGCCACATCTCCCGCTTCGTCTCCAGCGACGACCCCGAGAGGCTGCTGCTGGTGGTGCTGGGCCTGACCCTGCTGGTCGCCGGTCTCGCCCAGCAGCTGCAGGTCTCCGCCGCCGTCGGCGCCTTCCTGGTCGGCATCGCCCTGTCCGGCGAGGTCGCCGAGAGCGCGCACAACCTGCTCACCCCCCTGCGGGACCTGTTCGCCGCGATGTTCTTCGTCTTCTTCGGGCTGCACACCAACGCCGCGGACATCCCGCCCGTCCTGCTGCCCGCCCTCGCCCTGGCGATCGTCACCACCCTGACGAAGACGGCCACCGGCTACTGGGCCGCGAAACGGGCCGGGATCTCGGTCAGGGGCCGCTGGCGGGCCGGCGGCACCCTCGTCGCCCGCGGCGAGTTCTCCATCGTCATCGCCGGACTCGCCGTCACCGCCGGCATCGAACCCTCCCTCGGCCCGTTGGCCACCGCGTACGTGCTGATCCTGGTCATCGCCGGCCCGCTCACCGCCCGCTACACCGAGCCGATCGCCCGGCGCCTCACCGGCCACCGGGACATCGCCCCCGTGAACCTGGCCGCGGCCCAGGAGCCGCCGGTCATCATGACGCCGGGCACGGGCGCGGTGGACGACCAGGACCGGTCCGGCCGCTGAGCTCCCTCCTCGCCCCGGCGGCGGGCAGGAAGAGGCGAAGGGGAACGGGTACGGTTGTCTCGTTCGCGGAGAATGCGCAGAGTGCTCCGAAAGGTCGTCTCACCGTCTGACGGGCAGGGCTCCGGAAGCCGCTGATCGGCCTGCCCGTCGACCGGCACCGGAAGTCCGCCTCCGGTGCGCCACCGGAGGAACGGCGACGATGAACACCATCGCAACCCCACCAGGAACAACACCGACGCGACAGAACCCGCCGGCAGCATCGACGACCCCCTCGACCAGTGGACCGACACCACCCCGTGACACCGGACACGGGTCCCGTACAGGCCTGTACGGGACGGGTGAGGCGCGTCAGCTCCTGCTGCCGCGCAGGGGCACCTCGTCGAGGTCGTCGCCCACGACCACCCGCCCGCTGAAACCTTTCTGCGCCCGCTTGCGCCACGAGGCGGCCGACACCAGCTTCTTGTCCGCGGGCACGATGTGGCTGAGCACCAGCGTGCCGACCCCGCAGCGCTCGGCCAGCGGCCCGATGTCCTTGACGTCGGTGTGCGAGACCTTCAGGTGGTCCAGCAGCGGGGCGGGAATGCCGAAGTCGCGGTAGGCGTCGAGGTCGATGACCTCGTGGACGAGGATGTCCGCTCCACGGGCGAGGCGCACGATGTTGTCGCTGAGCGAGGTGTCCCCCGAGAAGACCACCGAGCCCTTCGGCGTGTCGAAGCGGTAGGCGAAGGAGGGGAAGACGGGACCGTGCGGCACCAGGACCGCGGTCACCCGCACCGTGCCGTCGTCCATGACCAGGAACGGCTTCATGTCGGGAGCGGTCTTCTTCAGCGGGTCGGCGCCGACGTCGGGCAGGTCGATCTCGTGCACGCGGACCAGATCCCGTACGTCCGGAACACCGGAGTCGCGCATGAAGATGTTGGTGCTGTAGGCGAACGCCTCGATCTGCTTGTCCGTGAGCACCTTCAGACCGGGGGTCGGGTCCTTCGGAGCGACCGTCGGGGCCTCGCCACCGCCGAACTTCGGGGGCAGCGCACCGGCGGGGCCGGGCCCGTAGACGTCGATGGCCTCGACGATTCCGTCGTCGCTGTCGTTCACACCGAAGCCGGCCAGGAGCAGGAAGTTGTGGTAGTCGGCGATGTGGTCGGCGTGCAGGTGCGTGATGAAGACGGACTTCAGGTCCTTGTACTTCAGCCCGGCGCGCCCGTACTGGGTGACCGCGGAACGGCCGCAGTCCACCATGTAGACGCGGTCGCCGACGACCAGCGCCGAGGCGATGCCCGTACGGTCGATCTCCGGGGGCGGGCCGCCGGCGGTGCCCAGCAGGACGACCCGGTCACCCCTGTTCGCCGCTCGGGCACTGATCGCGGACACCGCCGCGGGGGTGGCGGCGGCCTTCGCGGGCCCCGCGCAGCCGGTCAGCACCGCGCCGATGCCGCCGACCGCCGCAACTGCCGCCGAGGCACCGAGGAAGCGGCGCCGGGAGGCGGCGGCGAGGTCGCCGTGCCCGTCGGAGCAGCAGGGCGCCGCGCCGGGCGGCAGAGCGCCGGACTGCGGTGCGAGGTCCTGTGAACGTGATGCCATGCGACGACTCCCGGTGATCAAGGACGCCCCGCGGGACTTGAACGAACGACGGGTGCGGAGCGGCCGAAGTGACGGCACCCCACATCGTTTGATCCCATACGATCTCGGGGTGGCGAAACGGTACGACGTCGACAGCGGTGGCACAAGGGGTGGACGCGTCACAAAGCGCTCGCGAGCGGGGAGCGCCGAGCGCCCCGGTTACGGCGGTCATGGTGAGCCCCGGCGTGACGACGGTTGCCCGCGGCCCCGGACGCCGGACCGTCCGGCCGGAGGGACGGGCCGTCCTGGGCCACGAGCGTCGCTACGGCTGTCTCCGGGAGCTCGCATCGATCGTGCGCGTCAGGCCGCTGCGCCGCCTTCGTCCTCCAGGCAGCGGCGCAGCCGGTCGAGGCCGCGCCGGGTGTGGCTCTTGACCGTGCCGAGCGGCCAGCCGGTGATCCGGGCGATCTGCGCCTGGGTCAGGTCCTCGTAGTAGGCGAGATGCAGCACGTGCCGCTGAGCCGTGCTGAGCTGCCGCAGGGCCCTGCCGACGACCAGCCGGTCCAGCACGGTTTCGGGCTCGCCGGCGCCGACGTGCCCCTGCGCCGGAAGCCGTTCGGCCGCCATCGCGGCCAGCTGGGCGCGGCGTGCCCGGGCGGCCAGGGCGTCGGCCACCTTGCGCCGGGTGATCCCGACGAGCCAGGCCGCCGGTGTTCCCCGCTCCGGCGCGTACCCGTGCCGTCCGCGCCAGGCGTCGGCGAACACCTGCTGGGTCACGTCGTCCGCGTCCCGCGCGTCCCCGAGTGCCTGCCGGGCCAGCCCGTGGACCAGCCCGCCCCACCGGCGGTGGAGCGCCGCCCAGGCGGCGTCGTCCGCGGACGGCGCGGGGTGGGCGGGTCCGGACTCGATGGCATCGATGGCGGTGACGGCGTTCGGGACGGCCTGGATGCGGTCCATGACCACGTCTCTCCTCCTGAGGAAGGTGTGCGCTCAGCGTGCGTCGGAGGAGGAGGCCGAAACAACTTGCATCGATATAGCATCGGATTGTCTGTTCGGAAGGGCGAAAGAGCCGAAGAGCCATGAGGACGGCGGGACGTGAGGACGTGAACGACGAGACGGCGGTGGCCGGGCTGACCACGGGCGCGGTGGCCCGGCGGCTGGGGGTCTCCCCGACGACCCTGCGTTCCTGGGACCGCCGCTACGGCCTGGGCCCCGCCCTGCGGTCGCAGGGGCGTCACCGGCGCTGGAGTCCGCGGGACGTGGCGATGGTCGAGGAGATGTGCCGGCTGACGGCGGCGGGCGCTCCCCCGGCCGAGGCGGCCCGCGTCGCCCGCCTCACGCACGGCGGGGCCCCGCCCTCCACCACCTCGGCCGGCTCGTCCGACCGGCAGCCGGCACCCCTGGCGTCCCTGGCGCCCCCGGTGGCCGTGGGGCCCGCCCGCCGCGGCGGTGCCGGTGGCGGACTGCCGCTCGGCGACGTGCGCCAGGAGTGCCGGGGGCTGGCCCGGGCCGCGGTGCGGCTGGACGCGCCGGAGCTGGAGAGCCGTCTGCTGGACGCGGTCAGGCAGCACGGGCTGACCGTGGCCTGGGAGGAGGTGATGGTGCCGACGCTGCGCGCGGTGGGCCGCAAGTGGGAGTCCTCCGGCGACCGTTACGTGGAGGTGGAGCACCTGCTGTCCTGGCAGGTCTCCACCGCCCTGCGCCGTGCGCCGCTGGTGCTGCCGCCGCGCCCGGCGGTGCCCTCGGGCGCCGAGCCGGTGGTGCTGGCCTGCGTGCCCGGGGAACAGCACTCCCTGCCGCTGGAGGCGCTCGACGCGGCACTGGGCGAGCTCGGCCTGCCGACGCGGATGCTGGGCGCCGCGGTACCGGTGGAGGCGCTGCTGGCCTGTGTCCGGCGCACCGGCCCGGCCGCCGTCGTGCTGTGGGCGCAGACCCGCTCGACGGCGTCGCCGCCGCTCGCCCGGCACGTCGCGGGCCTGCAGTGGGGACCGGTGGGCGCCCGCAGACGGCCCGTCGTCCTGCCGGCGGGCCCGGGCTGGGACCGGCGGTCGGCCGGCGGCTTCCCGCGGTGCGCCGGCCTGCGGGACGCCGTCGAGACGCTGAGCGGCCTGTACGGCGCGGACGGCGCGGACGGCGCGGACGGCGCCCTGCGCCAACCGCCGCGCCAGGGCTGAATCCGCCGTACGCCACGGAGCTGCGGGGCTGCGGGACCGACACGCCTGAGCAGGCCACCCACCGCGTCGGCATGAGCACCCGGACGCGCTGTGCGCCCCGTGGCCCGCGGCCCGCGCAAGGCCGTCGGCGCCGCGTACGCTTCCCGCCTCGCCGAGACCGGGCCTCCGCACATCCCGCACGTCCCGTACGGCCCGCACGGCCTGTACGCCCCGCATATCCCGCATATCCCGCATGCCCGCACGGCCCGCACGGCCCGTACATCCCGCACACCAGCCCCGGCGGTCTCCTCAGCCCGGGAAGCGTCCCGTGGAACGCAGGGCCCAGCGCCGTTCGGCGTAGGCCAGGTCGTCGCGCCACAGGCGGCCCGCGGCGTACCGGATCGCCGGGCGCAGCAGGGGGGCGGCGCGTCGGGCCACGGTGAACCCGGGCCGTTCGGAGGTGGCCACGACGGCCTCCACCACCGCGGTGCGCGGCCTGCCCAGGGCGTCGCGTCCCAGTGGTGTCGCGTGGGTCTCCACGACGGAGCCCTCGCCCTCGCCGTCGGTGATCCGCATGACGACGGTGCGCGGTCCGGGGGCGGTGAACACCGCGCGGACGGGGACGACGAACCGCCCGGCGACCTTGAAGGAGACGTCGACCGTGAAGGCGTCCTCCTCCTCGCGCGGGCCGGGGGTGTCCACGACGGTGAGGTCGACGAAGGAGTACGGGTGGAACCAGGCCCCGTGCCAGGGGTCGAGGCGGTTGGCGACCACGTCGTCCGGCTCGCAGACGCCGGTCCCGGTGTACACGGCCGCCAGCGCGCCGGCCGCGGCGGGACGGGCCGGCACCGGTGGCCGGCCGGTGGGCTCCTCGCCTCCGGCGTCGTCCAGCCGCACCCACAGCAGCACCCCGTCGTCGTGGGCGGGCCAGGGCTCCCACCCGGCGGACGGCGTTCCGTCCAGGGCGAGCCCGTGCCAGTGGCACACCAGGGTGCCGCAGCGCACCGGGCTGTCCCGCAGGGGTGCGCCCAGGTGGGGGCAGACGCCGGGCCCGGCGACGGGGCGGCCCCGCGCGTCGCGCCAGAGCACCACCTCGTGGCCGTCGACGGTACGGGCCAGCGGCCGGTCCGGGCGCAGGTCGCGGGAGGCGCCGACGACGTACCAGTTGCCGCTCGGCCGGGCCTGCGCCCGCTTGAGCGCGCCGGCGATCAGCGCGGGCCGGGCCGCGCGCCACGTGGGGCGCTGGCGCTCCCAGGCGACGGGGGCGCGACGCAGGCGCAGGGGGAGGCGTCCGCGCCCCCGTCGCCTGGGAGCGCCAG